>NZ_JBEZCZ010000006.1:229955-248375 GCF_040647875.1 Micromonospora sp. NPDC049230
CCTCGTCCTTGTCCTTGGAGTCCCAGCCCTTGTCCGAGCCGTGCTCGTCGCGGCCCTTGTCGGAGCCGTGCTCGTCGCGGCCCTCGTCCGAGCCGTGCTCGTCCTTGGACTCCCAGTCCTTCTTGTCTTCGTCCTTGGAGCCCCAGTCCTTCTCGTCGCGGTTGTCATCCGCGTCCTGGCCGTGCTCCTCGCCCTTCCAGTCCTTGCTGCCCTCGTCCTCGTAGGCGTCGGCGGCAGCGCCGCCACCCTGGCCACCGGGCTGCGACTTGTCCTTGCCCTCGTCGTCCTTGCCCTCGTGGTCCTTGCCGTTGTCGTCCTTGCCGTTTTCGTCCTTGCCCTCGTGGTCCTTGCCCTTGTCGTCCTTGCCGTGCTCGTCCTTGCCCTTGTCGTCCTTGCCGTTTTCGTCCTTGCCCTCGTGGTCCTTGCCCTTGTCGTCCTTGCCGTGCTCGTCCTTGCCCTCGTCGTCCTTGCCGTGCTCGTCCTTGCCGTCTTCGTGGTCGTAGGAGTCCTCCTCCTCGCCCCACTCGCGGTCCTCGCCCCGGTCTTCCTTCGCCGGATCGAGCTTGACCTTGCCGGTGACCTTGGACCACACGAACGCGTGCTCCTGCCGATCCGGGCAGATCTCGAGGAGCTTGACCTCTTCGCCGGCCTTGACGACGTGCGGCTTGGCGTAGACCTTGCCGTCGTGGTCCTTGCCGTCGTCGTGGCCGTTGGCGTAGGCGATCCCCGGTGCGAACACCAGGAGCGATGCGCCGCCGAGCGCGGCGCCCGCGACGACCTTCCCGAGCATCTTCTTAGCCATGACCTGCGTCACTCCATCCCTGTTGTCCTGAGCCCGGCGACAACCGAGCTAAGACCGACGTTAGACCGTTTCATGACTTATGAAGTGAAAGATTCGCGTTTTGACCTTTGGTGCGGGTAAGAGGTGAAGGGGTGCTACGCGGCTTTCACTGCGGCGCGCGTCTTCTCGGGCGCCCCGGGCTCCCGCGGGTGCGGCACGGCGTTCCTCGCCCGTCGTGCCCGCCCGGCTCGGGCATCCGGTAGCGCCCGGGCCGGTCGGGTACGTGCTGCTCGGGCGGACTCGGGGGTATCGTCCGAAACCGAACCGCGCGCTGACCTCGCCTCCATGCATCGAGCCATTGCCATGGAAGCGCTCCCATGTAAGAATCGGCGCACGCGGTTCGGGGAGCCACACCGCGCAGGCAGGCAGTCGAGGGCACCCGGTTCACCGGGGCGACATCCCGCCGCCGTTCGACCGGCCGCCGTGTCGGTCGTGCACCACCACCACCATCGCCCGTCCGGGTCGGGCGTCCCCGAAAGAATCCCGTTGGCGCCGGCGGCCGTCCGTGCAGGACGCTCACCGGGCCGTCTCGCCGGGCCGTACGTGGGCCCGGTCTCGCCCAAGGAGATCAGTGGCATGAATGTGTGGAGAAGGCTGTCCGGCCCACGCCGGGCCCTCGCGCTCGCCGGCGCGGGTGCCCTGGTCGCCGGTGGGTTGGTAACGATTCCGGTTACGGCGGCGCAGGCCGCGACGCAGTGCGAGATCGGCTACACGACGAACGACTGGGCCGGCGGCTTCACCGCGAGCATCACCGTCAAGAACCTCGGCGACCCGGTCAACGGTTGGACGCTGGGTTGGACCTTCCCCAACTCCAGCCAGCGGGTGCAGCAGGGTTGGTCGGCCGAGTTCAGCCAGTCCGGCAGCCAGGTGACCGCCCGGAGCATGTCCTACAACGGCACCCTCGCCGCCGGCGCGTCGGCGACCCTCGGCTTCAACGGCGCCTGGAGCGGCAGCAACCCGAAGCCGACCTCGTTCACCCTCAACGGCGTGGTCTGCAACGGCGGTGTCACCCCGACCTCCGTGCCGCCGACCTCCGTGCCGCCGACCGACGTGCCGCCGACGTCCGCGCCGCCCACCTCCGCGCCGCCGACGAGCCCGCCGCCTGGACAGAAGGTGGACAACCCGTACGTCGGGGTGCCGGGTTACGTGAACCCGGAGTGGAAGGCCAAGGCGGACGCCGAGCCCGGCGGAAGCCGGGTCTCCAGCAACCCCACCGCCATCTGGCTGGACCGGATCGCCGCGATCAACGGCACCCCGGACAGCAGCTCGAACGGCGCGTTCGGTGTGCGTGACCACCTGGACGAGGCGCTGCGCCAGGGCGCCGGCTACATCCAGTTCGTGATCTACAACCTGCCCGGCCGGGACTGCTCCGCGCTCGCCTCCAACGGCGAGCTGGGCCCGGACGAGCTGCCCAAGTACAAGGCCCAGTACATCGACCCGATCGCCGCGATCCAGGGTGAGTCGAAGTACCGCAACCTGCGGATCATCAACATCATCGAGATCGACTCGCTGCCGAACCTGGTCACCAACACCTCGGGTCAGCCCGGTGGCACGGTCATGTGTGACACGGTCAAGGCCAACGGCGCGTACGTGAACGGCGTCGGCTACGCCCTGGCAAAGCTCGGCGCCATCGGCAACGTCTACAACTACATCGACGCCGGCCACCACGGCTGGCTCGGTTGGGACAGCAACTTCAACCCGTCCGCCGAGATCCTGAAGACCGCCGCCGTCGCCTCCGGCAGCACTGTCAACAACGTGCACGGCTTCATCACCAACACCGCCAACTACTCGGCGTTGCAGGAGCCGTACTTCAAGGTCACCGACAACGTGAACGGCCAGACGGTGCGGCAGTCCAAGTGGGTCGACTGGAACTACTACGTCGACGAGCTGTCCTTCGCCCAGGCGTTCCGGAGCAAGCTTGTCTCGTTGGGCTTCAACTCGAACATCGGCATGCTGATCGACACGTCCCGCAACGGTTGGGGCGGCTCCGCGCGGCCCACCGGGCCGGGCGCGATGACCAGCGTGGACACCTACGTCAACGGTGGTCGCATCGACCGCCGGGCCCACCTCGGCAACTGGTGCAACCAGGCCGGCGCCGGTCTCGGTGAGCGGCCCCGGGCGAACCCGGCTGCGGGCATCGACGCGTACGTCTGGGTGAAGCCGCCGGGTGAGTCGGACGGCTCCAGCAAGGAGATCCCGAACAACGAGGGCAAGGGCTTCGACCGGATGTGTGACCCGACGTACGGCGGTAACGCCCGCAACGGCAACAACCCGTCGGGCGCGCTCGGGGATGCCCCCATCTCCGGTGCGTGGTTCTCCGCGCAGTTCCAGGAGCTCATGCGCAACGCGTACCCGGCGCTCTGACCGGAACGCGTCAGTAACCACCCGCCACCGGCAGTAGGTGAGGCACTGCCGGCGGCAGGTCCCCCCGGGTCCCCGATCCGACCGTCACAGGTCGGGTCGGGGACCCCCCCCTTTGTGCCCGGTCAGGGCACCGTGCGCTCGATTGCCGCCCGACCCTGCTCGGCCAGGTCGCGGCGGGCCTTGTCCAGATTCTCCGGTGTGAGGTCCTGGCCGCGGGCCATCACCAGATCCTCCGGCTCCCACTGCTGCTCCGCGCCGGTGCGGATGTTGTCGCCGCCAGCGCCGGTGCCCGTCCCGGTCGCCCCCGAACCGGCGGCATAGGGGTCGCCGATCAGCTCGTCGGTGCCCGGCGCGAGGTCGTCCGGCCGGTCCCGGGGCTCGGCGAAGCCGGGGTTGTCGTGGTCGGGGCCGCCTCCGCCCCGAAACTGCGGGACGGTGGTGTCATCGTCCACCGCCGCGGCCACCTCCGGGCTGTCCTCCAACGGCGGTTGGCGATCGCGATCGGTCATGGTGGTGCCTCCTGTGTCCGACACGGTGCCTGATCCCCGTCGCGTACCCCCTTGGGCCGGGCTCATGCTCGTGCCGACCAGGTCAGGCGTCAGGCGCCGGGTGGCTGCTCGTTGGGGGCCGGCGGCTCCGCCGGGCGCCGCCACTGCCAGAACAGCATGAGCAGGCCGAAGACGAGCATCACCAACCCGGCCCACAGGTTGATCCGGACGCCCTGGGCCTTGTCGATCTCGGCCGCGCTGTCGAAGATGCCGATCAGCGTCACGATGATCCCGTACGCCACGAAGAGGCCACCGATCACCCGACGGACGTCGAACAACCGGGCGGCGGCGGAACGGCGTTGCTCCTCCTGCGTCTCGTCGATCAGCGGGTCCTGTGCCGGCTGGCCGTCGTTGCTCATCTGCCGACTCCTTTCCTAGAAGACCGGGATGTAGAAGAGGGCGGCGAGCGCCACCGCGATCACGCCGAGCAGCACGGGGGAGCGGTACCAGACGGCGTCCCCGGCGAGCACGTCGCCCTTCAGGTCGACGCCGCCCATGCCGTAGACCAGCCCGCGCAGCTCCTCGTCGCGCTTGGGTGCGGTGAGCGGGGTGATGATCGCGGCGACCACCACCGCCGTGACGAACGCGAGACCGGCCCCCCAGAAGCTCTCCTCCAGGTCGGAGTTGAAGTCGATGACGCCACCCTTGTAGAGCAGGTAGAGGCTGAGCGACACCAGGGTGCCCAGCAGCAGCGACCAGAAGCCGGCCAGCGCGCTCATCCGCTTCCAGAACATGCCGATGATGAAGGTGGCGAACAGCGGTGCGTTGAAGACGGAGAAGAGCGCCTGGATGTAGTTCATGATGTTGCTGAACCCGGCGGCGATGAACGCCGTGCCGATGCCGATCACCACGGCCGCGACCGTCGCCCACCGACCGACGCGCACGTAGTAGTCGTCCGGCCGGTCGCGGCGGATGTACGCCTGCCAGATGTCGTAGGTGAAGACGGTGTTGAAGCCACTCACGTTTGCCGCCATGCCGGCCATGAACGAGGCGAGCAGGCCGGTGACGGCCACCCCGAGCACGCCGTTGGGGAGCAGGTCGCGCATCAGCAGCGGGATCGCGTTGTTGTACTGCAGGTCGCCGCTCTCCGCGCCCAGGCCCTTCACCGTCACCAGGGCCACCAGGCCGGGGATGATCGTGACCAGGGGGATCAACAGCTTCGGGTACGCGGCGATGATCGGCGTACGACGCGCGGCGCTCATGTTCTTCGCCGACAGCGCCCGCTGCACCTCGGCGAAGTTCGTCGTCCAGTAGCCGAAGGACAGCACGAAACCGAGGCCGAAGACGATGCCGATCCACTGCGCGCCCAGCGGGTTGGCAGTGCTGCCGGTGTCCTGCCACGCGTGCAGGCCCGCCTCGCCGAGCTTGGAGTCGCGTACCGCGTCCATCAGACCGTTCACCCCGCCGACCTTGACCAGGCCGATCACGGTGACCGGGATGAGGCCGGCCAGGATGACGAAGAACTGGAGCACCTCGTTGTAGATCGCGCCGGTCAGACCACCGATGGTGATGTACGCCAGCACGATCGCCGCGCCCACCACGATCGCGGTCCAGAGCGGCCAGCCGAGCAGTGCCTGCATCACCAGGGCCAGCGCGTAGAGGTTGACCCCGGCGATCAGCACCTGGGCGACGGCGAAGCTGAGCGCGTTGAGCAGGTGGGTGGGGCGGTTGAACCGCAGCCGCAGGTACTCGGGCACGCTGCGGACCTTCGACCCGTAGTAGAACGGCATCATCACGATGCCCAGGAAGACCATCGCCGGCACGGCGCCGATCCAGTAGTAGTGCACGGTCATGACGCCGTACTGGGCGCCGTTCGCGGCCATACCGATGATCTCCAACGCGCCCAGGTTCGCCGAGACGAAGGCGAGCCCGGTCACCCAGGCCGGCAGGGACCGGCCGGAGAGGAAGAAGTCGACGCTGGTGCGGATCGCCCGGCGGGCGGCGATGCCGACTCCGAGGACCGTGACGAAGTACAGCGCCAGGATCAGGTAGTCCAGGCCGTTCATGTCGAGCCGGAGACCGTCGCCGTCCATCCCGTCACCCCTCGTCCCGCGGTCCGCGCTGTTAGCCGCGCGCGCCGTATTACCCCTGTGCGGACGGTTTCACGCCTCGACGTCCGTGGAGGTGGTTTCGGGTGAATCGGGCCGGTTCCGCAGCGCGAGGGGGCGCCCCGGCCGACCGGCCGGGGCGGCCCTGCGTGCGTCGCTCAGCGACCCAGTACGCGGTCCAGGAAGTCCCGGTAGTTGCGCACCGCCATCCGCAGTTGCTCGGTGTCGGCCGAGCCGGCGTCCTGCCACCCGCCCAGCGTGTTCTTCTGCGCGGCCAGCGCCGAGGAGAGGGCCTGGATGGCCTCCTCCACCAGCGACTGCGCCTCGCCGGCTGCCGCGTGCGGGTCGTCGACGAAACGCAGCTGCACGTCCCGCCAGCGGTCCCGGAAGCCCTGCGCGGTGTCGTTGTCCAGGAGTGTGGCCGGCTCGGCGGCGACTGTCGACCCGGCGGGCCGCGATGTCCCGGCGGCGCCCAGCGTGCTGTCGCTCTTGCTGTCGACCGGCTCGCCGTCCGCGTCCGGGTCGACCATCTCCGGTGTCGCGCTGCCGTAACCGGCCGCGCCGGCGGTCACGGCGTCCGGGTCGGTGCCCGGGGTGGCATCCCTGCGGTGCAGGTCGGCCGTGGGGTCGGCGCGCAGACCCTCGCGCTCGCCGTCCTCGGCACCGTCACCCGGCTGGGCCGTCCGCTCGGCCCGGGCGTCTGGCTGATCCTGCGGGTTTGGGCTGGCCAACGCCGAGGCCGCCACCGCGTCGGCGACGGTGGTGGCGCCGAACGCCGTCGGCAGCGGCCCCGGCTCGTGGAAACCGCCCTCGTCGGCGGGCCGGTCGTCCCGCCGGTGGCGCGGGTCGGTGTCGTCGGCACGCTCGTCGTCGACCGGGTCGTACGCGGCATCCCGGTCGGTGTCGTCGACGCGTGCGGTGTCGTCGGCCCGGTCGGCGTTATCGGCCCGGTCGGCGTCGTCGGCCCGTGCGTCGGGGACGGTCCACTCGTTCGAGTCGCCCTGCTCGTCGGAGGCTGCCCGCTCGTTCGGGGCGGTCCTGTCGTCGAAGGTGCCCCGGTCGTCCAGGGCGTCCTCAGGGACGTCCGAGCGGCCGGTCCGGTCGCCGGTGGGAGGCACCGGGACGGGCGCGGACCGGACGGCCTCGGGGTGGTCGTTGCTGGCCTGCTGTTCTTCCTGGCGCATCGGTGGCCTCCTCAGCGGCTCGTCGAGTCGTGGTCCGGGTGGTGGCGCTGTTCGGGCGTACGGCGGCCAACCGGCTCCTCGCCGAGCAGGTCGGCGAACAGGGCCCGGTAGTGCACGACCGCCTGCCGCAGCTCCTCGGTGCTGGCCTCGCCCCGGGAGTTGCGCAGGTGGATGTCGTGCGCGTCGCGGTAGTTGGTAAGCGTGCGAGCGTGCTCGACGGAAAGATGGGCGATCTGGTCGGAGAAATCACCGGTCGGGTAGCCCTGCTCCTCGATGAGCCGGGTGACCAGTTCGTCCGCGTCGCCAACAGTTTCGCCCGGCGAGTCGATGAAGCGCACCTGGAGTTCCTCCCAGGCGGCGCTGTAGCGGGCCCGGGACTCCGGGCTGAGCGGGGTGAGCGTGAGCTCGGCGTGCCGGCGTTCCCGGTCGCGCAGTTCGCGCTCGGCGGCGGACCGGCTGTCCTGCTCCTCCACCACCCTGTCGTACTCCGGCCCGAACCGGTCGCGCAGCGCACGACGGCGGCTGAGTGACCGGGCGGCCACGGCCAGCACCGCGACGATCACGAGCACGGCGAGCACGATGACGATTACCTGCGTGGGCGACATGGCTCCTCCTTCGTCACCTGGTATTCCCTCCGCGCACTGATCGCCAATCCCGATCCGGGGCACTTTCTGGCCGGCTTGCGGGCGGGAGCGGGAAGAGAGCCCGCAGCTCCGTCAATCGGCGCAGACCTGACCCAGTCCAGAAAACGCGTCGGCCCAGGTCGATCGGGAGCGGATCCTCCGTCGCCCTGTGAGGCGCATCTCGGAGCGTCGATGTCGGCGCGACGGGCGGTAGTGCAACCGCCCCCGATTACGTATCCTGCCCAAGGCGCCCGCGCCGGTGCCCGGCGTTCGCCGGGCGCACCGCCGGCCGACGCGTTGCCCGGCGGTGCCGGCACCCCTCCTGCCACCCCTGTACGGGCGAGGTCTGATGAGAACCCGCGACTGGCCGATCCGCTCCAAGCTGACCGCGTTGGTCGTCGCGCCGGTGACCGCGCTCCTGGCGCTGTGGATCTTCGCGACCACGCTGACCTTCGGGCCCGCCCTGGACCTGCTCTCGGCCCGCACCCTGCTGTACGACCTGGGTCGCCCCGGCGAGGTCGTGGTCACCGAGCTGCAACGGGAGCGGCGACTCTCGGTGGTGCAACTCGCGGGCACCACCCGGTTGCCCGTCCTGGCCGAGCAACGGGCCCGCACCGACCGGGCCGTCGCCGAGCTGCGCCGCCGGGTCGACGGGGAAGCCCTGCGCGACGCCGCGAACGACCCGCTGGAAGCCCGGATCGACCACCTGGTCACCGCGCTGGCGGCGCTGCCGGCCGGCCGGCAGTTCATCGACGACCGCAGTCTGGACCGCAGCGGCGCGATCGGCCTGTACAGCGGCATGGTCACCGCGGCCTTCCAGGCGTTCTCCGCGATGGCGACCCTCAACGACCCGGACCTCAACCGGCAGGCACTGGCGCTCACCGCGTTGGGCCGCTCCCGGGAGCTGCTCGGCCAGAGCGACGCGCTGCTGACCGGCGCGCTGGCCGCCGGACGGTTCGCCGAGGGGGAGCACACCCAACTCGTGCAGGCCATCGGCAACCAACGGTGGCTCACCGAGAGCGCCGTGGCCGACCTGCCCGAGACCGGGCGGGTCGCGTACCAACGGTTGACCGAGAGCGAGGCGTTCACCCGGCTGCGCACGATGCAGGACGCGCTGCTCCTGGCCAACCGGTCCGGTCGGCCGCCGATCGACGCGGCGGCCTGGCAGGCCAGCCATGACACGGTGCAGCAGCAGCTGCGCGATTTCGAGCTGGCCGAGGCCGACGGCCTCACCGACCGCTCGGTGCCGATGGCGGTACGCATCCTGCTGCGGCTCGCCGCCGCCGGGGTGCTCGGGCTCGTCGCCGTGGTGGTCTCGGTGCTTGTGGCGCTGCGGCTCGGCCGCACGCTGGTCCAGCGGCTCAGCGGCGTCCGTACCGCCGCGCTGGAGTTGGCCGAGCACCGTCTTCCGGACGTGGTGACCCGGCTGCGTCGGGGCGAGCAGGTGGACGTCGCCCGGGAGGCGCCGCCACTGGAGTACGGCCACGACGAGATCGGCGAGGTCGGGCGGGCCTTCACCGAGGTGCAGCGCACCGCCGTCCAGGCCGCAGTGGACGAGGTCACCCTGCGTCGTGGGCTCAACGAGGTCTTCCTCAACATCGCCCGACGGAGCCAGAGCCTGGTGCACCGTCAGCTGCACCTGTTGGACCGGATGGAGCGCCGCGCCGAGGACCCGGACGAGCTTGCCGAGCTGTTCCAGGTCGACCACCTGGCGACCCGGCTCCGTCGGCACGCCGAGGACCTGGTCATCCTCGCCGGCTCCGCGCCCGGCCGCGGTTGGCGAAACCCGGTGGCGATCGTCGACCTGGTCCGCGGCGCGATCTCCGAGGTCGAGGCGTACGACCGGGTGGACATCACCGCCACGCAGCCCGCCGGTGTGTTGGGCCGGGCGGTCGGCGATGTCATCCACCTGCTCGCCGAGCTGGTCGAGAACGCCACCGCCTTCTCGCCGCCGGACACGCGGGTCACCATCACCGGGGAGCAGGTGGCCAACGGGTACGCGCTGGAGGTCACCGACCGGGGGCTGGGCATGTCCGTCGCGGCGCTGGAGGCCGCCAACACCCGGCTGGCCAGCTCGCCCGAGTTCGACCCGGCGCAGAGCGCCCGACTCGGCCTGTTCGTCGTGGCCCGGCTGGCGGCCCGACACGGCGTACGCGTCGAACTGCGCCCCTCCGAGAAGGGCGGGGTGACAGCTGTGGTGCTGATCCCCACCGACCTGGTCACCGCCGAGCCACCGGCCGGCCCCGACCCCGCCACGCTCGTCGCCGCGTCGGCCGACCCGGCCCGGCGGCTGGCCCGGACGGCTCGCCGGGGCACCATGTCCCGCACCCGCCCAGCCACGGCCTCCCGCGCCGTCACCGCCCCGCCCGCCCCGCCCGCCGGAGCACCCACCCCGGGCGGCGTGGCGGGCGACGCGGGGTCGACAGTGGACGAGGAACTGGACGGCCTACCCCGCCGGGTACGACGTCGTGCCCCCGTCGCCCAGCCCCGGTCGACGGTCGGCGACACCCCGGCGCCCAGGTCTCCCGAGGAGGTGCGTCGGGTGATGGCGGCCCTACAGGCCGGAACGGCGCGTGGACGCGCCACAGTCACCACCCCGCCCGCCGCTCCGGCGGTGCCGGCCGAGCGCGCGGTGCCGGCGGCCCCGGCCGGCCCGGCGACGACCCCCGAACCACCGACCGCGACTGAGAGGAACGCCTAGTGCGGCAATCGACGAAGCAGAGCGCCGGCCTGGACTGGTTGCTCGACGAGCTGGTGCAACGGGTGCCGGCCGCCCGGGAGGCGGTGGTGCTGTCCGCTGACGGTCTGCTGCTCGGCTGCTCGGCCGAGTTGGAACGCTCCGACGCGGAGCACCTCTGTGCGCTCGCCGCCGGCTTCTCCAGCCTGGCCCGGGGTGCCAGCCGGCACGTGGACGGCGGGCCGGTCCGGCAGACCGTCGTGGAGATGGAGTCGGCGTACCTCTTCGTCACCGCCGCCGGGCAGGGTGCGTGCCTGGCGGTGGTGAGTGACGCCGACGCGGACATCGGGTTGGTCGCGTACGAGATGGCGATGCTTGTCATCCGGGTGGGGGAGAGCCTCGCCGCGCCACCCCGATCATCGGTGGGAGCCGGTGATGCGGGCTGAGCCGCCCGGGCCACAGCACGAGTGGCTGGACGGCGAGGCCGGCCCGGTAGTGCGCCCGTACACGCTCACGAAAGGGCGGGTGCGCTCCGCCGTCGACGGGTTCGACCTCGTCGCGTTCGTGTTGGCGGGATCGGACGTCGACGCGGCGGAGCATCCGCACCTGCTCCCGGAGCATCGGCGGCTGATCGCGTTGGCCCTCCGACCGGTGTCGGTGGCCGAGTTGGCAGCCGAACTGGACCTCGCGGTCGGTGTGGTCCGGGTCCTCCTCGGTGATCTCCTGGGTGCGGGCCTGGTCGCGGTGCACGAGCCGCCGGCCGCCGGAATCATTCCCGACGACGACATCCTCAAGGCGGTGGTCAGTGGACTCCGTGCGCTATGACCATGCGGGCACCAGCACCACCATCCCGCTGGCACTGAAGATCCTCATCGCGGGTGGCTTCGGGGCTGGCAAGACGACGCTTGTCAGTGCCCTCAGCGAGGTGCGCCCGTTGCAGACCGAGGAGGTGTTGACCGGCGCCGGGGTCGGCACCGACGACATCTCCGGGGTGGAGGGCAAGTCGACCACCACTGTGGCGATGGACTTCGGCCGGATCACCATCAACGACGACCTACAGGTCTACCTGTTCGGCACGCCGGGCCAGGATCGGTTCTGGTTCCTCTGGGACGAGTTGGCGTTCGGCGCACTGGGCGCGGTGGTGCTCGCCGACACCCGTCGGCTGGCCGACTGTTTCCCGTCCATCGACTACTTCGAGCAGCGTGGCATCCCGTTCGTGGTGGGTGTGAACTGCTTCGACGACTCCCGTCGTTTCAACCTGGAGACCGTACGCCGAGCACTCGACCTGGACCCGGACGTGCCGATGGTGCTCTGCGACGCCCGGGACCGGCAGTCCGGGAAGATGGTGTTGATCTCCTTGGTCGAGCACGTCGCCCGGCAGCGCGGGGAGCCGGTGCCGACGGCCTGAAGTCCGGCCGGCAAAGCCGGTTAACCGGCGGGCAATGCGGGCAGCCTCTGGTTGGATCAGCGGAGGACGTCGGCGGAGGAGTGGGACGTGAGTGGTCAGGGTGAGGTCGTCCACATCGGGGGCTACACCGCGCAGAGTGGTGGGCGGGGCAGCGGCATCGTCGCCGCACACCGCGACCCGACGACCGGGGCGCTGACCCCGCTCGGCACGGTGGCGGTCACCCCGTCCCCCTCCTTCCTGGCGCGGCACCCCACCCTGCCGGTGCTCTACGCCGTCAACGAGTTGACGGACGGGGAGATCAGCGCCTGGCGGGTCGGGCCGGACGGCGGGCTGGATCCGGTGGGTAGCCGGTCGACAGGTGGGGCCGAGCCCTGCCACCTGGCGGTGTCGACCGACGGCGGCCACCTCGTGGCGGCCAACTACGGCAGCGGCAGCGTCGCGGTCTTCCCACTCGACCCGCGGGGAGTGCCCGGCGAGCGCAGCGACCTGGTGGCGCACGAGGGGCACGGCCCCGACCCGGAGCGGCAGGACCACGCACACGCCCACATGGTCTCCCCGGTGGCGGGCCGGGGGCCGCTGCTCGCTGTGGACCTCGGCACCGACTCGGTCTACCGGTACGACCTGGACGCCGCGACCGGGCGGCTGGTGCCCCGCGCGCCACGCATCCGTACGACGCCCGGCACCGGGCCCCGGCACCTGGCCCGTCACCCGGACGGACGACGCTGTTACCTCGTCGGTGAGCTGGACGCCTCGGTCACCGCGTACGAACTGACCGACGACGGCGCGTTGCACCAGCGGGGTCGGGTCGAGGCGAGCGAGCGGTCCGGTCATGTCCAGCCGTCGGAGGTCGCGGTCAGCCCGGACGGCAGGTTTCTCTATGTCGCCAACCGGGGGGTGGGGACGCTGGCGGCGTTCAGCCTGGCCGGGGAACTGCCCGAGTTGGTGGCGGAGGTGGACACCGGTGGTGGGTGGCCCCGGCACTTCGCGCTGATCGGGGAGCACCTCTACGTCGCCGACGAACGGGCGGACATGGTGCGGATCTTCCGGCGCGACATCGAGACCGGCGTTCCGGCGGCGGTCGGAGAGCCGGTGCCGGTGCCGAGCCCGACCTGTGTGTTGCCGTGATGGTTTGGCAACACCTCGGGGCTGTCGCGTCACGCTGTGTTGCTAAATAGTGGTGAACTGTTTCTCCTCCGTAACTTTAGTCCGAACGGATGTGGCAGAGACGGCACCTTGTACGCAAGATGGTCACCGTGTCAGCAGGCCGCCATCGCATGCGTTCGAAACTCCACCTAGCCGCCGCCGCTGCGATGGCGACGGTTCTCGTCGTCACGACTGGCGCGTGGTTCGGCTACCGAGAGTTGGTCCAGTCCAACTGCTCGGGGGAGATCCGACTCGCGGTGGCTGTCGCCTCCGAACTCGCGCCCGCGGTGGACGCCGCCGCGTCCCAGTGGGTCAAGGACGGCGCCGCGGTGGGTCCGACCTGCATCAGGGTCGATGTCTCCGCGTCCGACCCGGTCGACGTGGCGGCCGTGGTGGCGGCCAAGCACGGCGCGGTGCTCGCCGGTGTGGGGCAGGCCAGCGGCACCGCCGTCAGCCCGGACGTGTGGGTGCCGGACTCCTCGACCTGGCTGCTGCGGTTGAAGAAGGACGCGACCGCGTTCGCTCCGACCAACGGCGCGTCCATCGCGCGCAGCCCCATCGTCGTCGCGATGCCCGAGCCGATCGCCACCCGACTGGGCTGGCCGGACAAGAAGTTCAACTGGACCGACCTGCTCAAGCAGCTCAACAACACAACCGCGCCGCTGCGCACCGGGATCGTCGAGCCGACCCGTGACGCCGCCGGCCTGTCCGGTCTGCTCTCGCTGACCGCCGCCGCCAACGGCGCGGGCGGCGACGCCCAGCGCAACACCGTCGGCGCGCTCCGCGCACTGGCCACCGGCCGTTCCTCGCTCCGCAACGACCTGTTGGCACGCTTCCCGACCGCCAACGACGCGACCTCCATCGCCAGCGGTCTCGGCGCGGCGGCGCTGTCCGAAGAGGACGTGATCGCCTACAACAGCAAGAAGCCGCCGGTGCCGCTCGCCGCGCTGTACATGGAGCCGGCCCCGATGCCGCTGGACTACCCGTACGCGGTGCTGCCCGGCATCGAGCCGAGTAAGGCGTCGGCGGCCCGGGTGCTGTTCGAGCTGCTCACCAGCCCCAACTTCCGGGACCGGCTCGCGGCGCAGTCGCTGCGCGCACCGGACGGCAACTGGGGCGCCGGCTTCCAGGCGCCGCAGGGTGCCCCGAGCCCGTCCGGCGGCGCGCCGACCGCACCGGCGAACGGCGGCACCGCCGCGGGTGGGTTGGACCCGGCCGCGATCCAGCGGGTCGTGTCCAGTTGGTCGATCGCCACCCAGTCCGGCCGGATGCTGGCCGTGATCGACGTCTCCGGCTCGATGAAGGACCCGGTGCCGTCGGCCAACAACCGGAGCCGGGAGGAGGTAACTGTGGAGGCGGCACGCCGCGGCCTGGGCCTCTTCGACGACTCCTGGTCGATCGGCCTGTGGACCTTCTCCACCAGGCTGGTCGGCAACCGGGACTACCGCCAGCTGATCCCCATCGGGCCGCTCTCCAGCCAGCGGGCCCAGTTGGAGGGGGCGCTCGCCACGGTGAAGCCGTCCAGCGGCGACACCGGCCTCTACGACACGATGCTCGCCGCGTACCAGGCGGTGCAGGAAAACTGGCAGCCCGGTCGGGTCAACTCGATCGTGCTGTTCACCGACGGCAAGAACGAGGACGACAACGGCCTCAACCAGCAGCAGTTGCTCGCCAAGCTCAAGCAGATCGCCGACCCGGAGCGGCCGGTCCAGGTCATCATGATCGGCATCGGCGAGGGCGTCAGCAAGGCCGAGCTTGAGTCGATCACGAAGGTGACCGGGGGCGATGTCTTCGTCACCAAGGACCCGAGCGAGATCGGCAGCATCTTCCTCAGCGCCATCGCGCGGCGCCCACCGGCACCGCGCTGAGCCGCCGCGAAGGAGTCAGAGACCTGCCCACCAGCTATCCGGTGGGCAGGTCCCTTTTTGGCCTCCAGGTTGAAGAAAAGTGACGGCAATACGTCCGAAGCAATCGGCAGTCATAGTTATCGGGGCAGGATGTCGACTGTTCCGGCACTGTCGGTCCGACTCCGGTCCGACCTGTTGACCGGGGCCACCCTGAGCAGAGTGGGAGGGCCGGTGACCGCGGCACTGTTGACCCCCGCCACGTCGGCGGAGTCGAACGGCCCCCGGGCCGGGCTCGTGGCACGCGCCGACGAGCGGTCCTACGTTCGGGTCATGGTGGTACTGGACACCACCGTTCTCATCATCGCGCTGCTCATCGGATACGTCGCCCGGTTCGGCGACGACCAGCCCACCGGCTCCGAGGTCCCGTACGTGCTCGTCGCTCCGGGGTTGGTGGTGGCGTGGCTGATCTCGCTCAAGGCCCTCGGCTGCTACGACGACCGGGTGATCGGCTATGGGGCGGACGAGTACCGGCGGGTCAGCTCCGCCAGCCTGCGCCTGGCCGGCGCGATAGCCATCATCGGCTACATCACCGACCTCGGCGTCTCGCGGGGTTTCCTGGGCATCTCCTTCGCGGTGGGCACCATTGGGCTGGAGGTGGCACGGTTCGGCGCCCGCAAGCGCCTGCACCGGGCCCGCTCGATGGGCGCCGGCTGGTCCCGCAGGGTGCTGGTGGTCGGTGACACCGCCCACGTGTTGGAGTTGGTGCACACGTTGCGCCGCGAGCCGTACGCCGGCTACCAGGTGGTTGGTGCGTGCATCCCGGACGCGCTGCTCGCGCCCGTGGCGCAGCGACTGGGCGACGTGCCGGTGGTGGGGTCGTTCCGTGGTATCCCGGAGGCCGCCACCGCCATCGGCGCGGACACTGTCGCGGTGACCGCCTCCGGCGAGCTGACCGCGACCCGGCTGCGGCGCCTCGGCTGGCAGTTGGAGGGCACCGGCGTCGACCTGGTCGTGGCGCCCGCGCTCACCGACGTCGCCGGCCCACGCATCCACACCCGCCCGGTCGCCGGTCTGCCGCTGATCCATGTCGAGGCACCGGAGTTCCGGGGTGCGCGCAAGCTGGTGAAGGGTCTCGTCGACAGGTCGGCCTCGTCGCTGGCGCTGGCACTGCTGTTGCCGCTCATCGCGTTCATCGCCCTGGCCATCAAACTGGACAGTCGGGGCCCGGTGCTCTTCCGCCAGGTCCGGGTCGGGCGGGGCGGGCAGGAGTTCGGCGTGTTCAAGTTCCGCACCATGGTGGTGAACGCCGACGCGATGCTCGCCGAGCTGACCGCGCGCAACGAGACCGACGGCCTGATGTTCAAGATGCGCCACGACCCCCGGGTCACCCGCGTCGGGCGGCTGCTGCGCAAGTGGTCACTGGACGAGCTGCCCCAACTGGTGAACGTGCTGTTGGGTCAGATGAGCATGGTCGGCCCCCGTCCGCCGCTGCCCTCGGAGGTGGCCCGCTACGACGGCGACGTGGCCCGGCGGCTGCTGGTCAAGCCCGGCATGACCGGGTTGTGGCAGGTCAGCGGCCGGTCCGACCTGAGCTGGGAGGACGGCATCCGGCTCGATCTCTACTACGTGGAGAACTGGTCCCTCGCCGCCGACCTCACCATCCTCTGGAAGACCTTCGGTGCGGTCCTCAACGGCCGCGGCGCGTACTGACGACCGACGGTCACGCTTGCGGGCCGTGCCAGTCCAGGCAGACGACCACCGCGTCGTCGACCAGGTCACCGGCCACGAACGCGCGCAGATCTCCGATCAGCGACCGGACGGCGTCCAGTGGCGCCATCGGCCCGGTCCGCCGCAGGAACCGGTCCAGGGCCGTCTCGCCGTAGCGCACGTGCTGCCCGGTGGCCTCCACCACCCCGTCGCTGACGACGAATACCCGGTCGCCGCGTTCCATCGGGAACGTCTGCTCGTGGTAGTCGGTCTCCTCGAACATGCCGAGGGGGAACTGCGCGTCCAGGGGTTGCTCGGTGACCTCCCCGTCGCGCAGCAGGACGAGTCGGGGTGACCCGGCGTCGACAACCGTCATCACCCCCGACCGCAGGTCCAACTCCATCAGCAACGCGGAGAGGTGCTGCTCACCCCGGTACAGGTCGAAGAGGGCCCGGTCGGCGAGGGCGGCCTGGTCGGCCAGGCTCAGCCCGGCCCGGCGCGCGTTGCGCAGCGCGTGGGTGGCCAACGAGGTGAGCAGGGAGGCGGCGACACCCTCACCGGTGCCGTTGATGGTGGACAACCAGAGCCGCTGCCCGTCGTCGGACCAGTCGAAGCTGTCGCCGCGCACCGCGTACGCCGGCTCCAACTGCCCGGCCAGACTGAACGCGGGACGGATCCGGCTGCGGCCGGGGAGCAGGTCCCACTGCATCTCGGCGGCCAGGGTGAGGCGCTGGGCACGCCGCGCCGCCCGGTAGACGTCGGTGCCGGCGGAGACCGCGGCCACCTCGTGGGCGAGTGCGGTGGCGATGTCGGCCAGCTCGGCGACGACCTCCCGGTCGTCCGGAACGGGTGCCAGGCACAGCACCCCTCGACGCTCGCCCCGCATGGTCACCGGGAACCAGGCGGTGCCCTCGGTCAGGAGCGGAGACTGGTGATCGAAAGCACGCCAGGCGGGGTGCCCGGGGCTGGTGATCGAGTCACCCTCGGTGAGCGGCAGCAGCTCGGAGAGCTTGTAGTCGACCTGGTACAGCTCGACGTCGGTGATCCCGTACGACCGGGCGAGCACCTCCCCGATACCGCCCACGAGCCGGTCGGCCGGCGCCTGGTTCAGGGCGCGGCGTGCCTGATTGACCGGTTCGCTCATCGTCGCTCCCTCGCTGAAAGCTCGACCACCAGTGGGTTCGGAGTAGTCTCGGGCCACCATGGCCGAACTGCACGGTCCGACGGACCCCGAGACGAGTATGGCCGCCGCGCTGGACGAGGCGGCCGCTGCCCTGCTGGGCATCTGGGAATCCGCCCGGGAGGGCACCGCCCACCGGGTGTCCGGTGCCCAACTACGAGCGGTAACGGTGGTGGAGCAGCACGACGGGATCAACCTGCGGCGGCTGGCCACCCGGCTCGACATGCTGCTCAGCTCCGCCAGCCGCCTCTGCGACCGGCTGGTCGCCGCCGGCATGCTGGAGCGCGAGCCGGGCCGCTTCGACCGGCGGGAGATCTCGCTGCACCTCACCCCGGAGGGCCGCCGGCTCCTCGCTGAGCTGCGGGCCGACCGTCGGGCGCAGCTGGCTGTCGTACTGGCCGAGATGAGCCCGGAAGGCCGCGACGCGCTGCTGAGCGGCATGCGGGAGTTCGCCGAGGTCGCTCAGCGGCAGCAGGCGCGGAGCACACCGGCGTCGGACGACCCGACGGGGCCGGAGGGCTGGCCGGACGACCCGGACCGACCCGGCGGGCGGTCGGGGGATCTGTCGCGCGACAGCCACCAACAGACCCGCACGGCCTGGGCGGGCCCGTCGGGCGACCCGGAACGATCCGTCGGCACCACCCGGGAGCGGCCGACCGGCGAACCACCGGTGGCACGAACCGCCTGATCCCACCGGCCGGGCGGCACGCCGCCCTGATCCCGTCGGGCGGCACGCCGCCCTGATCCCGTCGGTCGGCACGCCGCCCTGATCCCGTCGGTCGGCACGCCGCCCTGATCCCGTCGGTCGGCACGCCGCCCTGATCCCGTCGGTCGGCACGCCGCCCTGATG
>NZ_JBEZCZ010000006.1:248473-277182 GCF_040647875.1 Micromonospora sp. NPDC049230
TCCCGAGCCGGCACGGCGGCTCGGGCGCGCGGCCGTCGATCACACCGACGCCGACGCACCCACGGCCAGCATCGCGATGTCGTCGTGAGCCTCCCCGGCCAGCCAGTCGTCGACCGCCCGCAGCACCCGGTCGACAACCGCCGCCGGCGGCCGTCCGGCCGCCGAGGCGACAGCGGCGTGCAGCCGGGCCGCACCGAACGTCGCCAGCTCGCGCGGGCCGCGGGCCGCGATCACCCCATCGGTGTACGCGAGCAGCAGGTCGCCCGGATCGAGGTGCACCCGGGTCTCGGCGAATCGTGCGACGGTCAGCGCGCCGACCGGCATGCCGCCGACCGGGACCGGAGTGACAGTGCCGTCGGCGGTGACCAGCAGTGGCGCCGGGTGACCCCCGCCGGCGAGCCGGACATCCAGCCCGGCGGGCCCACTGTCGATCGAGCCGAGCAGCAGGGTGGTCAACTGGCTGCGCCGCGCCGCGTCCGGTGCGTCGAACAACGCCCCGTTGAGCAGGTGGATCAGCTCCAGTGGACGCCGCTCGACGAGCCGCAGCGTCCGCAACGACTGGCGGACCCGGCCGGTCAACACCGCCGCGCCCACCCCCTTGCCGCACACGTCGCCGAGCGCGAACAGGGCCCCACGGGGGTGGGGGAACACCTCGTAGAAGTCGCCGCCGATGCGCAGGCTGTCCCCGGCGGCGCGGTATCCGCCGGCCATTGTCACGCCGGGCACCGTGGGCAGCTCGGGTGGCAGCAGACTGGCCTGTAGCACCTGGGCCAGGTGGGCCTGCTCACCGTGGAGGTCGGCGGTGCCCAGTGCGGCGCCGGCCCGGGCGGCGAACTCGCGGGCCAGCTCGATCTCGCGCCTGTCGAAGCCGGCCCGCCCGGCGCGGCGGACGAGCAGCAGTGCGCCGGCCGACCCGTCGGCGCTCAACAGCGGGCTGACCAGCACGGTGCCCGGGTGGCCGAAACCGGGCGGCAGCAGGGAGGCCAGGTCGGTGGGCTCGGCGTCCAGCCAGCGCCCCGGCTCGGCGGGCTCGCCGGCCAGTGCCTCGGCGAGGCCGGGCACGCTGCTGGTCAGCGCCGCCCCGGCCAGCCCGGTGACCGGGGCTGCCTCGCCGTCGGCGTACCGGATCCACCGGCTGGGCGGCTCGGCGGTGGCGGCCGGTCGGCGCAGTGCCACGGCGACGTCGGCCAGGTAGGGCACCGCGAGGGTGACGGTGGCCAGGAGCACCTGGTCGCGGTGCACGGAGAGCCCGAGCCGGCTGCCGGCCCGGGCGAGGAACGCGGTGCGGGAACGCTCGGCGCGCAGGGCAACAGCCTGAGCGTGCTCCTCGGTGACGTCGCGGACATACCACGCGAACCGGGAGCCGGTGAGCTGCCGCCGGTTGCCACGCAGTCGCCGGCCGTGGTGTTCGGTGTCGAAGGCCGCGGAGTTGGCGGCGACCGCTCGGGCCAGGGCCACCACCGGGCAACCGGTTAGGTCGCTGCCGACGGTGATCTCCGGGAGCAGCGCCGCCGCCGTGGCGTTGGCCATGGTGACCCGACCGGTCTCGTCGGTCGTCAGCACGGCCTCGGTGAGCCCGTCGAGCAACTCGTGGGCCAATCTCGCGTCGGCCGGCTGCGCGGTGCCGCCGGGGTGCCGGATCGTGGTCACCGTCGGACGCCACCGCACGTCTGACGACCTGTGCGCATGCGCCTCCTCGCCTCCTCGCCGCGGATCGCTGCCTGCGGGGCAAGGCTACCGACCCCCTCGGACACGCACCCAGGGTGCGGGGCGGCGATCAGCCGGAGCGGGCCAGCCAGCCGGCGGGTTGGGCGACGATCCGGCGGGCCACCGAGCCGGCGGCACCCACCGCGGCGGCCTCCGCGCCGAGCCGTGACGGCCGGACCGTGACCGGCGACCAGGCGGCGGTGAGCACCCGACTGGCGATCTCGGCGAGCACCGGCGGGCACAACCAGGGTGCCAGCGCCGCGTACCCGCCACCGAGCACCACGGTGTCCAGGTCGAGCAGGTTGACGACACCGGCCACCGCGACACCGAGTGCCGTCCCGGCGTCGTGCAGCGCCCGCAACGCGTCCGGGTCACCGGCCTCGGCCAACTCGGCCAGCCGCGCTGTCGCGGTGTCCGCTGGGAGTTCCGCCCGGGCCAGCCCGGCGGCGGTCACGATCGCCTCCTGGCCGGCGTACTGCTCCAGGCAGCCCTGCCCGCCACAGCGGCACGGACGGCCTTCGGGGTGTACCGGGAGGTGCCCGATCTCGCCGCTCCAACCGCGTACGCCCCGGAACAGGGCGCCGTCCAGCACGATGCCGGCGCCGATGCCCACCTCTCCGGAGATGTGCAGGAAGCTGGACGGGCCGGGCGGCCGGGAGTGCAGCTCGCCGAGTGCGGCGAGGTTGGCCTCGTTGTCCACCACCAGCGCCGGGACGCCGGGCACCTGCTCGACAAGCGGAGGGTGCTCGGCGAGCAGCGCGGGCACCGGCACGTCGCGCCATCCGAGGTTCGGCGCGAGCCGGACCAGCCCGGTGTCGTCCACCAGGCCGGGCACCGCGAGTGCGGCCCCGACCAGGGTGAGGCCCTCGCGGGCGGCCTCGTCGCGGGCATCTCCGGCTATCTCGACCAGCTGGGCGAGGGCGTCCGCCGGTGCCACCGGGCGCAGGTCGGCCCGGTGCACGATGCGGTGCCGGACCTGTCCGGCGAGGTCCACCACGCAGACCGCCAGGTAGTCGACGTTGACCTCCAGGCCGAGCCCCGCCGGCCCCTGGTCGGCCAGGACCAGTCCGCGGGCCGGGCGGCCGGCGCCGGAGCGGGGCGCCGGGTCGGACTCGCTGACCAACCGGCCGGCGAGCAGGTCCTCGACCACCGCGGACACCGTTGCTCGGGTCAGGCCGGTCGCGGTCGCCAGATCGGCCCGGGACGGAGGTCGGTCGGCGGCGGCGATCCGGCCCAGGACCAGGGCGAGGTTGAGCTCGCGCAGACTGCCCTGTCGGACTGCGCCGGCCGGGGCGTGGGTGAGGCTCACCCCTTGACAGTGCCATAGGGTGAGCAAATAATTCAATCGCTGAACAAATAGCGGACAACACCACCCCGGAGGTCGCTCATGGCACCCCGTCCCACCCCCGCCGACAAGTTCTCCTTCGGGCTCTGGACCGTGGGCTGGCAAGCCCGCGACCCGTTCGGTGACGCCACCCGTCCCGAGCTCGACGCGGTCGAGGCGGTGCACCGGCTCGCCGAGCTTGGCGCGTACGGCATCACCTTCCACGACGACGACCTGATCCCGTTCGGCGTCGACGCCGCCACCCGTGACCAGCACATCGCCCGGTTCCGCAAGGCTCTCGACGAGACCGGCCTCGTGGTGCCCATGGTCACCACCAACCTCTTCACCCACCCGATCTTCAAGGACGGCGGCTTCACCAGCAACGACCGCGACGTCCGCCGCTTCGCGCTGCGCAAGGTGCTGCGCCAGGTCGACCTGGCCGCCGAGCTGGGCGCCAGCACGTTCGTGATGTGGGGCGGCCGCGAGGGCTCCGAGTACGACCTCGCCAAGGACGTCCGCGCCGCCCTGGACCGCTACCGCGAGGCGGTGAACCTGCTCACCCAGTACAGCATCGACAAGGGCTACAACCTGCGGTTCGCCCTGGAGCCCAAGCCCAACGAGCCGCGCGGCGACATCCTGCTGCCGACCATCGGGCACGCGCTCGGCTTCATCTCCCAGCTCGCCCACCCGGAGCTGGTCGGTCTCAACCCGGAGGTCGGCCACGAGCAGATGGCCGGGCTCAACTACGCCCACGGCATCGCCCAGGCGCTCTGGCAGGGCAAGCTGTTCCACCTGGACCTCAACGGCCAGCGCGGCATCAAGTACGACCAGGACCTGGTCTTCGGCCACGGCGACCTGATGAACGCCTTCGCCCTGGTGGACCTCCTGGAGAACGGCGGCCCGAACGGCGGCCCGGCCTACGACGGCCCCCGGCACTTCGACTACAAGCCCTCCCGCACCGAGGACATGGACGGTGTCTGGGCCTCGGCGGCGGCCAACATGAGCACCTACCTGCTGCTCAAGGAGCGGGCCGCCGCCTTCCGCGCCGACCCCGAGGTGGTCGAGGCGCTCGCCGCCAGCAAGGTCGGCGACCTGAACACGCCGACGCTCGGCGAGGGCGAGGGCTACGAGGAGTTCCTGGCCGACCGGTCCGCGTTCGAGGATGTCGACGTCGACGCGGTGGCCGAGCGGGGCTTCGCCTTCGTCCGGCTGAACCAGCTCGCCGTCGAGCACCTGCTCGGCGCCCGCTGAGGCCCCGCCATGCCGTTGGTCGCAGGCGTTGACTCGTCCACCCAGTCCTGCAAGGTGGTCATCCGGGACGCGGAGACCGGGGCGCTGCTTCGGCAGGGCCGCGCACCGCACCCGGACGGCACCGAGGTCGACCCGGAAGCCTGGTGGCAGGCGCTGCGTAGCGCCGTCGACCAGGCCGGCGGGTTGGCCGACGTGGCGGCGATCTCCGTCGCCGGCCAGCAGCACGGCATGGTGTGTCTCGACGAGGACGGCCGGGTGGTCCGCCCGGCACTGTTGTGGAACGACACCCGATCCGCCGACGCCGCCGCCGACCTCGTCGAGGAGGCCGGCGGCGGCGCGGCCGGGCGTCGGTTCTGGGCCGAGGCCACCGGCAGTGTCCCGGTGGCCAGCTTCACCATCACCAAGCTGCGGTGGCTGGCCACCCACGAGCCGGAGGCGGCGGCCCGGGTGGCCGCCGTCTGCCTGCCGCACGACTGGCTGACCTGGCGGCTCGCCGGCGCACCGGGGTTGGGGGCGCTGCGCACCGACCGTGGTGACGCCAGCGGCACCGGCTACTGGTCGCCGGCGACCGGCGACTACCGACCGGACCTGTTGGAACGGGGCTTCGGCCGGCAGTTGGTGCTGCCCGAGGTGCTCGGCCCGGCGGAGTCGGCCGGCAAGCTGGCCGACGAGTGGGGTGGCTCGGGCGGCGCGCTGCTCGGCGCGGGCACCGGCGACAACGCCGCCGCCGCGTTCGGCGTCGGTGCCGGCCCCGGTGACGTGGTCGTCTCGATCGGCACCTCCGGCACCGTCTTCAGCGTCGCCGACGTGCCGGCCGCCGACGAGAGCGGTGCCGTCGCAGGCTTCGCCGACGCGTCCGGTCGCTTCCTGCCGCTGGTCTGCACGCTCAACGCGGCCCGGGTGCTGGACGCCGCCGCCGCGATGCTCGGCGTCAGCCTGGACGAGCTGGCCGAGTTGGCGCTCTCCGCGCCAGCCGGCGCGGACGGGCTGGTCATGGTTCCGTACCTGGAGGGCGAGCGGACGCCGAACCGCCCGCTCGCCACCGGCGCGGTGCACGGGCTGACCCTGCGCACGTCGACCCCCGCGCACCTGGCGCGGGCCGCCGTGGAGGGCATGCTCTGCGCGCTCGCCGACGGCCTGGACGCGTTGACCGCGCAGGGGGCCACCGTCCGCCGGGTCATCCTGGTCGGCGGCGGGGCCCGGTCGGCCGCGGTGCGCCAGATCGCCCCGCAGGTCTTCGGCTGCCCGGTCGTCGTGCCGCCGGCCGGGGAGTACGTCGCCGACGGCGCCGCCCGGCAGGCCGCCTGGGTCGCCCTGGGCGGTCCGACGCCGCCGGTCTGGGCGGTCGAGGGCACCGAGGAGTACGCGGCCGAGCCCGTCCCCGCCGTCCGCGACCAGTACGCGGCGGCTCGCGGGTTGGTGCTCGACCGGCGCTGACCGGGTAGTTCGGCCAGCGGTCCTGGAGCGCCTGGGCGTCGGGATCGACGCGGGTGGGTGCCGGTGCAAATCGACAGGCACCCACCCGCGTGACGGCCCCCTCTGCGGAGTCTGGTTGGCTGCCGGTCATGACGGTGACCAGCGGCGGGCCCGGCCAGCGCCCGCACGGCCGCGGCGGTGGCCCGGCGCACCGGCTGTACAGCGTCGTGGTGTTCGTGCTGCTCGCCTCGCTGGACAACGTGGCGATCGGGCTGGTCCCGCCGCTGTACGGCCCGATCTCCGACGCGTTCGACGTGTCCGGGCGGCTGCTCGGTCTCGTCACCGCGATCAGCTTCCTGGTCAGCGCGGTGGCCGCTGTCGGCTGGGCGTACGTCGGTGACCGGACCAACCGCAAGCCGCTGCTGATGGTGGGCACGCTGCTCTGGGCGGCGGGCACCGGGGGCAGCGCCCTCGCCGGCGGCTACCTGACCTTCCTGGTCGCACAGCTGGTCGCGGCGGTCGGCCTCGGCGCGGTCGGCTCGGTGGGCTTCTCCGTGGTCACCGATCTGATCTCACCCACCCGGCGCGGGTTGGTGATGAGCTTCTGGGGCCTCTCCCAGGGGGTCGGCACCCTGGCGGGCACGCTCGTCGGTGGGCTGCTCGGGGCCACCGACTGGCGGCGTCCGTTCCTGATCCTGACCGGCGTCGGCCTGGTCGCCACGGTTGCCTACCTGTTCACGTACGACGTCCGGCGTGGCCAGAGCGAGCCGGAACTGGCCGACCGGCTGGACGCCGGCGCCGAGTACGACTATCGGATCAGCCGCGCCGACCTGCCGCGCATCCTGGCCCGACGGACCAACCGGTGGCTGATCCTGCAAGGGCTGACCGCGCAGGCCGCGTTCGGCTCGCTGGTGTGGCTGCCGGTGCTCTTCGCCGAACGGGCCGAGGCCCAGGGCTACTCGGCGTCCACAGCGGTGGTGGTGGGCAGCGTCTTCGCCACCCTGTTCCAGCTCGGCGGGGTGCTGTCCATCGTGGGCGGCCTGATCGGCGACGCTGTGCAACGGCGTACCCCTCGGGGTCGGGCGTTGGTCGCCGCGGTCGGCATCCTCGCCGCGCTGCCGTTCTACCTGGTGTTGTTCTTCGTTCCGGTGACCATCGACGTGCCGGACGGCGCCAGCGGCGGCGCGGTGGTGGGCGCGGTGCTGGCCAGCGTGTTCACCGAGCCGTCGGTGGGCCTGAGTCTGCTCACCGCGGTCGTGGCGCTCGCCCTGACCTCGGCCAACTCGCCGAACTGGTTCGCCCTGATCGCCGACGTGAACCCGCCGGAGCACCGCGGCACCGTCTACAGCCTGGGCAACCTGGTCAACGGGGTCGGTCGCGCGGCCGGCAACGGGTTGGTGGGGGTGGCGTTCCAGGGGTTGCGGGCGGCCTTCCCGCCACCGCTGAACTTCGCGGTCGGGCTTGCCGCGTTCCAGCTCTTCTTCATCCCGACCGGCGTCATGTACTGGCTAGCCTCCCGCACCTCACCGGAAGACATCGACAGCGTGCACGACCTGCTACACACCCGAGCCACCCGCCTCTGACCCCACCCCACCCCCCACCCCACCCCACCCCACCCCACCCCACCCCCACCCCACCCCACCCCCCCCCCACCCCACCCCACCCCACCCCCACCCCACCCCACCCCACCCCACCCCCACCCCACCCCACCCCACCCCGTCGATCATGGAGTTGTGGTGGGTGACAAATGACCCGAGGAGAGACAGATCGGGCACCACAAGTCCATGATCGACCGGGCCGAACCACCCCCGGTCTCGCGATCTTGCGCTTGCTGACCCGACATAAGCGGCATCGAGTCCATACCGGCGACCGGAACTGCAAGATCGGCGCGGCGGGACTCTCGGTGTGGTTTTCAGTGCGGCATGGGGGCGGTGGCGCGGCTCGGTGGGGGTGAATCGTCTACGACATCAGTTCCGCAGCCGGGCGGTCCGCCCCGACCGGCCCGTCCGCGAGCACCGCTCGGCGGGACGGGCCGGTCGGCACGAGATCAGCCGCGCAGCCAGACGGTGACGTCGGTGGGGACCGCGTTGTCGTCGGTCAGGGGTGCGCTGGCGGCGAGCACCTCGGCACCGGCCGGCACGGGCACCGGGGCGGCACCGAAGTTGGTCAGCACTGTCAGCTCACCGTTGCGGAAGCGCAGCGCCTCGTCGCCGGAGGACAACCACTCCAGGGTGCCGCGACCCAGCCCGTGCGCACGGCGCAACCGCAGCGCGGCGCGGTACAGCTCGTACGTCGAGCCGGGCACGTCGCGTTGGCGGTCCAGCGCGTACTCCGCCCAGAGCGCGGGTTGCGGCAGCCAGCTCGCGTCGGTGGGCCCGAAGCCGTACGACGGGGCGTCGGCCTCCCACGGGATCGGCACCCGGCAGCCGTCCCGGCCGCGCTGGGTGTGCCCGCTGCGCGCCCAGGTCGGGTCCTGCCGGGCCTCGTCGGGCAGGGTGGTGTGCTCGGGCAGCCCCAACTCCTCGCCCTGGTAGAGGTACGCCGAGCCGGGCAGGGCGAGCATCAGCAGGGTGGCCGCCCGGGCCCGGCGCAGGCCGAGCGCCGCATCCGGCTGCGGGTCGCCGATGCCGATGCCGTTGGGCCGGCCGCCGCCGGTCGCCAGACCGAGCCGGGAGGCGTGCCGCACCACGTCGTGGTTGGACAGCACCCAGGTGGTCGGCGCGCCAACCGAGTCGGTCGCCTCCAGCGAACGGGTGATCACCGCGTACTGGGCCGGCGCGGTCCACGCCGCGAGCAGGTACTCGAAGTTGAACGCCTGGTGCATCTCGTCCGGGCGGACGTAGCGGGCCAGCCGCTCGGCCGGCTCCACCCAGGCCTCGGCGACCAGCACCCGCTCGCCGGGGTAGCTGTCCAGAACCTGCCGCCACTGCCGGTAGATCTCGTGTACGCCCTCCTGGTCCCACATCGGCGGGCGCGGCTTGTCGATCTCGTTGCCGGAGAGGATCTCCTGTGGCTCCTGCCAGTCGGCCAGGTCGGCCTGCTTGATCAGGCCGTGTGCCACGTCCACCCGGAAGCCGTCCACCCCGCGGTCCAGCCAGAACCGCAGCACGTCCAGGAACTCCGCGTGCACCTCCGGGTTCTCCCAGTTGAGGTCCGGCTGCCCGGTGTCGAACAGGTGCAGGTACCACTGGCCGGGTTGCCCGTCGGAGCCCACCGTCCGGGTCCAGGCCGGACCGCCGAAGACGCTCTGCCAGTCGTTCGGCGGCTGGTCGCCGGCGGGCCCGAGGCCGTCCCGGAAGATGTACCGCGACCGTTCCGGGCTGCCGGGCGCGGCGGTCAGCGCGGCCTGGAACCAGCGGTGCGCGGACGAGGTGTGGTTGGGGACCAGGTCGACGATCACCCGCAGGTTGCGGGAGCGGGCCTCGGCGATCAGCTTGTCCGCGTCGGCGAGGGTGCCGAACAGCGGGTCGATGTCGCGGTAGTCGGCCACGTCGTAGCCGGCGTCGGCCTGCGGCGACGGGTAGAACGGGGACAGCCACACCGCGTCCACGCCCAGCTCGACCAGGTGGTCGAGGCGGGCGGTGATGCCGGGCAGGTCACCGATCCCGTCGCCGTCCGAGTCGGCGAACGAACGGGGGTAGATCTGGTAGATGGTCGCCTCGGTCCACCAGCCGGTGACTGGGTGACCGGAGGGGTTCTGCTGGGTCGGATCGGTGTTCAGGGTCTTCTCCCGTGTCGCGCGGTGGGTGGATGTCAGTGTGCCCGGGGTGGTGCCGTCGAGTCCCGGACGACCAACCGAGTGGGCAGGATCACCGGTGTGTCGCCGACGGCGTCGCGCTGACCCACGACGGGGCCCGGTGGGCGTGCCCCGAGCGGGTCGAGCAGCATCCGGGCGGCGAGCCGGCCCTGCTCGGCGGCGGGCTGGGCGATGGTGCTGAGCCCCAGCACGCCGGCCAGGTCGTGATTGTCGATGCCGATCACGCTGACGTCGTGGGGCACCCGCAGCCCGGCGTCGCGTACCGCGGTCATCGCCCCCATCGCCATCTCGTCGCAGGCGGCGACGATCGCGGTCGGCGGGTCGCCGCGGACCAGCAACTCGGCGGCGGCCCGGATGCCGCCGTCGATGGTGAAGCTGGACTCGACATCCAGGCTCGGGTCGGGCCGCAGGCCGGCGGCGCGCAGCTCCGCCTGGTAGCCGCGGCGTCGGTCCAGGTGGGTGGTGAAGGCCAACTCGTCGTCCGGGTCGCCGGAGATGTGCGCGATCCGGTGATGGCCGAGGTCGATCAGGTGCCGGGTGGCGGCCCGCGCGGCCGCGACGTCGTCGATCCGTACGCAGGGCCAGTTGGGCACCCTGCTGCCCGAGCTGATCGTCACTCCGGGCAGGTCCAGGGTGGCAAGGGCGGTCAGGTCGGCGGGTCGCAGTGGTGTGGCGACCAACATGATGGCGTCCACCCGCTTGTGCAGGTTGGCAGTGCGCAGGACCCGCTGGCGGACCTGCTCCCGGCCGCCCAGGTTGTAGAGCAGCAGGTCGTAGCCGGACTGGTGCAGGTGCTCCTCGACCGCCTCGACGACGGTGCTGAAGAACCAGCGGGTGATCCTCGGGACCACCACCGCGACAGTGCCGGTCCGGCCTCCGGCGAGCCGGGACGCACTCGGCGAGACCGCGTAGTCGAGTTGCTCGGCGGCGGCGAGAACCCGGCCCCGGGTGGCGGCGGAAACCGTCGGGAGCCCGCGCAGGGCCCGCGAGACGGTGGCCGTGGACACACCGGCCAGCCGGGCGACATCATCGATCTTCGTCACGGTTCCCCCGCTCGGTGCCAGAACGCCCGCCGCCGCCCGAGGGGCCGGGCGACGGCGGGCAAGCGGGTCAGCCCTTGACGCTCCCGGCGAGCAGACCTCGCACGAAGAAGCGTTGCAGGGACAGGAAGACAATCAGCGGTACGACGATGGAGACGAACGCTCCGGCGGTGAGTCGCTGCCACTCGTTGCCCCGGGTGCCGGCCATCTCGGCGAGCCGGACGGTGAGCGGGGCGGTCTCGTTGCCGCCGCCGGCGAAGATCAGCGCGACCAGCAGGTCGTTCCAGACCCAGAGGAACTGGAAGATGCCGAACGCCGCCAGCGCCGGGGTGATCAGCGGCAACACGATGGTGCGGAAGATCTTCGGGTGGGTGGCCCCGTCGACCCGGGCCGCCTCCATCAGGTCTCCGGGCAGCTGCGAGATGAAGTTGTGCAGCAGGAAGACGGCGAACGGAAGCGCGAAGCAGGTGTGGGCGAACCACACCTGGGCGAACTTCTGCTCGTCGACCAGGTCCCAGGCCGGCATCAGGGTGACGCCGCCGAGGGTGACGCCGGTGGAGAAGAACTTCAGCAGCGGCACCAGGGCCATCTGCAACGGCACGATCTGCAACGCGAAGATCGCGATGTAGACCCAGTCCCGGCCGCGGAAGTTGATCCAGGCCAGCGCGTACGCGGCCAGGCACGCGAAGGCGAGCGGGAAGAGCACCGACGGGATGGTGATCGCCAGGGAGTTGATGAAGGAGCCGGCGAGCTGCCCGGAGGACGCCGACCGCCCGAAGAGGACCTGCTGGTAGTTCTCGAAGGTGAACTGCGGGTTGGTGAACGCGGTCCACCAGCCGGTGGTCTTGATCTCGTCCTCCGGTCGGAGGGAGGAGACGAGCAGACCGAAGGTCGGGATGGTCCAGACCACCGCGATGACGATCGAGACGAGCGTCGCGGTGCGGCTGTTCAACCGCTTGCGGACCCGTCCGGCCGTGGTGGTCGGGGTGCCGTCGGTCTTCTGGGTGCCGGCGGCGACGGTGGGCGTTGCGGTGGTCATCTCAGCCCTCCCGCTGCTGACGGAGGTTGCGGATCTGGTAGATCACGACCGGGATGACCAGGATGAAGAGGAAGACGGCGAGCGCCGAGCCCTGCCCGTTCTGGCCGTACCGGAACGCCTGGTTGTACATCTCGCTGGCGATCACGCTGGTGTCGTAGTTGCCGTTGGTCGAGGTCCGGACGATGTCGAAGACCTTGAGCGTGGCAATCGTGAGCGTCACCGCCACGACGATCAGCGCCGGCCGGATGCTCGGCATGGTGATCTGCCAGAACATCTGCCACGGGCTCACGCCGTCCAGGCGGGCGGCCTCCACGATGTCGTCGGGGATGGCCTTGATCGCGGCGGAGAGCACCACCATGGCGAAACCGGCCTGGATCCAGACCATGATGACGATCAGCAGCACAGTGTTCAGCGGCGATTCGAGGAGCCACTGCTTCGGCTCACCGCCGAGGCTGACCACTATCTGGTTGAGCAGACCGATCTGGTCGCCCTCACCCCGGTAGGCGTAGACGAACTTCCAGATGATGCTGGCGCCGACGAAGGAGATGGCCATCGGTAGGAAGATCAGTGACTTGGCCACCGCCTCGAACCGGGCCTTGTCCACGAGTACGGCGTAGATCAGGCCGAATCCGGTCGCCACCAACGGGACGAGAAGCACCCAGACCAGGGTGTTGATCAGGACCCGGACGATCGAGTCGTCGGAGAACATCCAGCCGTAGTTGCGCAGGCCCACCCAGTTGGTGCTGCTTCCGTCCATCAGGGAGAGCAGCGTGGTGCGGATGGCCGGCACGACCAGGCCGATGACGAGCAGCAGCAGCGTCGGCAGCAGGAAGAAGAACGCGAAGAGCCCCTCCCGCTGCTTGCGTCGGCGGGGCAGCGGGCCCCCGCCAACGGAGGCGGCGACGAGCTGAGCCTCCCGCCGACGGGCGAACCAGGCCGGCACCACGTCGAGCAACAGGAGCAGACCACCCACGACCACCACGAAGGCGACCAGCCCGTACATCAGCATGAGGAACTTCGGCTGCTGATCGGCGAAGTCGAACTTCATCAACCCTCCCTTCCGGGTCCACCTCGGTCGGCGGCCCGGCCCGCGAGCGCGGACCGGGCCACCACCGGGATCACTTAGGCCAGCTGCTCTCGATGCCCTGGAGCACCGGGGCGGTCGGCTTGCCGTTCAACCACTCGACCATGCCCTTCCAGAACGTTCCCGCGCCGACGGCTGCCGGCATCAGGTCGGATCCGTCGAAACGGAAGGTGCCCGACTTGTCCTGGAGAAGCTGGACGGAGAGCTTGTCGATCGGGCTGGCCACGTTGGCGATGTCCAGCTTGTTGTTCGCCGTGACCCAGTTGCCGAGCTTCGCGCGGCTGTTCACGTACTCGGCCGAAGCCAGGTAGGTCTGCACCGCCTGGACCTCGGGACGGTCGGCGTAGCCGACGACGAACTCGCCAGCGCCCAGCACCGGCTTGCCCTTGGCCGGGTCGATGGTCGGGAAGTAGAAGGCGAACGCGTCGCCGTCCTCGGCCACCTTGGTGCCCTCGGGGAACTGGTTGGCGTAGAACGACGCCTGTCGGTGCATCGCGCACTTGCCGGTGGTCACCGGCAGACCCGCCTCCTGGAAAGCGGTGGTGGTGATGCTCTTGACGCCGCCGAAGCCGCCGTTGACGTACTTGTCGTTCTTGAGGATGCTGCCGGCGCGGTCGACCGCGTCGACGACCTTCGGGTCGTTGAACGGGATGGCGTGGGTGGTCCACTGGTCGTAGGCCTCGGGGCCTGCCGTCCGCAGGAGGACGTCCTCGATCCAGTCGGTGGCCGGCCAGCCGGTGGCGTCACCGGACTCGACGCCCGCGCACCACGGCTTCATGCCGCTGGCGGCGATCTTGTCGCTCAGGGCGATGAGCTGATCCCAGGTGGTCGGGACCTCCCAGCCCTTCTCCTTGAACGTCTTCGGCGAGTACCAGACGAAGGACTTCACGTTGGCGCCGAGCGGCACCCCGTAGAGCGTCCCGTTCACGGTGCCGTACTTCAGCCAGTCGGCCGGCATGTTCTGCTCGGCGAGGGCCTTGGTGTCGGCGCTCAGGTTCTTCAGCTTGCCGGCGTCCGCGAAGCGCTTCACGAGGCCCGGCTGGGGCACGAAGGCGATGTCGGGGGCGTTGCCGCCGTCGACCCGGACGGGGAGCTGCGCCTCGAACTCGCCGCTGCCCTCGTAGTCGATCTCGATGCCGGTGCACTCGGTGAACTGCGACCACGAGCGCTCCAGCAGGTCGGCCTCGGCGTCACGGATGGACGCGTAGATCGAGACCTTCTTGCCGTCGTGGCCCTCGTACTTGTCGTACGCGGCGCACTCGGCGGAGCCCGCGTTGTTGCTCTTCTTGTCGTCGCCGGTACCGCAGGCGGTGGCGCTGAGCGCCAGCCCCAGTACGCCGGCGATCACGAAGGCCTGGCGTGGTCTGGTAAAGACCGCCATGCCGTCCTCCTTCCTAGCCGGCGCGGTGCTGGTCACCCGTCGCCGGTCCGATTGGGCGTGCACACATGTAAGCGCTTGCATCCGGCCCGGTCCACCCCCAGTCAGACACGAGCGAGTAACAATCCGGAAACCTGCGGGCTGCCTGGTGGGCGCGCTTGCGGGACATGCTGGGGGCTCTTTCGAAGATTGACGATATCTGTCAGGCTGGGCACTTCGGATCGAAGGTTTTCGACATAGGAGGAGCTGCATGCGCAAGCGGTGGATGAGCCTGCTGGCGACGGGTCTGCTCGTCGGGGGAGCACTGGTGCCGGCGAGCCCGGCGCTGGCCGCGCCGACCTTCAAGGTGCCCTTCCCGTGCGGCCAGTCCTGGTCCGGGCAGACCAGGTCGGACCACAGCCCGGCGTACGCCGTCGACTTCAACCGCACCGACGACAACGGCGACCCGGTGGTGGCCAGCGCCCCCGGCACCGTCGACCGGGTCACCGACCTCGGCGGCACCAGCTATGGCAAATACGTCCGGATCAACCACGGCGGCGGTTACAGCACCTATTACGCCCACCTCAGCGGCTTCAACGTCTCGGTCGGGCAGACTGTCGCCTACGGCAAGGTCCTCGGCTGGGTCGGCAGCACCGGTGGCTCGACCGGCCCGCACCTGCACTACGAGCAGCGCCTCAACGGCAGCGACATCCAGGTCCGCTTCAACGGGACCCTCGGCCTCTACTGGGGCAGCAAGACCTACACCAGCGACAACGGGTGCTCCTCGGGCAGCGGCAACGGCACTGTCGACACCAGCGGCACCGCGTTGACCGTCCGCTCCGGCCCCGGCACCGGGTACGCCTCGGTGGGCACCGTCGCCGACGGCACCCGCGTGACCATCGCCTGCCAGACCAGTGGCACCACGGTCACCGGCACGTACGGCACCAGCTCGATCTGGGACCGCATCGGCTCGGGTAGGTACATCGCCGACGCGTACGTCTACACCGGCTCCGACGGGTACATCCCGGGCGTGCCCCGCTGTTGACCCGGAAACGGCCACGGTCCCCGGCGGGAGCCGCCGGGGACCGGTGGGGTCAGTTGTTGAGCTGCCAGATCGACAGGTTCAACGCGGCGGCGAAGGTGACCCAGGCCCAGTAGGGCAGCAGCAGCGCCGCCGCCACCCGGGACACCCGGGCGAAAAGCACAACGGTGAGCCCGATCGCCAGCCACATCACCACGATCTCGGCGAACGCCAGCCCGTACTGCCCCGCGCCGAAGAACAGCGGGGTCCAGATCGCGTTGAGCACCAACTGGGCGGTCCACGCCCAGAGGGCGGGAGAGAAACCGACCCGGCGCCACACCAGCCAGCCGGCCACGGCGATCAGCGCGTAGAGCAGCGACCAGACCGGGCCGAACAGCCACGAGGGCGGCGCCCAGTCGGGCTGGCGCAGGCTCGCGTACTCGTCGGTGGTGCCCCGCACCCCCAGCCCGCCGATCGCGGCCGCGACGAAGACGGCCGCGACGAAGCCGACGAGGGCCCACCACCGTCGCCGTCCGGAGGTCCTCGTGGCGTTCCGGGTTATCTCCATGGTCGAGATAATTTCCACCCGGTGTCAGCTCAAACCGCCGACGACGCACGTAGCACCCGCCGACAAAAAAGCGCCGGGATCGCCCCGGCCGGTGCTCCTGTCGGGAGGACGGAACTCCGGTCGCGGCGACCCCGGCGGGTCCCGGTTTTATGACGTACGAGCGCTAATTGAAGATGCTGACACCACCCGGGCCGACCAACAGCCCGACAACGATGAGGACGATGCCCCACAGGATCTGCCGGCGGAACAGCGCGAGGATGCCGGCGACCACGAGTACGACTGCGAGAATCCAAAGAATCAGCTCCATGACCTCTGAATACCCGACGGTCCGAGCGGGGAAACCTGGTCGGTATCAAGTTGATCGCCAACGTGGAAGACGCTGTACGCCTGCTTGATCACCGGGTGCGCGACGTTGCGGACGCGTACCCCGCCGGGGGTCGTGCCGCGCTCGCTGCCGGCGTGGGCGTGCCCGTGCAGCGCCAGCGCCGTGGGTGCCGAGTCGATCGCCTGCCCCAACTGGTACGACCCGAGGAACGGGTAGATCTCCAGCGGTTCGCCGACAAGCGTGTCCGGCACCGGGGCGTAGTGGGTGAGAGCGACGAGCATGTCGCAGTCCAGTGAGCGCAGCGCGGCACCGAGGCGGTCGGCGCTGTCGGTGGTGGTCCGCACGAAGGACTTCATCTCCGGCTCGCCGAAGTCACTCGCGCAGCGTCCGGCGAATCCGCCGCCGAAGCCCTTGACGCCGGCGATGCCGAGCCGGCCGCCCGCACAGTCCAGCACCACGCCGTTGCCCTCCAGCACGGTGATGCCCGCGTCCTCCAGCACCTTGACCACCTGTGGCACCTGGTCACACTGGTGGTCGTGGTTGCCCAGCACTGTCACCACCGGCACGGCCAACCCGCCGAACTCCTCCGCCACGCAGCGCGCCTCGGCCTCGGTGCCGTGCCGGGTCAGGTCCCCGGCCAGCAGCAGCACGTCGGCGCACTCCGGCAGCTCTTCCAACGCCGGCCGGAACCGTCCGACCACGTCCTCGTCCAGATGCACGTCACCCACCGCGGCGATCCGGATCACCATGGAACCTCCCTCAGGGCAGTTGCTCGATCTCCGTGGGCGCCTGGGCGCGGATCACCCCGATGTCGCTGGTGATCGGTACGTCGGGAAAGCGCTCGGACACCAGGCGCAGGATCTCCGCACGCCGGTGCGGGCTCTCCACCTCGCCGTGCAGCACGAGGGCGCGTTCGCGTCGGACCACGGTGATCCCCTGTTCGGCGACGGCGGGGTCCTCGGCGAGCAGCCGCTGGATCTCCGCGTCGACGTACTCGTCCGGTGGCCCGGCGCCGATGTCGCGATGATGGGTCACGATGTCCCCTCTCCTGGCTGGGTGCCGACGGCCGGCACCACCTCCAGCCGGTCCAGCAGCACCAGGAACGCCTCGGCGTACGGCGAGTGCTGCGTCTCCTTGCGTACCCTCTCCCAGTCGATCTGCTCCCGCAGCGAGCGGGCCAGCGGCAGACCGCGGGCGAAGTCGCAGTAGTGCTGGGAAAAGCTCAGCAGTTTGTGCACCATCAGCTGGGTGGCGGACAGGACCGGCATGTGGATCGCGTCCACCGGCCGGATGACAGTGTCGGCGAACGTCTCCTCGGTCACCGGTGTCTCGATCGGCCGATGGATGAGGTCCACCATCCGGCCGTCGTCGAAGACCTTGACCAGCCAGTCCTCCGGGGGGCGCTGGGCGACGAAACCGGCGGCCACCAGGGCCTCCAGGGCCTGCTCCACGTCGGCCTCCCGGATCAGGAAGTCGACGTCGTGCTCACTGGAGTGGCCCCCGTGTGCGTAGACGGCGAAGCTGCCGCCCAGGGCGAACGGGATCTCGGACTGCTTGAGCACGGCGGCGACCTTCTTGAGGGTGTGCACCAGACTCTCGTCCCCGCGCTCAGCCATCTGCTTCTCCCGTCGTCGAGTGGTGGACCGGCGGTTGGGTTTCAAAGGTCCGGTACCCGGCATTCCGGTCGCCCACACCTCCTTGCGTCGCGGCGAGGTGCCAACAGGAACGAAACAGTACAAAACGCGCGGAGTAGGTGCGTGGGTCGGATAATCTGTGGAGGGTGGCCAGATCATCGGGGATGCGACGCGGCGGGGCCCGGTTGCGCACCGTCGCCCTGATCGGCATCGACGGTTCCGGCAAGACCACTCAGGCACACCGACTGGCCGACGCGCTCAATGCCGCCGGCCGCCCCGCGAAGTACCGCCGCAACGCCAGCGGCCGTCGTTGGCTGGGCCGCCTCGCCCACCGCCTCGGGCGACCTGACGCGCAGCGGCTCGTCGGGCGCGACGGTGTGCTGGCGGTGGAGTCCGTGCTGCGCTGGCTCGCCATCGCCATGGCACTGGTCAGCTGCCTGCTCACCGGCCGGACGGCCGTGATGGACCGCTACTCCGCCTGCCAGTACGCGAGCATCCGCGCCCATGGCGGGCACCGCTGGGAGCGACTGGCCCGGGCCGGCTACCGACTGTTCCCGACCCCGCAGGTGACCTTCCTGCTGGCCGTCGACCCGGCGGAGGCGTACCGGCGCATCGAGGAGCGCGGCACCGACCACGAGACGATGGGCTGGCTCACCGCCGCGGACACCGCCTACCGGGCGCTACCCGAATATCCGAGCTTCGTGCTCGTGGACGCGGGTCGCCCGGCCGAGGAGGTGACCGAGCAGATCCAGGCGCACCTGGGGACCTGGCTGCCGGCGTCCCCGGGGGCGCCGCGGGGTGACGAGGGCCCGCTGGTGGCTCAGGCCCGCCCGTAGACCGGCACTGTGGCGCCGCTTGTCGGCGCGGACTCCGCCGAGGCGAGAAACCGGATCACCGACGCGATCTCGGCCGGGGCCACCCAGCGGGAGTGGTCGGCGTCGGGCTGTGCGGCCCGGTTCGCCGGGGTGTCGATGACGCTGGGCAGCACCGTGTTGCAGCGTACGTTGCGGGACCTGTACTCCACAGCGACCGCGTTGGCGAGGGCCAGCACCGCCGCCTTGGCTGTCACGTATCCGGCCGCGCCGGGAAACGGGGCGAGCGCCGCGCGGGCCGCGACGCAGACCACCGCGCCGCCGCCGGCCGCCAGCAGGTGCGGCAACGCGGCCTGGGTGACCAGGTAGGTGGGTCGCAGGTTGACGGTGAGCATCCGCTCGAAGTCCTCGACCGGCGTCTCGTGCACCAGGCCGCCGCTGGCGTACCCACCGACCAGGTTGACCACCGCGCGCAGCGGCGCCGCCGACTCACCGGCGGCGACCTCGACCGCCCGCGCGGCGCCCGCCGGCTCGGTCAGGTCCGCGACAAGCCGGACCAGCTCGTCCGCCGCCGGCTCCGACCCGGGCCGGCTGGTCCGCTCCGGTACGACCACCCGCCAACCCGCCTCGACAAAGGCGCCCACCACCGCCCCGCCCAGCCCCCCAGAACCCCCAGTAACCAAAACGCTGCTCGTCACCATGCACCCACGCTAACCCCCCACCCCACCCACCCCACCCACCCCACCCACCCCACCCAACCCACCCCCACCCCCACCCCTGCGTTGATCATGAGGTTATTGCTGCGACACGCCGAGGTGAGTGGCTACAACCTCATGATCGCGGTCTGCCGTGGGCAGAGTGGGTCGTTCACGCGGGCCTTGGTGGCGCAGGATCGGTTGATGCGAATCCTTATTCTTGGTGGCACGCGATTCCTTGGCCGGGCGACGGCCCAGCTCGCCGTCGAGCAGGGTCACGACGTGACAGCCGCGGCTCGGGGAGTGTCCGGGGTTGCGCCGGCCGGGGTGCGGTTCGTGCCGGTGGACCGCGACGATCCCGGGGCCCTGGCGCAGCTCGCCGGCGAGGATTTCGACGCCGTGATCGATGTGACCCGCCGAATCAGTCACGCCCGGCACGCGCTCGACGCGCTCGCCGAGCGGGTCGAGCACCTGTCGTTCGTGTCGACGATCTCGGTGTACGCGGACCACAGCACCCCCGGTCAGACCGCCTCGGACGCACCGGTGCTGCCGCCGGCCCCGGCGGATGTGGACGGTCCGGTCGGCCCGGACCACCGCTGGTACGGCGAGTGCAAGGTGAGCATCGAGGGGCTGGTCCGGGAGCGGATGGGAGTGGACCGTTCGTTCATCTGCCGGGCGGGGCTGATCGTCGGCGCGGAGGACCCGAGCGATCGTTTCCCGTACTGGGTGCGGCGGCTGTCGGCGGGTGGGGAGGTGCTCGCACCCGGCCGCCCGACCGACCGGGTGCAGTTCGTGGACGTGGCCGATCTGGCGGGCTGGCTGCTGCACGCCGCCGGCACCGGTCTCGCCGGCACGTACGACGGCACCGGCCCGGCGATGTCCCGGGCCGACCTGCTGCACGGGGTGGCCGCCGGACTGGGTGTCACCGATCCGGTCCTCACCTGGGTCGATCAGGAGTTCCTACTGGCGCACGACGTCCGTGAGTGGTCGGGGGAGCGGGCGCTGCCACTGTGGGTGCGGCTGCCGGAGACCGGTGGTCTGATGGACCGGGACGCCGCACCGGCTCTGGGTGCCGGGCTGGCGATCCGTCCACTGTCGGACACTGTTCGGGCGACAGCGGCCTGGATGGCAGCGGACCCGGCAGCCGTACGGCAGGGCGGACTCGACCCGGCGGATGAGGCAGCGGTATTGCGGGAGTGGCAGGCTGTGCGGGATCGGTGATCGGGCTGTCGGCTGTTTCCCTCCGTCCCGGCCAGTCATGGTTGACGCTCACGCTTGGTGAAAGTAAGTTTCACCCGTGGCGAAGAGTCCGAAGATTTCTGCGAGTCAGGAGCCCGGTGGGCTGATCGTCCACATCAGCGGGCTGTTGCCGTCGCTGTCTCCCGCCGAGCAGCGGGTTGCCCGGCTGGTCGTGTCCGACCCGGCCGCCGCCTCCCGGCGGACCATCACCGACCTCGCCACCGCGGCGGAGACGTCGGAGGCGACAGTCATCAGGTTCTGCCGCTCGGTCGGCATGGACGGCTATCCCCAACTCCGCATCCGGCTCGCCGCCGAGGCCGCCCGCCGGATCGAGCCACCCGACGCCCGGGTGGTCGGCGGCGACATCCCGCCCGGCGCCGACCTCGCCCAGATCATCGCCACCATCGCGTTCAACGACGCCCGCGCGGTCGAGGAGACTGCCGAACAGCTCGACCCCGCCGTCTGTGAGCAGGTGGTCGAGGCGATCAACAGCGCCGGTCGGATCGACATCTACGGTGCCGGCGCCAGCGGGTTCGTCGCGTCGGACTTCCAGCAGAAGCTGCACCGCATCGGTCGGATCGCCTTCTACTTCCCGGACGTGCACACGGCGCTGACCTCGGCCGCCCTCCTCGGCCGGGGCGACGTGGCGATCGGCATCTCGCACAGCGGCACGACCTCCGACGTGATCGAGGTGCTGGAGCAGGCCCGCACGCGAGGCGCCGGCACCGTGGCGTTGACCAACTTTCCCCGCTCGCCGATCACCGAGGTGGCCGACTTCGTGCTGACCACGGCGGCCCGGGAGACCACCTACCGCTCCGGCGCGACAGCCAGCCGGCTGGCCCAGCTCACTGTTGTCGACTGCCTCTTTGTCGGGGTGGCCGCCCGCAACCGGGCGCGGGCCCGCAAGGCCCTGGAGGCGACCGCCGAGGCGGTCCAGTCGCACCGGGTGGGTGCCAACCGGAGGCGGGCATGACGGCCGGTGCGGACCTGCCCGCACCGCCCGTTCGCCCGACGGTCCGGGTGGGCGCACCCACCGAACGGCGTAACCCGCTCAGCGTCGACCTCGACCTGATGTCGACGCGGGACGTCCTCACCGTGATCAACGAAGCCGACCGGCGGGTGCCGGCGGCGGTCGCCGCGGTGCTCGACGAGATCGCCACCACAGTCGATCTGGCCGTCGAGGCCCTGCGCGGCGGCCACCGGGTGCACTACTTCGGGGCCGGCACCTCCGGTCGGCTCGGTGTGCTCGACGCGGCCGAGTTGGCCCCCACCTTCAACTCGCCCCGACACTGGTTCTGCGCCCACCTCGCCGGTGGCCCGGACGCCATGTGGCGGGCCGTGGAGGATGCCGAGGACGACGACCGGGGCGGCGCGGTCGAGGCGGCCAGTTGTGTACGCGGCGGTGACCTGGTGGTCGGTCTGGCGGCCAGCGGACGCACCCCGTACGTCCTCGGGGCGCTCGCCGCGGCCCGCGCCAAGGGCGCCTCGACGGTGCTGCTGTGCGCCAATCCGGAGGCCGAGGCCGCCCGGTCGGTGGACGTGTTCATCGGGGTGGACACCGGACCCGAGGTGGTCGCCGGGTCGACCCGGATGAAGGCGGGCACGGCGCAGAAGTTGGTGCTCAACACGTTCTCGACAGCCGTCATGGTGCGCCTGGGGCGGGTCTACTCGAACCTCATGATCGATATGGTGGCCACCAACGCGAAACTCCGTGGCCGAATGATCTCGATTCTGGTCGAGGCCACCGGCTGCGCGGAGGAGGTCGCCCGGCAGGCGCTCGTGGAGGCCGACGGTGACCTGAAGACGGCGCTGGTCTCCCTGGTCTCCGGTGCCGAGGTGGACGCCGCCCGGGCCGCGCTGGCCCGCTCCGCCGACCAGGTACGCGGGGCGCTCGCCCTGCTCGCGTCCTAGCCGCCGCGCCACCGGGAAGCGAACGAAGCCTCGGATTGTTCATCTGGCCGGGGGGTAATAACACCCTCGACGATGAACCGAGCGGTCCTCCGGTGCGTATCTGGCAGTGACCAGGATCGCAGCGTGGTGGTGACCCGGGTCGCTGTGCCCCCACGGCGGGCGGTGTTGCCATGGTGCGTAACCCGTGCGTGGTGCCCAGCGGCGAGCCATCCGACGGATGCTGACAGCAAACATGGACCGTGCTCTCAGCTATTACTCAGGCATTCGTGACACTTTCGACTCACGACATGGAATCCCCGACACGTCTCATCTGTTGTGTAGGTGTCAGCACCGGTGGGCACAGCAGAAGTTACCAGGGGTTGACGGACGTGGGGAATGGCAAGGAACCGGGCAACCGGCGCGAGCGAGGGGACCGTGGGCAACGTGGACAAGAACATCGGCATGCGAACCGACGAGGTTGCCGAGGAGCGCGACCTGGTCGGCGTCTACCTGCACGAGATCTCCCGGACGCCACTGCTGGACGCCGCCAAGGAGGTCGATCTCTCCAAGGCTATCGAGGCCGGCCTCTACGCCGAGCACCTGCTCGGTGAGGAAGCCGTCCCCGCCGGTGTGGACCGGGCCGACCTGGAGTGGCTGGTCGTCGAGGGGGAGCGCGCGAAGGACCTCTTCATCCGCGCCAACCTCCGACTTGTCGTGTCGATCGCCCGCCGTTACGTGCGTTCGGGCATGCCCATGCTGGACCTGATCCAGGAGGGCAACACCGGCCTGGTCCGGGCGGTCGAGAAGTTCGACTACGAGCGTGGTTACAAGTTCTCCACCTACGCCACCTGGTGGATCCGCCAGGCGATCAGCCGGGCGATCGCCCAGCAGGAGCGCACCGTCCGTCTGCCGGTGCACCTCGTGGAGGACGTCAACCGGATGCGCAACGTGGCCCGGCAGCTGACCCGTGAGCTGGGCGCCGACCCGGAGCCGGAGCAGATCGCGGCCTCCCTCGGCGTCACCGTCGAGCGGGTGAACGAGCTGCGCCGCTGGTCGCAGGACACCGTCTCGCTGGACACCCCGGTGGGCGACGACGGCGACACCAACCTCGGCGACCTCGTCGCCGACAGTGACGCGCCGTCGCCGGAGGACATCGTCCTGAGCGGTCTGGAGCGGCAGCGCATCGAGGGCCTGCTCAACCACCTCGACGACCGGTCCGCCGGCATCATGCGGGCCCGCTACGGGCTGGAGGACGGCCGGGAGCACTCGCTCACCGAGGTCGCCTCCCGGTTCTCGCTGTCCCGCGAGCGGATCCGACAGTTGGAGATCCAGGCCCTCGGCCGACTGCGTGAGCTGGCCCGGGCGGAGGGGCTGCAGGCAGCCTGACCTGGTAGTAATAACGGCGAACGGCCGGCGTCCGATAGGGGGACGCCGGCCGTTCGGCGTTGCCGGTCGGGTGACTAGCGCACCCGGCCGTAGCCCTGGATCGGCATGATGTTCATGCCTCGCCTGAGCACGTTACGGCCGGCGCTCGGCGCGTCGATCACCTGGCCGTCGCCGACGTAGAGTGCGACGTGCCCGAGCCCGCTGTAGAAGACCAGGTCACCGGCGCGAAGATCACCCCGACCGATGTGCGCGACGGCACCCCACTGCGACCGGGTGTTGTGCGGCAGGGACTTTCCGGCCGCCCGCCAGGCCGCCGAGGTCAGCCCGGAGCAGTCGTAGCCGTTGGGCCCGTCGGCTGCCCAGACGTACGGCTTGCCCACCGCGCCGAACGCGTAGCGCACTGCGGTGCCGGCAGCACCGGCCACCGCGGGCACGTTCTTGGCCTCGGCCACCGCGGCCTTGGGGTCGGGGCGTTCGGTCGCCGCTCCGTACGCCTGCCGACGGAGTTCGTACAGCTTGGCCAGGTCCTGTTCGATCTGCTTCTTGCCCGCCGAGAGCTGACGGGCCTGCGCGGCCTGTCGCTTCAGAGTGGCGTCCAGGCCGGCCTTCTCGTCCAGCAGTCGCCGCTGGTCGGCGGTGAAGCCGGAGATGCGCTCCTGCCGCTGGCGGGTCAGCTGGTCGAGCGTGCTCAGCCGGTCCAGCAGTGCGGCGGAGCCGCCGGGACGCAGCAGGGCGTCCGCGGTCCGCAGGCCGCCGCTCTTGTACGCGGTGGTGGCCAACTCGGTCACGTCGGCCCGGCTCTGCTCGGCCTGTTGCTCCAGCGGGCCGATGCGGGCCTGTAATCGCGCCGCCGAGGCCTCGTTGGTCTTGATCTCCTCACGCAACTTGTTGTACGACTCCACGACCCGTTCCAACTCGGCCGAGGACGTCTCGATCCGGCGGGTCAGGTCGGCGGGGGACGGCTCGGCGTGAGCCACCGCCGTCGGGGCGATCAGCGCGGCCGACATGCCGGCCAGCGCCACGGTACGCAGCAGGTTTCTCAGGGATGACAAGAGCGGAAGGCCCCTCTCCCACGGCCGCTGGGGCTGCTGACGCCCTCGGCGACACCGGCCGGGGCCATCCGGGTGGACGGCACTGGGCCGGACCGGCTCACACAACCTAACCCGGGACGGATGTCGCTCGCAGTTGAAGCAGTGGCGAATGTGGGAAGAGTGGCGGCCCGTGCCGCTGTGGTGGGTGGCGCTGCGGACACCTGCTGAGACGTACGCAAAGCCCATTTCGCGGCTGGTGACGGATATACGACTTTCGTCGTTCCGGGCGTATACCGTCGGATCGTCGACCGCCATAACCGACAAAAGGCGAAATGGATGCTGTTTCCTGACGCTATCCCTCGCCCGGGTGAGCGTGGGGAAGCCGGCAAATGCCCAGGTCGGCTGGCCGCGCACCAACACAATGAGGGCTGAAGCCGGGAATCCCGTCGGCGGATAGCGGTATCTGCCACCGCCGGGTCACTCGGCCAACCGTCCCCCGCGGGAGGAACCGTGAATCGTGAAGGCGCAAACGTGCGACCGCCGCGAACGGTGCCGGGCGCCCGGTCGACCCTGCTGTACGCGCGGCCCGGCATCATCGTGACCGTCGACCGGTTCACCGTCGGCCGAACCAGTTACCGGGTCGCCGACCTCACCCATCTGCGAACCACCCGGGGCCCGCACGACCGGATCGCCGTCCGGGCCGTCGCCATCACCGCCGGCATGATCGGCGGCGTCGGGCTGCTGCTCGGCTTCACCGGCGGGCTGCAACACCTGACCGCCGGGGCGTACCTCATCCTCGGCGCGGTTTTCCTGCTGCCCGGGGCACTCGCCCTGGTCGGCGATCGCTGGCGCCCGCCGCCCCACGAGCTGTGGGGGTGGTACGGGGGAGCGGAGACGCTGCTCTTCAGCGCCGACGACGAGCGGCAGTTCGGTCAGGTCACCCGGGCGTTGCTGCGGGCCCGGGAGATGAACCGGTACGGCGGTTGGGTCGACCCGCTCGCCTCGACCGAACCGTGGCGGCCCAGCCGCTGAGGCGACGACGGTGGGCCCGCGCCGAGCGGGGCGTCGGCCCACCTGTCGCTCAGCGGGCCACCGGCTCCGGAGCCCGCTGCTCCTGCGGCGCGGCCACCCAGGCACTGACCCGGCGCTCGGCGTAGAACGAGACGAACGGCACCGTGCCGGCCAGCATCACCAGCAGCATCCGCTTCAGCGGCCAGTCCGCCCGACGGCTCAGGTCGAACGCGGCCACCAGGTAGATCATGTAGAGGAAGCCGTGCGCCGGCCCCACCGTCTCCACCACCACCGCGTTGTCGAACACGTACTTCAGCGGCATGCCGATCACGACCAGCAGGATCAGCACGACACCCACGATCCAGGCGATCGCGCGGTACCGGGTAAGGGCAGCGCCCACCTTGGTTCCGTCCTTCCGAGCCCGGCTCAGCCGGGATAGTCACCGGGTCGGGCGCCCGGATTGGCGCTCAACCATGACAGGTAGTGGTTGTAGGCGGCCAGATCGCCGTCCTCGACGGCGTCGCCACCGGACGACACCCGGGACACCCGCACCGGTCGGCGTACCGCCGGTCGGGATCCCGCGGTGGCCGCCGGCTCGGGCTCGGCGGCCGGTTCCGACGGCGGCGTGTCGGTGTCGGCCGCCCGGCGGCGGGCCAGCTTCACCTCACGCCACCAGACGTAGACCACGAAGCCGGCGAAGATCGGCCACTCGACCGCGTACCCCCAGCTCAGGCTGTTGCCGGCGGCGGCCCGGCTGATCTGCCACCAGCCCAGCCCGAGGAAGCCCACGACCAGCACGACCATGGCCACGTGACGTGCGATCCACGCCGGGGTCCAGAGCCGCCTCATGGCATCGAGGGTACCGGGGACGCCGCCGGTCTCCGACACCGTGTCGTAGTTGTCGCGCGGCCGGGATGGTTTGGCGTCACCACGCCTGGGCAATCGTCTAGACGCCAGCCCAAACGAGATCAAGGGGGGCGATGATGACCGGATCGGTACGTGAGGACGGCTTTGCGTCCAGCGGCAGCACGGACATGAGCCCGGAGCAGCGGGTGCCCGAGTGGGGCGGAGACCAGCTCGCCGACCCGGCGGGCGCCACGGCTCTCGACGGCGACGTGCTCGGCATCGACCCGACGGAGTTGACCGACGAGGATCTGATCCGCGAGATGCACAGCCTGCACCGCACCCGCCTGGACACCCTGCGGCACGCGGCGGACTCGGCGCTCGCCAACCACCTGCGGCGTACCGCGGAGTTGGAGACCGAATACCTGGCGCGTCACCCGGGCCGGGAGGTCGACCCCAACCGTCTGCGGGACTCCTGATGCCGGCGCGTGCCGTGCGCGGGATGTCCGCGCCACCCGAGGTGGTGTTCAACACCGCCACCGACCCCGACCGCGCCTCGGCCTGGCTTCCGGAGCCGCTGCGCGGCGACGGCAGCCCCGCCGCGGAGATCAGCGAGGCCGAGATGCGGGCCCGGTGGGGGGACGGCGACGCCGACGACTGGTCCGCCGAGATCCGGGTGGAGCCGGCCGATTCCGGCGGCGCCCGGATCCAGCTCGACCTCGCCGACGGATCGGGCGGGCCGGGCCCGGACCAGTTGGCCGACGAGGCGCTCACCAACCTGGCACGCGAGGTGGCCGACAACCTCCAGGCCGGCTGAGTCGGCCGCGCGGTCCAGGCCGGCTCCGCCGGCCGCGTGGGACGCCACTCCCGCACCACACCACACGACAAGGAGACCAGGTGAGCGACACTGGCCTGCGACAGAAGGCGACGCGGCTGCGCCGGGCGTACGCGCCGCACGAATACCGGCCGCTCGGCGGCTACCTGGTGGCGATGGGCGCCTACGTCGGGGTGACCGGCGCACTCGCCGGCCTGGTCAAGGCGACCGGTCGACCGGTGCCGGAGCGTCCCGCACCGTCCGACGTGGTGTTGCTCTCCATCGCCACGCACAAGCTGAGCCGGCTGCTGTCCAAGGACGCGGTGACCAGCCCGTTGCGGGCGCCGTTCACCCGTTATGACCGCCCGATCGGCAGCGGTGAGGTGATGGAGCAGGTCCGCGACTCGGGCAGCCCCACCCGGCATGCCATCGGCGAGTTGCTGAGCTGCCCGTTCTGCCTGGCGGTCTGGGTGGCCACCGGGCTGACCGGCGGCCTGGTGCTCGCACCTCGGCTGACCCGGCTGGTGGCCACCGCGTTGACGGCGGTCGCCGCGTCCGACTTCCTCCAGATGGCGTACGCGATGGCGCAGCAGGCCGCCGAGGGCGGACACCACGACGAGGACTGACCGGGTAGACGCGAAAGGGGCCGGCGCACGCCGGCCCCCTTTGTCGTACGTGGCTCAACGCTGCATGCCGGACCAGCCGTGCGGTGACTCCGGCTCCCGTTCGTCCTCGTCCGCCCCGGTGACGATGTCCCGGTCCACCGCGGTGCGGTCGTGTTCGTTGGCGAAGTCCGGCTCCGGGGTGGTGTCCCTGCCCTTGGGCGGTTGACCCAGCGCCGGCATCTTCTCGTCGTGGTCCTCGTGGTCGGTCATGTCGGTGTCCCTTCTGCGGTCGCTCACCCGATCGAGCCGCCCAGCAGGTCGCTGGCCTCGTCCACCGAGTACTCGCCCTCGGGCAGCGCGTCGATGCGACCGAGCAGGTCCGGCGGAAGCTCGGCGGCCACCGCGTGGCGGTAGATCTCCGCCTGTTCGACCCGCTCCTGCGCCCGGTAGATGTCGTCGAGCAGGTCGTCGAGGGCCTGGGTGTCCGGCTTGCCTGCCTCGGATGCGTCGTCGGTCACGCCGATCAGCTACCCGGGGCGGAATCGGTCAAACCCACCCCGGCGGCTCGTCTACGACGCCGGGCGACGGCCCTGCGCGGCTCCCTTTGCTCTGCACTCGCGGATGCGCCAGTCACCCGCCGTAGGCGACGCGTGGGCGGGTGCAGAGCAAAGGGAGCGCTGGTGGGTGTTCCGGTCGTCTCGGCCCGCCCGGTCTGGCAGGCCCTCGGGGCAGACCGACAGAGACAGCGCCGCCCCCGGCCTCGTGCCGCGTTGCGGGCCGGGCCGGACACCCGCTACCTGGTGATGGAGAAGGGCGCGCGCGGGATCGGGCACGTCCGTTACCTGTGTGAGCTGGTGCCG
>NZ_JBEZCZ010000007.1:0-66915 GCF_040647875.1 Micromonospora sp. NPDC049230
GTTTCGTCCGGATACCGGTGTTGTATCCGGACGAAACCGCAACGCCGCCGGTCGTCGTCCGGGCCCGCCGCAGGCCGGCCAGGTCTTATGAAACAGGCCTTACAGATACATGCCGGTGCGGTGCTCCGAGTCGTCGCGCCGAACCGGCTTGTCGCCCTCGCCGAAGAACCGCTTGCCGCCGAACTCGCCGTGCAGACGGTCGTCCAGCTCGTCGGCGAGCCCGGTCATCACCTGCACCGCAAGCATCAGGTGGGTGGCCTGGAAGTTGCGACCGAAGACGGGGATGGACGCCCAGACCGTGTCGTCGGCGCAGTAGAGGCGGCCGATCGGCATCCGGTTGGTCAACTCGGAGAGCTTGACGTAGAGCCGCTCGGTCGGCTCGACCTCGGTAAGCACCGGGGAGAACACGTCCACCAGCGGCGGATTGTCTCGCACCCGGACGAACACCATCGCCGAGCCGGCCCGGATGTTGATGTCGCCGTCCGAGTCGACCTGCAACCGGTCGGTGTCCGACTTGAGCATCGTGGAGACCACGGTCCGGACCCGATCAGGCAGGTCGAGCACGTCGTTCCGCTCGGCCTGCGCGGAGGCCGCCTCGGCCAGTGCCTCCTCCAGGTCGGCCTCGACGTCGGCGTCCGGGCCGAACTCGCTGCGAGCCGTGCCCAGCGGGTCGGCGGTCAGCGGCTCACCCTCGACGTCCTGCACCAGGTAGACGAGGAACGCCGGGTGCGGGGCACCGTAGACGTCCCGCAGCGTCCGGGAGAGCAGCGCGGCGATCCGGGTGGACTCGCTCGTCGTGCCGTCCAGTCCGAAGAAACCGCCGGATCCGGCGACCACCCCGGGTGGCGACCAGCCGAGCGCGACCATGTCCGCCACCGCGCCGCGGTCCAACCGGTAGCCCGCCGGCAGCGTGGCGTTGCCGACCGCCCGCGCGGACAACGCGCCACCGTCGTGCACGTCCACACTCACCGAGTAGACGGCGTCCCCGGTGCCGGAGGCGGTCGGGTCCAGGGTCACCTCCAGGTGCGCGCCGACGGGCAGCTCCCGCAGCCGCACGGCGAGCGCACGGGCGAACTCCTGCCACGCCTCGGTCACCTTCGCCCGCAGGTCGGTCGTGCTGGGTTCGTCGAGCAGGATCGATTCCGCCGGCTCAGCCGTAGCGCCGGGCAGGTCACCGATCGGCGCCGAGGGGTGGTCAGCCGTCATGATCGCCTCCGTCCGTCACGATCACCCTACCCACGCCGCCCGGCGGCCCAACCAGCCCCGACCGGGATCGGACAACGGCGGTCAGGGGGCCGTCGGGTCCGCGGGGTCCGCGCCCAGCTCGACGGGCCAGGCACCGGCCAGAGCGCTGAGCCGGGCCGCGGCGTCCGCCGGGTCGGCACCCCGGCCGACCGCCAGCCCCAGCAGGTACGCGGTGACCGGCGCACCCGGCCGCAGCACCTGGTGGGCGACGTCGCGGGCCAGATCCAGCACCGCCGGGACGGGCACCCCGGTCGGGTCCAGATCCAGCTCGGTGCACGCCGCCGTGACCCAGTCGTCCATCACCGTCATCGCGCCCACTCCTCCGCCCGGCGTACGTCCTCGTCAGTGTCGCAGTCGAACCAGGGCGGCGGGCCCTCGCCGGACCACGGCACCTCCCGCACGACGAGGCCGGCCAGCAACGCCCGGACGGGGGCACCGGACAGGGTGCCGCCCCGCTCGACAGTCAACCGGTCCAACGCGGCCCGCAGCGCCGCGACCCGCCAGACACCGCAGAGCGACTGCCGCCGTCCGTCCCCGTCGACGAAGCACGCCCCGTCGGGTCGCGGCCCGCTCCCGACCAGGCCGCTGCCGACCGCCGGAGCGGAGTCGGGCCTCGCCGAGGCGGGATGGCGGGGGCTCTCCTCGGCGAGGTGGGCCAGCAGGTCGCCGATCGCGGCGCGGGTGAGCAGCGGCAGGTCGGCGGCGAGCAACGCGACCAGGACGATGTCGGTCTCCAGCAATGCCAGCCCGGCAGCGGCGGCGGCGACCGGGCCTCCGCCCGGCGGATCCTCCCGGACGACCCGCACACCGGCCGGCACGGAGTCGGCCACACCGACCAGCACGCGCGGCGTCGCGTCGGTGACGGCAGCCAGCACCCGGTCACGCATCGGCCGGCCACCGACCCGAAGCGCGGGCTTGTCCACCCCACCCATCCGTCGGGCGGCCCCACCCGCGAGCACCACTGCGGCGTACGTCCCCACCCGGTCACGGTAGCCGTGCCAACGCGCGAACGGGCCAACCCGACCCGTCGCCCCGGTGATCATGAAGTTATCGCTCGACACGCCGACGACACGCGCGGCCATCCTCATGATCAACGCGCGGGGTTGGGGTGGGTGGGGTGGAGGATGGCGGGATGGGACGGGCAACTGATCGGCGCGGCGTACTGCGGATCGACCTGGACGCTGCGAGCGCCGGTCGCGGGGCCATCCGTCGGCCGGACACGCTGGCGGTGGAGGAGCCGCTGGAGATCCGGGTCGGCGCCGCTGGCCCCGGCCGGCGGCAGCCCCTCGCCGTGACGATGCGTACCCCCGGCGAGGACCTGGATCTGGCCATCGGGTTCCTCCTGACCGAAGGGCTGATCCGGTCGACAGACGACGTGTTGACCGCGCAGCTCTGCGCGGGGGCGGAGACGCCGAACACGTACAACGTGGTGGACGTGGTGCTCGCCCCCGGTGTGCCGGAGCCGACCACCGACCCGTCCCGGAACTTCTACACGACCAGTTCCTGCGGAGTCTGCGGCAAGGCCAGCATCGACGCGATCCGCACCCGGTCACAGTTCCCGGTCTCCGCCGATCCGCTCAGCGTGCCGGCCACGCTCCTCGCCGAACTGCCCGACCGACTTCGCGCCGCCCAGCGTGGCTTCGACCGGACCGGTGGGCTGCACGCGGCAGGCCTGTTCACCCCCGGCGGCGAGCTTGTGGTGCTGCGGGAGGACGTGGGCCGACACAACGCGGTGGACAAGGTGATCGGCTGGGCCGTGCGGGAACGTCGACTGCCACTGGCCGGGCACCTGCTGCTGGTCTCCGGCCGGGCCAGCTTCGAACTGACCCAGAAGGCATGGATGGCCGGGTTGCCGCTGTTGGCTGCGGTGTCCGCCCCGAGCACGCTCGCCGCCGAACTGGCCGACGAGGCCGGGATGACGCTCGTCGGTTTCCTGCGCGGCCGGACCATGAACGTCTACACCGGCCCACACCGCATCACGCTGGAGCAGCCAGCCTGACGACGCCCCACCCGCGTCGATTTTGCACTTTCTGTCCGCCCATAACGGCGACCGAAACTGCGAGATCGACGTTCTGGGTGGTTAGCTCACTTACCGATCCGGTCGATCAGGTCGAACAGGGCCAGCCGCGCGGCGGCGTCGCGGGCGATCAGGAAGCCGGCAATGCCGAGGATCCAACCCAACGCACCGCCCGCCTTCGCGACGATCCACGCGTTGAGACGGGCCAGCACCGGCTCGACAAGCGCCGGGCGAGCCACCCTGGCACCCAGCAACACCACCGCCGGCAGCACCATGACCAGGCAATATCCGGCGAGCAACGCCACCACGGCCACCGCACCCACCCCCGAGGTCGCCAACAGACCCACCGCACCGAGGTACGGGAGCATCGTCGCCACCTCGGCGAGCGCGGCCAACAACGCCAGCCCGACCAGCCAGCGGGCCGAGGAGTCGCCGGCGGTGGCCCGGTCCCGCCACCGCAGCACACCACCGGTACGGGGCCGCCGTTTCCCGTCGTAGCGGAAGCTGAGCGCCAGCATCGCGACGCCCAGCACGAGTTGCGCCCAGAGGACAGCCCGGTTGTCCAGGGCACCGCCCAGCGCGTCGCCCAACCTGCTGCCGCCCCACACCAGCAGCAGCCCCACCGCGAGATAGAACGCCGCGATGGTGGCGAGGTAGCCCAGGATCCGCCGGGCATTGACCGGTCCGGGGGCGAGCAGCAGCCAGACCGGGATGAAGAGGGTGCCGATGCTGGTGCTGTCCACCAACGCCAGCCCGGTCAGCGAGAGCAGCAGTTCGGGGGTCACTCGATCATTGTCGGCCAGCACACGCCCCGCCGAGTCGGCCGCGATCAGGAGAAACGCGTACATCCTTCGACGGAGGGGCGTGCGTGGACCCGCCCGAGGGCGATCGCCCTCGGGGGACGAGGGATCAGCGGCGCGGCAGGCTGTCGCAGGCTCGCCCCGTCACGCACTCGCCCATGATCGGCTCGGGTTTGGTGAAACCGGGGTGTCCCGGTGGCGGGGACGCCCCGACTTTCCGAAAAGCCGAGTCGATCATCGATCAATCGACAGACCGCCGGCTGTGCGGCGACGATCTCGGCGGCACCGCGGCGTCTCTCCGGGCGCGGTCGAGCACCCATCCAAGGAACCGTTCGGCGTACACCGCAGGCTTGGGATCTAGACCCAGCTTGAACGCATCAGTCAGCGCCTCCACGGCGAGCGTGTGCAGCAGCAGCGCGAGGCCGTCAAAGTCACGTTCCCACCGGCGCAGCAGCGCCAGCCGCGCGGGAGAGCACGGCCAGTGGGCGCCGCATGTCGTACAGCGCCAGTGCGGGTGACCGGGGTGGTGCGGCCGCGGGCTCATCCGACGCGCAGTGGGGTGCGGACGACGGGCCGGCGGGCGATCGGCCTCGTTGGCGCGGGGTTCGGGGGCTCGCTCACGACGCGCACGCCCTCGCGCCGGACGTACAGTTCGCGTCTCGCCCGCGCGTCGCCCGTCGGACTCAACTCGTAGCCGTCGGCCCAGACCCACCCGTCGTACGTGATCCAATCCAACTCGCGAATGATCCGCACACGAATCGGGCGCATGAATTGGACGCTTGCGGCGGTGGTCAGCTCGACGATTTGACCCGCCCGCATCTGCCCGGTCATCGCGGCACCCAACGGCAGTCAGGGACGCGGTTGGCGCGTAAGTCTGGGCGCGGTGGGACCGGGCCAATGGTTCCCGGGGGCCATGGGGTTGGCGGGCGCCGGACCGGTGTCGGTACGGGCTTCGGAGCGGGTCGATCCTCGGGCATGCCTATTCCTCCCATTGATTAGGAGGGGCCGCCCCTGAGTGCTCGCCCACGGGGCGGCCCCGGGCTGACACCGCCGCCGGGCTGCGCCTCCACCAGCGGTGCCGCTTACCCGACACGGTTTCAGCGGGTGCAGGACGCCTGTACCGTCCGTATGCGACCGCCGAGGGACGTCTAGGAAAGCTCCCCTTGCGATGACGCGAAACGACGTCCTTGGACACGCCCTGAAATCGGCGTGTCTGACCGTTGCTGACCTCGCCGCGAAGTGCGAAGTGGACGCCAAAACGGTTGAGCGGTGGATTAGCAGAGGACGCGTACCTCACCCCCGCTCCCGGATGCGGGCTGCCGGGGTGCTGGGTGAGGATGTAGAGGTGCTATGGCCCGAAGTCGTTCGCCGCGCTATCAAGGTTGGCTCAGACCGTGAACTGGTCGGCGTGTACGCACGCCGCTCCGACCTTCCGAGTTCGCTATTCCGGGAGTTGATCAACAAAGCGGGTACGCGGTTGTGGTTCGGCGGATACACGAGCTATTTCGTGTGGCTTGAGGTGCCTAACGCCGCCGCCGCCCTCGGCGCGAAGGCTCAGGGCGGAGCCGATGTGCGCTTCCTCCTGGGTGACCCGCGAAGCGATGTAACCACGGCGCGGGAGCGTATCGAGGCGACTCCCCTCACGCTCGCGACCCGAATTGCAATGACACAGGCGGAGATCGCCAAGTCTCCGGAACCTCTTGCGGTCCGGCTGTCAGAACGACACGTTGCCATGTCTGTCTGGATCTTCGATGACGAGGCGATCGTGGCAACACACATCGGCGCGGGGCTCGGGCAGGACTCAGTGACGATGCACCTCCGACGCAGGGAGGCCGGCGGCCCGTTCGATCGTTACGTGGAGCACTTCGAGTCCCTGTGGGATGCCGCAGGGGCGGCGTAGCTGCGCTTGGGGCCAGCCCGGTCGCGCCCTGGCCGTGATCGACTCGGGTTTGCTGATACCGGGGTGTCCCGGTGGCGGGGATGCCGCGACTTTCCGAAAAGCCGAGTCGATCAAATCCCGACGTGCCGGGCCGGGCGACCCCCGACCTGCCAGGCCGGGCGACCTCGGAACCCGCTGGTCAGCGGCGGCGACGCCGCCTTCGCTTGCGGGGGCGGATCACGCCGGGCATGTCCTCCGACGGCCAACCGTCCAGCTCGGATGGGGGCACACCGCGGCGGAGCATGTCGTCCAACAGCACGGCGAGCGAGTAGTTGGGGTGCAGGCTCAGCGTGCGTTCCAGTGCCACCGCCGCCAACGCCCCCTGGCCCGCGCGCCAGGCCGCGAACGCCAGCAACGCACCTGGCGCGGCGACCAACTCCGGCTCGGCCCGGCGCAGCACGTCGGTCCAGAGGGCGATGTCCCGGTCCCGGCCGTCGGTGCGTTCCCAGGCGAGATCGCGGACCGGCAGATGGGTCATCAGCAGGCCCAACCAGGCCACCTCGTCGTCGTCGAGCCGCTCACCGCGACGCTGCCGACGTTGGGCCTCACGGAGCGCCGCGAACCCGGCGGAGCGCACCGCCCGAGCACCGAGGAGGTCAGCCTGCTCAAGCAGCTCCGTCAGGCGCAGCCGGGCGCGGGCGGTGGCCGCCCGCGCCGCGTCCCGGGCCGGCCCGTCCACCGGTGCCACCTGCGCCACCAGGGCGGCCCGGTCGGGGAGCGCGACCTGGCCGGCGAAGACCGCCGCGGCGGTCACCGGGTTGGCGACCGGGTCGTAGCGCCGACCCTCGGGTGGGCAGCAGTCGGGCTCGGTGCAGAGGTAGGACCACCACCGGTCTCCGGTCACCCGCAGCGCGTCGAGCACCTCCGTCCCGCTGGCGCTCAGTGCGGCGCGCACCGCGTCGACGGCCGGCGTCACCCGATCGGGTGGCCCGTAACCGACCACCGTGGCGGCCTCCGCACCCTGCCTGCGGATCACTCCGGCCAGGTGCCGCGACCGCTCGACCAGGTCGGTCGACGGGTCGGGCAGGTCCGCGCGGGCGGCGAAGATGATCTGCCGGCCGACCAACGCCACAGCGACCACGCTGTCGGCGGGGTGGAAGCCGAGCAGGTACGGTACGGCGGCGATCAGGTCGGCGGGCGAGCGGACGGCGAGCTGGGGGCGTTCGGTCGAGGCCATGTCGGAAGCCTGCGGCGGGCCGGACCCGCCCAACAGACCCTGTGGACGACACGCTGCTTATCCACAACTACCGAACGTGTTATTCCTGCTCATCGCGCACCCACGGGTGCCGAAAGAGGGCCGATGTCCTCGGGCGACACCGTGGCGTCACAGGAAGCGGCTACCGTGCGCTGATGGACCTGGCGTACCTGCGCGCGCACCCGGCACACCTGCCGACCTTCCGGACGCATCAGCGGATCCGGGAGACGCCGGTCGCCGGTGGGCACATCTGTGCCGCCGCCCGGCTCACCCTTGACGACGGCCACTCGGTCTTCGCCAAGTCCTGGCCCGAGGGGGCGGGCCGACCGGCCCCGGAGGGTTTCTTCGCCGCCGAGGCGGCCGGGTTGCGCTGGCTGCGGGAGGCCGGGGCAATCTCCGTACCCGAGGTGATCGTGGCGTTGCCGGGCCTGCTGGCGCTCGACTGGGTCGAGCCCGGCGAGCCGACGCCGCAGGCCGCGGCGCGTTTCGGCCGGGAGTTGGCCGACCTGCACCGGGCGGGCTCAGCGACCTTCGGGGCGACCTGGCCGGGGTTCATCGGGTCGCTCCCCCAGGACAACACCCCCACCGACGGGCCCTGGTCGGCGTGGTTCGCCGAGCGACGCCTCGTCCCCTACCTGCGGCGCTCGGTCGACGGTGGCGCCCTGACCAGCGCCGACGTCCGACTGGTCGAGCAGGTGATCGGTCGGCTCGGTGAGTTCGGCGGTGACGAGCCGCCGGCACGCCTCCACGGCGACCTGTGGCCGGGCAACGTGTTGTGGGGCGCCGACGACCGGGCCTGGCTGATCGACCCGGCCGCGCACGGCGGGCACCGGGAGACGGATCTGGCCCAGCTCGCGCTCTTCGGCGGCATCCCCCACCTGGGTCGGGTGCTGGCCGCCTATCGGGAGAGTTGGCCGCTGTCGGACGGCTGGCGCGATCGGGTGCCGCTGCATCAACTGCATCTGCTGCTCGTGCACACCGCGCTCTTCGGCGGCGGTTACCGGGACGCGGTCCTCCAGGCCGCCCGCGCCGTCCCGGCCCGGATCGAACGCGCTACGGTCGACAGGTGAGCGTCACCCCGGGGACCGATGGCGTCCTCGTCGACCGGTACGGCCGCGTCGCCCGTGACCTGCGGGTGTCTCTCACCGACAAGTGCAACCTGCGCTGCACCTACTGCATGCCGGCGGAGGGGTTGCCCTGGCTGGCCGGCCCCGACCTGCTGACCGACGAGGAGATCGTCCGGCTGGTCCGGGTGGCCGTCGAGCGGCTCGGTGTGACCGAGGTGCGGTTCACCGGCGGTGAGCCGCTGATCCGCCCCGGGCTGGTCGGCATCGTGACCGCGGTCGCCGCGTTGCGGCCCCGACCCCGGGTCTCGCTGACCACCAACGGCATCGGGCTGGACCGGCTGGCCCCGGCGTTGCGTACGGCCGGCCTGGACCGGGTGAACGTCTCACTCGACACTCTGGACCCGGGCCGGTTCACCCGACTCACCCGCCGCCCCCGCCTCGACGCGGTGCTGGCCGGGCTCGCCGGGGCGGCCGCCGCCGGGCTCAGCCCCGTGAAGATCAATTCTGTGCTGATGCGCGGTGTCAACGAGGACGAGGCGCCGGCCCTGCTCCGCTTCGCCATCGAGCACGACTACCAACTGCGGATCATCGAGCAGATGCCGTTGGACGCCCAGCACGGCTGGGACCGCGACACCATGGTCACCGCCGAGGAGATCCTGACCTCCCTACGTACCGTCTTCGAGCTGAGCCCCGACCCCACCGAGCGCGGCGCGGCACCGGCGGAGACCTGGCTGGTCGACGGAGGTCCCGCCCGGGTCGGCGTGATCGCCAGCGTCACCCGACCGTTCTGCGGAGACTGCGACCGCACCCGGCTCACGGCGGACGGCCAGGTCCGCGCCTGCCTCTTCGCCACCGAGGAGTCCGACCTGCGTGCTGCGCTGCGCACCGGCGCGGACGACGACGAGTTGGCCCGACGCTGGCGCACCGCGATGTGGGGCAAGCGCGCCGGGCACGGCATCGACGACCCGACCTTCCTCCAGCCGACCCGGCCGATGTCCGCGATCGGGGGTTGAGCCGTGGCCCCGACACCACTGACCGTCCGCTACTTCGCGGGTGCCCGCGCCGCTGCCGGGCACGCCGAGGAGGTGCTGCCCGCCGGCCGCTCGCTGGACGACCTCACCGCCGAGCTGGTGCGGCGACACGGCGCTCGACTCGCCGCCGTGCTGCGAGTGGCGAGTTTCCTGGTGGACGGCGTCACCTGCCATGATCGTGAAGCACCCCTGCCGGCCGGGGCCACGATCGACGTTCTGCCCCCGTTCGCGGGCGGCTGAGGAGGCGCACATGTTGGCGGTTCTGGGGTTCGTGGCCGTCCTGGCGCTGACCACCGGCCTCATCCACCTCTACCTGTGGAAGCGGCTCGTGCGGGACACCACAGGTCCGGGCCGCTGGCGGCGGATCGGCGGGATCGCCGCCCTGGTGCTGGCGCTGCTCGTGCCGGCCACCCTCATCGGGACGCAGGCCGGGCTCTACTGGCTCGCCTGGCCGGGCTACCTGTGGCTGGCCGTGATGTTCTACCTGCTCGTCGTGCTCGTCGTGCTCGAAGTGCCGATGCTCGTCACCCGGTTGGTGCTGCGCCGTCGGCTCGCCGCCGCCGAGCCGACCACCGCCGCGCCCGAGCCGGTGCTCGTCGCCACCGCCGAGCCGACCACCGCCGCGCCGACCACCGCCGCGCCCGAGCCGGTGCTGGTGGGCGCGGCCGGGCCGCCCGAGCCGCCGGCCACCGGCGCCGTCACGGCCGCGGACCACGACCCGGGCCGCCGGCTGCTGCTGGCCCGTGGGGCGGCCATCTTCGCCGGCCTCACCGCAACCGGCATCACCGGGTACGGCGTTCGCACCGCCCTCGGCCCACCACGGCTCGACCGGGTGCAGATCCCCCTCGCCAAGCTCCCCCGCGGCATGGACGGCCTGCGCATCGCGACCGTCTCGGACATCCACCTCGGCCCGCTGCGCGGCCGGGCGCACACCGAGCGGATCGTCGCCGCGATCAACCGGCTCGACGCCGACCTGGTCGCGGTGGTCGGAGACCTGGTCGACGGCTCGGTCGCCGAGCTCGGCCCGGCCGCCGCGCCCCTTCGTGACCTGCGCTCCCGCTACGGCAACTTCTTCGTCACCGGCAACCACGAGTACTACTCCGGCGTGGAGGAGTGGGTCCAGGAGGTCGACCGGCTCGGCCTGCGGGTGCTGCAAAACCAGCGGCAGGAGATCCGGGCCCGGGGCGGCGTGCTCGACCTGGCCGGCGTGAACGACCTGGACGCCACGGGGACCACCGGCCTCGCCGCCGGGCCCGACTTCGCCGCCGCCCTCGGCGACCGCGACCAGAGCCGTCCGGTGGTGCTGCTCGCCCATCAGCCGCTGGCGGCGGTCGAGGCTGCCCAGTACGGCGTCGACCTGCAACTGTCCGGGCACACCCACGGTGGCCAGGTGGTGCCGTTCAACCTGGTCGTCCGGCTGGCGCAGCCGGTGGTCAGCGGCCTCGGCGAGGTCGACGGCACCAAGGTCTACGTGACGAACGGCGCCGGCTTCTGGGGGCCGCCGGTCCGGGTCGGCGCGGAGCCGCAGATCAGTCTTGTGGAGTTGCGCTCGGCATAGCGGACGTCACGTCCGCGCGTGGCGGCAGGCGGCCGGCGCGGCGGCCGTGACAGGATGCGGCGTGCCCCCGTTCAGTGCCGTACCCTCCGGTGGCCTCTCGCCATTCGTCGCGGACCTGCACATCCACTCGAAATACTCGCGCGCGTGCAGCCGCGACCTCACCCTGCCGACCCTCGGGTGGTGGGCGCGTCGTAAGGGCATCGGTCTGCTCGGCACCGGCGACTTCACGCACCCCGCCTGGTACGACCACCTGCGGGAGACCCTGCGCCCGGCGGAGCCGGGGCTGTACCGGCTCGACGCCGAGGCGGAACGGGACATCGCCCGCCGACTGCCGCCGCGACTCGCGTCGACGGCGGAGGCGGACCCGGTCCGGTTCATGCTGAGCGTGGAGATCTCCACGATCTACAAGCGGGACGACCGGACCCGCAAGGTGCACCACCTGATCTACCTGCCGGATCTCGACGCGGTGGCCCGGTTCAACACCGCCCTCGGCCGGATCGGCAACCTCGGCTCGGACGGCCGCCCGATCCTCGGTCTGGACTCCCGCGACCTGCTGGAGATCACCCTGGAGGCCAGCCCGGACGGTTACCTGGTGCCGGCGCACATCTGGACGCCGTGGTTCTCCGCGCTGGGCTCGAAGTCCGGCTTCGACGCGATCGCCGACTGCTACGCCGACCTTGCCGACCACATCTTCGCCGTGGAGACCGGTCTCTCCTCCGACCCCGCGATGAACTGGCGGGTCGGCAGCCTGGACGGCTATCAACTGGTCTCCAACTCGGACGCGCACTCGCCGCCGGCCCTCGGCCGGGAGGCAACGGTGCTGACCAGCGAACGGGACTACTTCGCCGTCCGGGATGCGCTGCGGACCGGTGACGGTCTGGCCGGCACCATCGAGTTCTTCCCGGAGGAGGGCAAGTACCACGCGGACGGGCACCGGCTCTGCGGGGTCAACTGGTCCCCGGAGCGGACCCGGGCCGCCGGTGGGCGCTGCCCCGAGTGCGGCAAGCCGCTCACCGTGGGCGTCCTCAGCCGGATCGAGGAGTTGGCCGACCGCCCGGCGGGGCACCGGCCGGCGCAGGCTCGGGACGTCACCCACCTCGTCCCGCTGGCCGAGATCCTCGGCGAGATCAACAAGGTGGGCGCCCGGTCGAAGAAGGTCGAGGGGCGGCTCAACGAGCTGGTCGCCGCCCTCGGCCCGGAGTTGGAAATCCTGACCACGACACCGCTGACCGACATCGCGCAGGCCGGCGGTGAACTGCTCGCCGAGGGCATCGGTCGGCTACGCCGAGGCGAGGTTCGTCGGGTGCCGGGCTACGACGGCGAGTACGGGGTGATCACGCTCTTCGATCCGGCGGAGTTGGGCGCCAACTCCGGCGCGGCACAGGAGACGCTGTTCGACGTACCGGTGCCGGCGCAGCGTCGACCCGCGGAGCCGGCGGCCCGGTCGACGGCCAAGCGCCCGGCGGCGGCGAAGGCGGAGCCGAAGCGTAAGCCGACCCCGGCTCCCGCACCGCCGATCGCGTCGCCGCCGTCCCCCCACGAGCCGTTCGAGCCGATGCTCTCCGGCATGGAGGAGGTCGGCACCGGCCTGCTGGACCGACTGGACGCGATGCAGCGGGTGGCCGCCTCCGCACCCGGTGGGCCGCTGCTGATCGTGGCCGGGCCGGGCACCGGCAAGACCAGGACGCTCACGCACCGGATCGCGTACCTCTGCGCGGAGCTGAACGTCTTTCCCGAGCACTGCCTCGCGATCACGTTCACCCGGCGGGCCGCCGAGGAGCTGCGACACCGCCTCGACGGTCTGCTCGGCCCGGTCGCCGAGGACGTCACAGTGGGCACGTTCCACGCGCTGGGCCTGACCATCCTGCGCGAGAACGCCGACGCGGCGGGTCTGCCCGCCGACTTCCGGATCGCCGACGACGCCGAGCGGGCGGCGGCCCGGTCCGAGGCCGGCGACGACGTCGCCAGCTACACGAAGCTGCTGCGCAAACAGGACCTGGTCGACCTGGACGAGCTTGTCACACTGCCGGTGGAGCTGCTCCGGGCCGACCGGAAGCTGGTCGAGCGCTACCGGGACCGCTGGCGCTGGATCTTCGTCGACGAGTACCAGGACGTCGACGAGGTGCAGTACGAGCTGCTGCGGCTGCTCAGCCCGGCGGACGGCAACCTCTGCGCGATCGGCGACCCGGACCAGGCGATCTACTCGTTCCGGGGTGCCGACGTCGGCTACTTCCTGCGCTTCTCCGAGGACTTCACGGACGCCCGGTTGGTCCGGCTCAACCGCAACTACCGCTCGTCGGCGCCGATCCTGGCCGCTGCCGTGCAGGCCATCGCACCGTCCTCGCTGGTCCGTGGCCGGCGGCTGGATCCGGCCCGACTCGACCCGGAGGCCCCGCTGGTCGGGCGCTATCCGGCAGGGTCGGTCGCCGAGGAGGCCGACTTCGTGGTGCGTACCGTCGACGACCTGGTCGGTGGTTTGTCGCACCGCTCACTGGACTCGGGCCGCATCGACGGCCGGTCCACCACGCTGTCGTTCTCCGACATCGCCGTGCTGTACCGCACCGACGCGCAGGCCGCCCCGATCGTGGACGCGCTGACCCGGGCCAACATCCCGGTGCAGAAGCGTTCCCACGACCGGCTCCGGGACCGGCCGGGGGTGGCGGCCATCGCCCGCGAGTTGCGGCACGCCGACGGGTTGGCCGGCTCGCTGGCGGCCCGGGTCCGGTTGGCCGGCCAGGTGGTCGCCGAGCGGTTCGCGGTGCCCACCCTGGACGGCACCGGCACGGTACGCCCCGAGGCCGTCCGCTCGGCCGTGGACCTGCTGACCCCGCTGGCTCGGCGCTGCGGGGACGACCTGGAGGCGTTCCTGTCGCAACTGGCCACCGGCGCGGAGGTCGACGCGCTCGACCCCCGCGCCGAGGCCGTCACGCTGCTCACCCTGCACGCCGCGAAGGGCCTGGAGTTTCCGGTGGTCTTCCTGGTCGGTGTGGAGGACGGGTTGCTGCCGCTGCGGTGGCCGGGCTCGACGCCCGACGAGGACGCGGTCGCCGAGGAGCGCCGACTCTTCTTCGTCGGGTTGACCCGCGCCCAGGACCGGCTGTACGTCAGCCACGCCGCCCGCCGCACCCGGCACGGCGCGGAACGCGACTGCACGCCGTCGCCGTTCCTGAGCGTGATCGATCCGGGCCTGTTCGAGCGGTTCGGCGAGACCGAGCCGCGCCGCCCGAAGGACCGCCAGCTCCGGTTGATCTGACCGGCCGCCGGCCCGCGTGCCGTCGGCGTGGCACGTCTGGACCGAACAACCGCACGCCATCCGGCGAGGTCAGCCGACGAGCATGCCGAGCCACGCGCCGGCGAGCAGGGCCGGCCCGAGCGGCAGCAGGGTGTCCCGACGTACCCGCCGTGCGACGAGCAGGCCCAGGACCAGCCCGCCGTGCAGCACGTGCGGCAGGAGCAGCCCGGTGAGCAGCGCGTCGCGACCCAGCCAGCCGAGTGGCAGCCCGAGGACGGCGGCGAGTTTCACGTCACCGAAGCCCAGCCGGGAGCCTGGCAGCAGGGCCAGCAGCACGTGTGCCGCGCCGGCGACCGCCGCGCCGACCAGCGCACCGACCAGCCGCCCGGGCGTGCCGGCCAGCAGCGCCGCCGCGGTCAGACCACCGAGGGCCAGCGTGCCGGCGACCCCGACGAGTGGGTCGGGCAGCCGCAGGCAGGCCAGGTCGACTACGGCCAGCACCAGCCCGACCGCCGCCACCGCGAGCAGGACCGGTAGCGCCGGGTCGTCGCGCTGTGCGACGGCAAGCCCCACGAACACCATCGCCGCCAGCGGCGGACCGAGCCAGACCCACGCGCCACGCCGAGGCCGCGGCCGGGTCGGCAGGGTGGTGAAGCGCCGGGCCAGCCAAGGTACGACGACACCGACCATCCCACCGAGCACCGCCACCCCCAACAGCCCGGCGGCCGACATGTGCCGGACGTTACCGGCAGTGGCCCGGCCACGCGGTCCCCGATCGTGGGTTCGCGCCGATCCCGCTCGGTGGAGATGAGCTCATCAGTGGACCACGCTACGGTGACGTCGGAGTCGGCGTCGCGTATCGGTGACCGCACTCTCACCACTCGTGCAGGAGGGCGGCATGACGAACTACGGACCACCCGGGGGCGGCTACCCGGGACCGTGGCGGGGGCAGCGACCGGACGAGACGCCCGACCCGCCGGCACAACAGCCCTACCCCCCGGCGCCGCAGCAATATCCGCCGACGCACCAGCCCGGCCCGCCGACACAGCAGCCGTATCCGCCGGGACACCAGTCCTATCCGCCGGCGCAGCAGTCGTACCCGCCGACGCACCAGCCCTACTCACCGGCGGCCCCGGCGTACCCGCAGGCGCCATCCGTGTCCTACGGCGGCGATCCCGCGCCGGCACCCCGCCGACGCGGTCGGGGGCCGCTGATCGCGCTGCTGGCCGTCGTGCTGCTGCTCGCGGCTGTCGGCGGTGCGTTCTGGCTGCGCCGCGGGCAGGACGACCCGGCTCCGGTGGCCGCACCGACCGACTCGCCCGCCGCTGCCGAACCCAGCGCGGACGCGGACGCGACCGAGCCCGCACCGAGCGCCGCCGCGCCGGAGTCCTCGGCCGATCCTCGGTTCGCCAAGGTTGGCCAGTGCGTCCGCAACGACGCCGCCGCGGGCGCCAAGCCCAAGCTGTTGATCAGCGAGTGCGGCGCGAAGTCGTACGAGGTGTTGAGTCGGATCGACGGTGCGACAAGCGGTGAGCGCGACGCCGAGACCAAGTGCGGCAAGGTCCAGGGTTACACCAACTGGTACTTCTTCGACAGTGAGCTGGACACTCTCGACTTCGTCCTCTGCCTGAAGCAACGCTGAGACCACCCACTCCCAGGGATGACATGACGACCTACGGACCAGCGGGCTCCGAGCAGCCGGACGACCCGCATCGCCCGCCCGACGAGGATCCGACCAGGCAGCAGTGGGGCCCGCCGCCACCCGACGCGGAGCCGCCGACCGCACCGATGTGGGCGCCGCCGCCGGTCTCGGGGCCCGGTTATCCGCCGGTCCCGGAGCCGGGTTACCCGCCCGCCTCAGGCCCGGGTTACCCGCCCGCCTCAGGCCCGGGTTACCCGCCGCCCGGGCCGTTTCCGCCGGCCGGACCGGTGCCGGGGCAGCCGCCCGGGCCGTGGGGACAGCCGCCGCCTGGTGGCTACGGCATGCCGCCCGTCGCGCCGGTGAAGAAGACCGGCCGCAACGTCGCCCTCATCATCGCGCTGGTGGTGGTGCTCCTGCTCTGCCCGTGTCTGGGCCTGGCCGGTTGGGCGATCTGGAGGGTCGCCGACGCCGGCAACGACGGCCGTACCCCGTCGACGAGCGCCCCGGTCGTCCCGCCGGTCCTGCCCAGCGGCGTGCCGAGTTCGGCAGCGCCGACGCCGGACGACGACGAGTTCGCCACGGGCGACTGCCTGGTGAACGAGGGCACCGAGGACGCCGCGGAGCTGCGCAAGGTGCCGTGCGGTCCGAACACCTACCAGGTGCTGCTGCGGATCCCGGCGACCACCGACTCGGCTCGGTGTGACGCGCTGCCACCCCCGGTAAGCGCGACCTACGTGCACGACAACGCCGTGGACCTGCTCGACTACGTGCTCTGCCTGCGGAAGCGATAGCTCCGATTGCCAAAACTAGGGCTGTCTAGCGTGGACGCTAGACAGCCCTAGTTTCTTGTCGACGGCCCCCGACACGCCGATAGCCCCATCTATCCGTGTCTAGGTTCGCAGCTAGACGGCCCGATATTCTGCGATGCGTGGATCCGGTCCGCAATCCGTACGCGCCGGGCGCCGGCCAGCGTCCGCCCGAGCTCGCCGGGCGGGGGCGGGAGCTGGACGTCTTCGACATCGTGCTCGAACGCATCGCACGAGGGCGACCCGAACGCAGCCTGATGCTCACCGGGCTGCGCGGCGTCGGCAAGACGGTCCTGCTCAACACTCTCCGATCGCAGGCGATCAACAGGCTCTGGGGCAGCGGCAAGATCGAGGCACGACCGGACCAGTCGTTGCGTCGCCCGATCGCCGCCGCGCTGCACATGGCGGTCCGGGAGCTCGCCCCCCGACACCGCGCACCCGACCGGATCGACGCGTTTCTCGGCGTTCTCAAGGCGTTCGCCCAACGGTCCGCCCCGACCGGCCGGGCCGGTGCCGCCCCGAAGCTGCGCGACAGGTGGCAACCCGGCATCGACGTGCCGGCGGCCAGCGGCCGGGCCGACTCCGGCGACATCGAGATCGACCTTGTCGAGTTGCTCAGTGACGCCGCGGCGGTCGCCAGTGACGTCGGCACCGGCATCGCCATCTTCATCGACGAGATGCAGGATCTCGGCCCGGAGGACGTGTCGGCGCTCTGCGCGGCCTGCCACGAGCTGTCCCAACTCGGCGCGCCGCTGATCGTCGTCGGCGCCGGGCTCCCGCACCTGCCGGCGGTGCTCAGCGCGGCCAAGTCGTACTCCGAACGGCTGTTCCGCTACCAACGCATCGACCGGCTGGACCGGATCGCCGCCGACCAGGCGCTCTGCGCGCCGGCCGAGCGCGAGGAGGTCGAGTACGAGCAGAAGGCACTCGACCTGCTCTACGAGAAGTCCGGCGGCTATCCCTACTTCGTCCAGGCGTACGGCAAGGCGACCTGGGACCACGCGCCGCGCTCGCCGATCACCGCGGCGGACGTGCGTGTCGCCGCGCCCGAGGCGGAGGCCGAGCTGGCGGTCGGGTTCTTCGGCTCCCGCTTCGAGCGAGCCACGCCCGCCGAGCGCGAGTACATGCGGGCGATGGCCACAATGTCCGCCGTCGAGGGGGAGCCGGGGCAGGTGAGCCGCGACGACATGGATGCCGCGGTGCCCACCGCGGAGATCGCCCGCGCTCTCGGCCGCAAGCCCGCCAGCCTCTCCCCGGCACGGGACGCGCTGATCAAGAAGGGCCTGATCTACTCCGGCGAGCGGGGCACTGTCGCCTTCACGGTCCCGCACTTCGGCAGGTACCTGCGCACCCAGCCGGCCTGACCCCCGGCCGGGTTGTCGACGCGGTCAGACCTTCGACCAGGGGGCCGGAAAGAGCACCTCGCCGCAGGGCGGGGGCCCTTCCTCGCTTGTCGACGGCGGCAGCACCAACGCCTGCCAGGGCTCGCCGAGACCGGCCCACGGGCTGGTCAGGCCCAGCTCGGTCGCGGGGCCGAAGCCGAACCGGCGGTAGAAGGCCGGGTCACCGAGGACAACGACCAGCCGTTCGCCCAGCTCGGCGGAGGCGTCCAGGGCCGCCTGCACCACCGCCGTGCCGTGCCCGACGCGCTGTCGGTGCGGCGCGACCGCCACCGGACCGAGCGCCAGGGCGGGCACGTCCGACCCCCGCTCGGGCCGCACCCGCACCCGGGTGAGCAGCGCGTACCCGACCACCTCGCCGCCGTACTCGGCGACCATCGCCAGCTCCGGCAGCCAGACGGCGGTGCCGCGCAACTCGTCCACCAGGTTCACCTCGGGCGGCGTCGCCACGTCCGGGCGGGCGAAGGCGGTGGCCAGCACGCGTCGTACGGGACCAGCGTCGGCCGCGTCCTCGGGGCGTAGCCGCAGCGTGGTCACCCGCGCGACGTTACCCGCCGGGGCCGGTCCATCAGTGACTGTCGTTCGATTCGGCGTGGCGCGCATGTGTGAAGACCGATCCGGATCCGCGGGTTGCCGGGGTAGCAAACGCCGCGACGGGGTATGACTGATCCATGACGCCCGTACGCTCCCTCGCCCGCGCCATGTTGAGCGGCATCTTCGTGGTCAGCGGGTATCGCAACTTCCGCAACCCCGCCCGGCTCGCCGTGGCTGCCAGACCGGTGACCGACAGGGTCGCGCCGATGCTGAAGAGGGCACACCCGAGCATTCCCACCGAGACCGAGGCGTTGATCCGGATCAACGCGGCGGTGCAGGTCGGCGCGGGGCTGATGCTGGCCACCGGGCGGTTCAGCCGGCCGGCGGCGCTGGTCCTGGCCGGCACGCTGGTGCCGGTGACCATCGCCGGTCATCCCTTCTGGAACAACGACGACCCGATCGCCAAGAACAACAACGAGATCCACGCACTGAAGAACCTCGGCCTCTTCGGCGGTCTGCTGTTCGCCGCGGCCGACACCGGCGGCAAGCCGGGTCTGCGGTGGCGGACCGGTCATCGCATCGGTCACTCTCGACGTTCCGTGCAGCGCGCCGTCCGCACCGCCCGACGCGAGGCCAGGATCGCCGTCCGCTCCGCGTCCACCGCACGTCGACTGCCCGGCTGACCTGCGTCGATGCCTCTCTGTGCCACCCCCACCCCCCGCTAAGGCCGCGAATTACCTGAACCACCCGGTAGGCGTTAACGCGGTGGAAATGTCAAAAACATGTGTGGGATCGGACACGGTCGCATAACGCGGGAGGCAGTTACGTGAGGCGCCGTTCTAGGCTCCCTGCAGGACCTGGACGGGTAGGACGACCTTGGTACGGGGGTGGCCACGCCATGCCGACGGCTGTCGGTAGTCGGGCGGACCGCCTCGCCCCCATTCGACGCTTGACGCGTCTCCCACGCGTCACGCGTCGGATCGATCGCAAGAACGTCGTACGGGGCGCCATCGTCGCCGCCGTCGCCTACGCCGCATGGCTCGCCATCGGCACCTTCGGGCGGCCGTACAACTTCTTCGACATGAAGATCTACCACGGTGCCGTGGTGTGGTGGGCGAGCGGTCATGAGCTCTACGAGTTCATCGCGCCCGGGACCACCCTCGGTTTCACCTACCCGCCGTTCGGTGGGCTGGTCATGCTGCCCATGGCCCAGCTGCCGATCTTCGCGGCCGGCATGGTCAACGCCGTCGCCAGCATCGCCGCGCTGGCGCTGGTGCTGGCCGGGCTGCTCCGCCCCATCGTCGACCGGCTGGGGTGGCCACTGTGGTTCACAGTGGCCGTGGCGGTGCCGCTCGCGCTCGCCATCGAGCCAGGTCGGGAGACTCTCGGCTACGGCCAGGTCAACATCCTGCTGTTCGCGTTGATCATGGCTGACCTGATCGGTCTTCGCTGGCGCTCCCGCCGCGGCACCCACTACACCGCGACGGACGGCCCCCTGCTGCGCTTCCTCTACGGCGGAGCCTGGGCCGGCGCCGGCATCGGCCTGGCCACCGCGGTCAAGCTCACCCCGGCGCTCTTCATCGCCTACCTGCTGATCACCCGTCAGTGGCGGGTGGCGGCCACCGCCATCGGCACCACGATCGGCGTGACGGTGGCAACCTTCGCGATCGTCGGTGACGAGTCGCGGACGTACTTCGGCAGCGTGCTCTGGCAGACCGAACGGGTCGGCGCGGCGGACATGACGCCGAACCAGTCGCTCGCCGGCCTGCTCGCCCGCCTGTACGACTCGATCGAGACCCCGGGGCTGCTCTGGCTCGCCTTCTCGGTGCTGATCCTGGCGCTGGGCCTGTCCCGGGCGGCCAGTTCCCGCGCCGACGGTGACGAGCTGACCGCGTTCACACTCGTCGGTCTCACCGCGAACGTGATCAGCCCGATCTCCTGGACGCACCACCTGGTCTGGGTGATCCCGGCGATCATCGTGCTGGCCGACGCCGCCGTACGCCGTCGGGAGGCGACCCGGGCGATGCCGCAGCGCACCGGCCAGGGCCCGGTGTTCGGCGGGTTGCCCGGGGTCAACGGGCTCCGCCCGCCGATCTGGTATCCCACGCTGACCGGGCTTCGGCACGGTGCCGCGGCGATCGGGCTCTATCTGCTGTTCCTGATCTCCCCGATCTGGCCGTACGAGCACCAACTGCCGGAGATGTCGCACTACCAGGACGGTCTCTTCGGGGCCCTGATGGAAAACTCGCTCGCACTCGCACTGATCGTGCTGGTCGCCGCGCTGCCGTGGCGTCCGGGTGCGGAGCCTGCGTTCTACGGCGATCGGCTTTCCCGGGCAGTGGCGGTCAACGGCCGCCGCTGAGCGGTCAGGGGCAGTTGACCCATTCGTCGGTGCCGTCGGTGAAGACCTGCCGCTTCCAGATCGGCAGACGTGCCTTGGCCTCGTCGACGAGTCGGGCGCAGGCCGCGAAGGCAGCCGCCCGGTGGGCGGTGCTCACGGCGGCGACGAGCGCCACGTCACCGATCGCCAGGGGGCCGACCCGGTGCGAGACCGCCACCGCGTAGACGTCGGGCTCCGCGGCGATCTCGGCGGCCACCTCACGCAGCACCTGCGCGGCGCTCGGGTGCCCTTCGTACTCCAGGCTGGTGACCTGCCGGCCGTGATCGTGGTCGCGGACCACGCCCTGGAAGGAGACCACGGCGCCGGCCCGACGGTCGGCGACCGCCGCCTCGTGTGCGGCGAGGTCGAGCGGCTGGTCGGTGATCTCGCCGAAGGTGATGGTCGGTGCGGTCATGACGAACGCTCCCCAGGAAGCAGCGGCAATGGCACGATCGGCACCCGGTCACCCGGCTCGCCCCTGGTGCCGGGTCGGATGACGGCGAAGCCGTCCGCGCCGGCCAGGCCGCGCAGCATGGCGGAGCCGACGTGTCGCACCGGGGACGCGGTCCCGGCGGCCCGGTCCAGCCGGACCAGGGCCAGGTGGGTGTGGTCACCGCGGCCGGGCACCGCCTCCGCCAACGTGGCGTGCGGCAGCACCGGCATCGAGCGGCCCTGTAGTCCGGCGAGCAGCGGCGCGACGAGCGACACCAGCGCGATGATGGCGGACTGCGGGTTGCCCGGCAGCCCGGCCACGAACCGGACCCGCCCGTCGTGGCCGGCCACCCGGGCCAGCAGCATCGGGAAGCCCGGACGAACCGCCACCGTGTTGACCACGTAGTCGGCACCGAGCGCTTCCAGGGTCGGGTGCAGGTGGTCGACCGGGCCGTTCATCGTGCCACCGGTGGTGCAGACCAGGTCGGCGTTGGTCAGCGCCGCACGCAGGGCCGCCACGTGCGCGGGCAGCGTGTCGGCCACCGGGCCGACCACGTCCGACGGGCGGACCTGGCAGCCGTAGCGCCGCAGCCACGCCGGCACCGCGGGGCCGAGCGCGTCGCGGACCCGACCGGCCGCGGGCGGGCCCGCGGTCAGCAACTCGTCGCCGAAGACCAGCAGCGCGGCGCGCGGCGCCCGCCGGACCCGCAGCGTGTCGTGCCCGCAGGAGGCGGCCAGGCCGATCACCGCCGGGTCGACAGGCGTGCCGACCGGCAACAGCTCCTCATCGGCGTACGCCTCCTCGCCGGGCATGCGCCACTCCGGCGTCTCCCGGGGAACGCCGCTGACCAGGCCGTCGGCGGTCGTGGACTCTTCCACGCGCAGCACGGCGGTGGCGCCCTCGGGCACCATGGCCCCGGTCGCGATCTCGACCGTCGTGTCGTCCTCGGTGAGCGGGGCGGGGGTGCTGCCGGCCAACACCCGGCCGACGATGCGCCACGGGCCGCTGCCGCGCACCGCCCAGCCGTCCACGCTGGAGGTGGGGAACGCGGGCAGGTCGGTGCGGGTGGTCAGCGGCTCGGCCAGGGTCGACCCGTCGGTGTCGACGAGTGGTCGGTGGACGGCGGGCAGCGCGGCGGCCAAGCCGACCGCGTAGACCCGCGACCGCGCCTCCTCCCACCCGGCTGGCGGAGGTGCGGCGACCCGATCCGCGGTGGGTGCGGTTTCCGTGCTCACCGACCGAGCCTATCGGCACGCACCGACACCCGCCCGAGCCTGGCGTGGACCGATGGTGAGCTGGTGCCCCGGATTCAGTGGTCTCCGCCGCGAAGCTGGTCGACGGTGTGACCGAGGATCGGCCCGAGCACCGCCAGCCCGTCCCGGGCACCACCTGTCGAGCCGGGCAGGTTGACCACCAGCATCCGGCCGGCGACCCCGGCCAGACCCCGGGACAACACCGAGGTGGGCACCCGGTCGCGGCTGTGCGCGCGGATCGCCTCGGCGATGCCGGGGATCTCGTAGTCCAGCAGAGCGCGGGTCACGTCCGGTGTGCGATCCGACGGGGTCACCCCGGTGCCACCGCTGGTCAGGACCACGTCGACGCCGTCGGCACGGGCGGCCCGCAGGGCCGCGCCGACCGGCTCACCGTCGGGCACCACCACCGGCTCGTCGACCTGGCACCCCAACTCGCGCAGACCGGCCACGAGCAGCGGACCGCTGGTGTCGGCGTAGACGCCGGCGGCGGCCCGGTTGGACGCGACGATCACTCGGGCCCGGATCACGGCCGGTCCTCCGGCCGGACCCACTCGCCGGTCTTGCCGCCCTCCTTGCGCAACACCCGGACCGCCTCCACCGAGGCCGCCGGGTCGACCGCCTTGACCATGTCGATCAGGGCGAGACCGGCGACGGCCACGGCCGTGAGCGCCTCCATCTCCACGCCTGTCCGGTCCGCCGTGCGGGCGGTGGCGGTGATCTCCACGGTGTCGACGGTCAGCCGCAGGTCGACGGTGACGCCGTGCAGGGCGATCGGGTGGCAGAGCGGAATCAGGTCGGGGGTGCGCTTGGCCCCCATGATCCCGGCCAACCGACCGACCGCCAACGCGTCGCCCTTGGGCAGCCCGTCGCGGTGCAGCAGGTCGACGACCTCGGGTGTGGTGCGCAAACGGCCGGCCGCGACGGCCAGCCGGCCCGTCACCGCCTTGTCGGAGACGTCGACCATGCGGGCCGCACCAGCATTGTCGACATGGCTGAGCTGCGCGGGTTCGGTCACGGCCGTGAGCCTATCGGTGCGGTGCGACGGCGCTCGGAAGGAGCGGCGCCGCCCCGTACCCGCCGGGCCGGGTGCTGCGGCCGGGCGGTGCATCGCCGCCCCTCCCTCGCCGACCCGCTGCCGAGGCCCTGGGGTGACCTGGCAGCGGGTACGTGTCGACGACCCGGTCCTACCCACAGCAGAACCTCCCCCGTGCGCCGATACAGCCGGTAAGTTACCGGCGCCACCGATAAGAAATCGATAAGCGACGTTCGCGCTCGTCAGCGCCCCGCACCCAGCTCGGCGAGGCGGCGTTCGGTCTCGAAACGCTCCGGCACGCCCATCCGTCGGAAGATCGCCAACGCCCGCTCCCAGTGCCGTCGGGCCTCGGTCGGGTCGGTGCGGGCGAAGTGTTCGGCAAGCCCGGCCAGAGCCCGACCCTGCTCGTGCGGGTGTGCGATCCGCGTGGCCAGGCGCAACGCCTCCTGATGCGCCTCGAACGCCTCACCACCTCGCCCCTGCGCCAGCAGGGTGCGCCCGAGCTCGTTCAGCGCGGACGCCTCGACGTGTCGCTCCCCCGAACCGATCGACAGCTGCCGGGCCAACTCGTGTTGCCGCTCGGCCTCCACCAGACGGCCCAGAATGCGATAGGCGATCCCGAGGTCGTTGCGCACCTCGGCCTCGGCATACCGGTGGCCGGTGCGATCGCGCAGGGCCAACGAGGCCAGGAGGATGCGCATCGCCGGCCGAAGGTCACCCATTCGGAGGCGTACGGCACCGATGTGACTGAGAGCGTTGAGGATGTGGAAAGTGTCGGAGTTCGTCCGGGCCCACACCAGGTGCAGGCGGTTTATCCGCAACGCCTCCTCGTAGCGCCCCAGGGCCGTCAGCGCTATGCCGAGGTTCGGCAGCACCATCGGCACCCGGACAGTGCCGTACCCCTTGTAGTCGCGCAGGCACTCCAGACCGACAGCCACCGCTTCGGTCAGGTTGCCGCTCCACCAGTAGACGGCGGCGAGATTGGCGCGGTATCGGGCGGCGTTCAGCACGTCCCGCGATTCGCCGGCGAGGGCGACGGCGCGGGTCAGATGGCGCAACCCCGCCCGGTTGTCGCCGGTCCGGACGTAGCCGGAGGCGAGGTAGTTGTTCATCAGTGCCATCGCGGCGATGTCCCCTGATGCTTCCGCCGCGGTAAGCGCGTACCGGTGGGTGGTGATGATGTCCTCGAAGTATCCGCGGATGTAACAGAACCGCCAGAGGGCACGGGCCAGCTGCCAGGAGTGCTGGTGGAAGCCCTCGTCGAGCGCTGCCCGCACCATCGTCACCAGGTCCGTCCGCTCCGTCTCCAACCAGTCGGCGGTGGGCTCCCCGATCGCGTCGACCAGTTCGGGTCGCCCGTACGGGAGCTGTGTGACGCGAGATCCCAGGTCGAGTTCCAGCGTGTTGGCGACCCGTAACGCCGCCGCCAGAGTGAAGTCGAACAGGTGCGCCAGTCCTGCCCTCCGGTCGCTCGCGGAGTCGGTACGCGCACACAGTTCGCTGGAGTACTGCCGGATGAGGTCGTGCAGTCGGTACCGCGTCGAGTCCAGGTCCTCCACCAGGTTCCTGTCGACGAGGTCGTCGAGCGCAGTGCGAGCCTCCGCGACGGTCAGACCGGTCAGTGCGGCGGCTATCGGCATGCTGAAGCGGCTGCCGGGATACAGGCCCAGGAATCGGAAGACCCGCTTGGCCGCGCTCGACAGAGGCTGGTAGGAGGCGGCGAAGGCACCGCTGACGGTGCTTTCCTCCTGAGCGAGCTGGTGCAGCACCGGCGCGTCGCCGGCCATCTGCTCGGCAAGGTCCGCCAACCGCCAGCCGCGCCGGTGCGCCAGCCTGGCACCGGCCAGCCGGATCGCCAGCGGAAGGTACCCGCACCGACGTACCACCTCGGCGGCCGCCTCCGGCTCGGCTTCGACCCGGTCCGGACCGACGCTCAGACGCAGGAGATCCACGCTCTCCCGCGGGTTGAGCAGCGGTAGCGTCTGCGAGGGCCCGACGTCCGGGTGCGACAGCCGCCGCCGCGAGGTCACCAGCACGACGGTGGTCGGCTCGGCCGGCAGCAGGGGCATGACCTGCTCGCTGCTCGCCGCGTTGTCGAGCACCACCACCGACCGCCGGCGGGCCAGCTCCTGCCGCCACAACTCCACCCTGTCGTCGAACTCCACCGGGACGCGCTCGGCCGGGACGCCGAGCTGTCGGAGCAGGGTGACCAGGGCGCTGCCCGGCTCCACCCGGTTCTTCTCGCCGTGCCCACCGAGGTCGACGAACAGGGCGGCGTCCGGGTATCGGTCGGACAGCCGGCGGGCCAGGTGCACGGCGAGGGTCGTCTTGCCGCTGCCCGCCATGCCATCGACGATGTGCACGGGAGGCACCCGCTCCTCGACCCGCCGGGTCTCCGCCAGCAGCCGCGACACGACGTCCTCCCGGCCGACGAAGTCGGCGACCGCTCGGGGCAGGTGGTCCACCGGGTCGATCCGGCCCGGTTGTCGGGCGGTCGTGGCGGTCGCGTCGACGACGTCCGGACCCCGCTGGCCGCTCACCCGTCGGGAGGCGACGGCGCGTGCCGGGCCGGAGCGCGCCCCCGCCGCGACTATCGAACGGCGCAGCTCTTCGAGGTGGGGTCCGGGCCCGACGCCCAACTCCGTGGCCAGCCGGGTCCGGATCTCGTCGTACGTCGCCAGCGCCCCCGCGTTGTCCCCGCGCTCGTGCAGAGCCCGCATGAGGAGGTGATAGGCCGGCTCCCGGAGAGGGTGGCGGGACACCACATCACGCAGCAGTGGAATCGCCAGGTCATCCCGACCCGATCGCAGGTGAAGGTCGGCGTGCAGCTCCACGGTCAGCAGCCGCTCCTCTTCCGCGGCCACGGTCCGCGACGTCAGAACGGGGCCGAGGGGGAGGCCGGCGAACATCGGACCCCGCCACCGAGCCAGGGCGCGTCCCAGTAGCTCCCGGGCGTGGTCCAGGTTGCCAGCGGTCAGTGCTTCCCGACCCGCGTTCTGTTCCAGCGCGAAGCGAAAGACGTCTACTCGTTCCGGGTCCACGACGAGTCGATAGCCGTTGCGTTGGCGTTCGATGGCACCGCGACCGGCCGGGAAAGCCTCGAAAGTCCGGCGCAGATTGCCGGCATAGGTCCGCACATTAGCGACGGCCGATCGCGGTGGGCGATCGGCCCACAACTCGTCGACGAGGTCGTCCACTGTCACCAGTCGCCCGGGGTGAACGGAGAGCATCGCGAAGACCACCTGTTGTTTTGGCGTCCCCAGCTGCAAAGTGCGCGCGGGCAGATGCACCGAGAGGCCGCCAAGAACTCGAATCTCCACCCGTCCTCCCACCTCAACGGCAGTGACGTATCCGGTCGATCACGCAACGCAGCCTACGGTGACCAACCCCACCGGGAGGGCGTCGCCTCCCTCGCCGTTAGCTGGAATGATCTGCGCAGGCGCCGGCCCGCGATCGATCCGGATCGCAGGCCGGGCGGCCCGAACTGCGGATGAACTCGGGGAACGGCCCCGCAACACTGAATACGCCTCGCCGGCCACGGCAATAATGGTCGATTCGTCCCAACCCTCCGGCGAGAAGGTTCAGCGCTCCGCTCCGGAGCGCGGACAGAAAGTGACATATCCGCTTCAGCTTGGCTAATGTTGCGCATACCGACATAAATTATTCCTTCCTGCCCATCGAGTCTCCTACTCTCATCCCTACGAACGAATGGCGCCGAACACAGCGCCTCGTAGCGGCAAGGGGGTCGAGCGATGCGCAACAGCACCGAGTGGGACTAGTACCAGCTTCAGTCCGATGTAAATCCTCGACGCTGAAGGGTGTGTCAGATGCGTAGCACCGAATGGGACTGAGTCCTTATCACCTGGGCGACACAGCGGTACGCTGCCCGTTAGCGGACACCGACGGTGGGTTACGGGTGAGGTTGAGTGAACCGGACGACGCGTCGTCACAGGGAAGCCGACCCACGCCTGCTAGGCCTTGTCGGGCTGATGGTGACGCTGGCAGCCGTCGTCGCCGCGACAGCCGTGATCGCAACGATTCGCCACATGCCAGCCAACGCGGGAGACGTCTCGACGATCTCAGCGCTCGTCCTGATGATCGCCCTGGGGGCAATCGTCAAGGCACGCCTCCGGATCAGGTCGACGACCTTCTCGTTCGCCTGGGTGGAGACGGCCATCGTCCTCGGACTTGCCCTGGCCCCGCCACCCTGGGTGATCCTGTCGACGGGCATCGGCATCGCGTGCGTGTCACTCGTCAACCGGCTGACCGCCATCAAGACGGCGTTCGGCATTGCCAAGCACACCCTCGTGGCCGGCGGCGCCACCCTAGTGATCATGCTTCTCGGTCAGCGCTGGCCGCCAGACGGATTGTTGAACCACCTCGTCCTACTCGGGGCGGTCTACCTCGCCGCCGCGGTGCTCGACGACCTGTTGGCCATCCCGGTAATCGCCCTGGCATCGGGCACCCGAATCGTCCGACAGTTCCGTAACCACCTCGACCTACGGATCGCCGGATTCGCCGTCCGGTTCATCGTGGCCGCCCTTACCCTGATCATCCTCCGAGCAGACCAAAGCCTGCTCCTCGCCGTCCCGCCCCTGGTCCTGAGCCTGCACCTGGCCTACTCCGCGCGGATCAGGGGCCGCACCGAGCAGCAGGCGTGGCAGCGACTCGCCCGCACCACCGACGCACTCAACGTCGTCGACCTGGACACCGTCCTCACCACCGCCGTCACCCAGGCCACCGAACTGTTCTCCGCCGACGAGGTCGAAATCGAACTGCGTGACGGCGACCGCGCCGTGCGCGGCGGCACCGGCGGCATCACCTTCGACGGCCCGATCGGCAAGCCCACCGACGTGGACGGCACTGTCGTCCCCACCCCACTCGAAGGGCACGACCGCACAGTCGACGTCGGCGTCCTCCGACTGCGCTTCCGCGGGCCGGTGCAGCTCTCCGAGCGAGAGCAGTACACCCTGCGCACCTTCGCCTCCGCACTCTGCACCGCCGTACGCAACGCCCAGGCGTACGCCGAGCTGGCCCGGGTGGCCAACGAGCACGCGTACGCCGCCACCCACGACGCGCTGACCGGGCTGGCCAACCGCCGGCACCTCCTCGACGAGGGCACCAACCAGTTGAGCACCCGGCACGCGGACGGGGTGACCGCTCTGGTGCTGATCGACCTCAACCACTTCAAGGAAGTCAACGACACACTCGGCCACGCCGCCGGTGACCAGGTGCTGGTGCAGGTCGCCGACCGGCTACGGGACGCGGCGCAGGCGAGTGACCTGGTGGCCCGCCTCGGCGGCGACGAGTTCGCCGTACTCTTGCGCGGGCTGCCGGCCCCCGCGGTGGCCGCGCATCGGGCCGAGACGCTCCTCGCCGCCCTGCACGAGCCCTTCGAGCTGGACGGCATGCGGATCAGCGTCGAAGCCAGCGGCGGCATCTCCGTCGCACCGTCCACCGGTGGCATGACCGAACTACTGCGCCGCGCCGACGTGGCCATGTACCAGGCGAAGCGTGCCGGGCAGCGAATCTCCACCTACGCCACCACCCGCGACACCGCCGACCTGGGCCGCCTCACCCTCGGTGGCGACCTGCCCCGCGCTGTCGCCGACCACGAGTTCATCGTCAACTTCCAACCGATCGTCGACCTGGGCACCGGCGAGGTGACGAGCGCCGAGGCGTTGGCCCGCTGGCGCCACCCCACCCACGGCATGATCGACCCACTGCGTTTCCTGGAGGCGGTGGAACGCTCCGGTCTGCTGCCGGCCTTCGCCGAGGCGATCCTCGACCAGGCACTGATCGCCGCCACCACCTGGCGTGACGCCGGCTTCGACATACCCGTCGCGGTCAACGTGTCCCCCCGCAGCCTGCTCGACGCGCGATTCCCCGGCTCGGTGCTGGCCCGGCTGCGAGCCCACGACCTACCTGCGGACCGGCTCGTGCTGGAGCTGACCGAAACGCTCACGCTCAGCCAACTCGACGTGGTCGACCGCGTGCTCAGCCGGCTGCGCGACGAGGGCGTCCGGTTGGCGTTGGACGACTTCGGCACCGGCTACTCCTCCCTCTCCCTGCTCTCCCGCATCCCCGTGCACGAGCTGAAGATCGACCGAAGCTTCGTGACGACGATGGAGAGCTCGGCGGAGGCCGCCGCGGTCATCCGTTCCACCCTCGACCTGGGTCGCAGTCTCAACCTGGCGGTGGTCGCCGAGGGAGTGGAGAGCGAGCCACAGCGGCGGGCCCTCTGGGAGTTGGGCTGCGTCGCCGGCCAGGGCCACCTGTTCGCCCGGCCGGTGCCTGCCGGCACCCTCCTCGCCGCCATGCAGCGCGGCTCGGGCGGACGCCCCGGCACCCTCGTCGCGCCACTGCACAACGCCGGCGCGGTGATCCGGTTGAGCCAGACCCGCCGCCAACCCGGCCGCGCCCGCCTCCCGCACCTGCCCGCCTGACCGGGCACCGGCCGCCCGCCCGACACGGTCAGGTGCAGGTACGGCCCGGTCTGCCAGACTGGCGCGCGTGACCGCCGACGCCCCGACTGCCCGCCGACGCCCCTGGCACCGGCGCACGCTCGACACCGCCGCCGACGGGCTCGCCGTCGACCTCGGCCTCTACGCCGTGTCGACAGTCTTCGCCGCGGTCACCGCCGTCACGTCGACCCTCTCACCGCACCGGGCCTGGGGCACGGTCGCCGCCGTCGGATACCTGGCCGCGACGCTTGTGGTGATCACCCAACTCCTGCTGCGTCGGCACCACCCGACCGCACCGCTCGTCGGTCTACGCGCCCGCTGGGCGATCACCGGCCTCACCTGGGCGAGCACCGCACTGCTACCCCTGCTCTGGCAGAGCATCGAGCGGGCCAGCGGGCGCACCGACCGCGCACAGGAGGAGGTGCTTGTCGTTGAGCACGCCGGCACCCGCCTCCTGGAACACGGCACGCCATACCTCGGACCCGACGCGATAGCCGCCCTACCCCCCGGCGAACAACTGCTCGGCTACACCCCGTACCAGCCCGGCATGGCGATGTTCGGCCTGCCCAGAGCACTTGCCGACACCTGGTGGACCGACTCCCGGGTCTGGTTCGCGGTGGGCGCCGCACTGGCGCTCGCCCTGGCCGTCGCCACCCTGCGCAGACCACCGGCCGCCGCCGGCCAGACCGACCGGGGCCACCGACCGGACTCGGCGCTGCTGCGCGGCGTGCAGGCCGCCACCGTCCTGCCCGTCTGCGCCCTCACCCTCGCCACCGGCGGCGACGACCTACCCGTACTCGCGCTCTGCCTACTGGCCCTCGCGCTCGCCGCCACCGACCGACCCGGCCGCGCCGGCCTCGCGGTCGGGCTCGCCGGCGCGCTGAAACTCTTCGCCTGGCCGGTCGCGCTCGTCCTGATCGTCTGGGGCCTGACCCGACGCGCCGGCACCCGGGTCGCCGCCGGCGCGATCGGCCTGCCCGTCGCGGCCCTGCTGCCGGCGATGCTTGTCGACCGCGACGCGCTGACCGAGAACGTGCTGCGCTTCCCCCTCGGCCACGGCCTGGTCACCAGCCCCGCGCAGTCCCCCTTCCCCGGCTACCTGATCGCCAACGCGCTACCCGCCGGCCGGGTCATCGCCGCGGCGCTGCTTGTCGCCGCGGGCGTGGCCATCGCCGTCCGGCTCGCCCGCCGCCCGCCCCGCACCGCCGTCGCCACGGCGCTGATCTGCGGGTACGGGCTACTCGCCGCCATCGCCCTGATGCCCTCGACGCGCTTCGGCTACCTGCTCTACCCGATGGCCCTGCTCACCTGGGCGCCTGCCCTGCACCGCCCGGTCCACCCGCCGGCCACCCCGCTCCCCGAGCTGGCCAGTCGGACCGCATCGGCCTAACTGCCGGGCGGAGCGGCCCGCCAGGGCGTAGACCTGAAGGCATGACGACGTACCGCGACCGGGCCGACGCGGGCCGGGTGCTCGCCGAGCGGCTCACCGCACTCGTCGGCGACCCGGACGTGGTCGTCCTCGGCCTCGTCCGTGGCGGCGTACCGGTCGCCCGGGTCGTCGCCGAACGACTCGGCGCACCACTGGACGTGCTTGTCGTCCGCAAGCTCGGCATGCCGTGGGCCCGGGAGGTCGCCTTCGGCGCGCTCGGGCCAGGCGGTGTCCAGGTACTCAACGACGCGGTGGCCAGCCGACTCAGCAACGACGACATCGCCGAGGTCAGCCAACGGGAGCAGGCCGAGCTGGCCCGTCGGGAGCGGCTCTACCGAGGGGGCCGCGCCCAGCTGGACCTCACCGGCCGGACCGCCGTGATCATCGACGACGGCCTGGCCACCGGCGCGACCGCCCGCGCCGCTGTGGAGGTCGCCCGCCAACTCGGGGCACACCGCGTCGTGGTCGCCGTCCCGGTCGGCGCACAGGAGGCGTACGAACTGCTCGCCGCCGAAGCGGACCAGGTCATCTGTGCCCAACGCCCACCCGAGTTCGGCGCTGTGAGCGTCTACTACGACGACTTCCACGAGGTCTCCGACGCAGAGGTCAGCGAGGCGCTCACAGCAACCGCCTAGGTGGACCAGGTACCGTCGGGCGATGAATAGTCTCACCTGTCCCAAGTGCCACGGAGAGATGCGCCAGTACGAGCGCAGCGGCGTCGTGATCGACCAGTGCGGAGAGTGCCGCGGCATCTTCCTGGACCGCGGCGAGCTGGAGAAGCTGTTCGAGGCCGAGGCCAACTGGAGCCGCCAACAGACCGGCGGCGCGCCGCAGCAACCCACCCACCAGCCGGCCGGCTACCCACCTCCGCCGCCCCCGCCGCCGCACCAGCCCGGTTACGGTGCCGTCCCGCCGCCGCCCCCGCCCGGCTACCCGCCGGCGCCGGCCTACGGCCACCAGCAGCAACAGCACCACGGCTACCACGGGCACTACCGGCAGAAGAAGCGCAAGGGCTTCCTCGACGAGATGTTCGGCTGAGCCAGGCCCGACAACCCGCCCGGGTCGATCGCGCGTCGACCCGGGCAGCGCCTCACCGGTTGGCGGGCGGAATCGTCCATGCGACGCTGAATCGCATGACCACGATCCGAGCGGACGAGGCGCTGGCCCAGGCGTACGACGGGATCACCGCGGTGGTCGGCGACCTGGACGACGCCGGCCTGCAACGAGCCACCCGCTGCCAGGGCTGGCTCATCGCGGACCTGCTCCTGCACGTGCTCGGCGACGCCCAGCGTGCGCTTGTCGCACTGGCCAGCCCCGCCGACGGTCCGGCCGACGTCGACGACGTCAGCTACTGGCGCGACTTTCCCGCCGGCGACGAAGCGAGCACCCGGCACGCCTGGTGGGTGCGCCGATCGGCCGCCGCCTTCGACAGTCCGACCGGGATCGTCCGGCTCTGGCGCGACACCGCCCCGGCGGCGGTCCGCGCCGCCAGGTCAGCCAACCCCGAGGGGTACGTGACCACGCAGGGGCACGTGCTGCGCGTACCGGACTTCCTCGCCACGCTGACCACCGAGGCGGTCATCCACCACCTGGACCTGACCCCGGCCCTGCCCGACGCGCCGCTGCCCGGCCCGCTGGCCGTACGTGTCGCGGTGGCGACCATGGACGGCCTGCTCAGCGACGAAACGGTGCGCCCCACCGCCTGGGATGACCAGGACTTCCTGCTGAAGGCCACCGGCCGCGTCCCGCTGACCGACCGGGACCGGCTGGAGTTGGGTGAGTCGGCGGGTTGGTTCCCACTGCTCGGCTGATCGACGGCGGGTGCCGCGACGGTCAGCCGATGGCCATGTCGACGAAGCGGGACAGGTGCAGCTGGGCCGCGACGGTCACCGTGTCGGTGGGGCCATTCCGATGCTTAGCGACAATGAAATCCGCTTCGCCGGCCCGCGGGGACTCCTTGTCGTAGTAGTCGTCACGATGCAGCAGGATGACAACGTCGGCATCTTGCTCAATTGACCCTGATTCCCGCAAATCAGACAGTTGGGGCCGCTTGTCGGTGCGCTGCTCGGGGCCACGGTTCAGCTGACTGACCGCGATCACCGGGCACTCGACCTCCTTGGCCAACAGCTTGAGGCCACGGGACAGGTCGGCGACCTCCTGCTGGCGACTCTCGGTGCGCTTCGGCGAGGTCATCAGCTGGAGATAGTCGACCACGATCATCTTGAGGTCGTGCCGCTGCTTCAGCCGCCGGGCCTTCGCCCGGATCTCCATCAGGTTCATGCTCGGCGTGTCGTCGACGAAGAGCGGCGCCTCGCTGATCTCACCCATGCACCGGGCCAGCTTGGTCCAGTCGTCGTCGGAGAGCTGACCGCTGCGCAGCACGTGCAGTGGCACCCGCGCCTCGGCGGAGAGCAGTCGCATGACGATCTCGACCTTGCTCATTTCCAGCGAGAAGATGGCGGCAGCCTGGTTGGCGCGAATGGCAGCATTTCGGGCGAAGTCCATACTAGCGGTTGATTTTCCTAAACCAGGCCTTCCTGCCACAATTATTAATTGTCCGGCGTGCAGGCCGTTGAGCAGTCGGTCCAGGTCGCTGAAGCCGGTCGGTACGCCGGTCATCATGCCGCCCTGCGCGCCCACCGCCTCGATCTCGTCGAGCGTCGGCTGCAACATGTCGGCCAGGATCGCGAAGTCCTCGCTGACCCGCCGTTCGGTCACGTCGTAGACGGCCTGCTGGGCGAGGTCCACGACGTCGTCGACGTCGCGACTGCCGCCGCTGGCGGTGCCGTAGCCCAGTTGCACGATCTTGGTGCCGGCCTCGACCAGCCGGCGTAGCACCGCGCGTTCGCTGACGATGCGCGCGTAGTAGGCCGCGTTCGCGGCGGTGGGCACGCTGGCGATGAGGGTGTGCAGGTAGGGCGCGCCGCCGATGCGGACCAGGTCGCCGGAGTCGGCGAGCGCCGCCGCGACAGTGATGGAGTCGGCCGGCTCACCCCGGCCGTAGATGTCGAGGATGATGTCGAAGATGGTGGCGTGCACCGGCCGGTAGAAGTCGTTGGTCTTGAGGATCTCGACGACGTCGGCGATGGCGTCCTTGGAGAGCAGCATGCCGCCGAGGACGCACTGCTCCGCGGCGACGTCCTGGGGTGGGGTCTTGTCGAACTGGCCGTCTCGTGGCGCGGGTGGCTGGCCGCCACCGGATCGTGACTCCGCCCGCCTGTCGTCGGTGACCGACACGGGTCCCCCTCCACTGCGTCGGATCTGATTCCAGCTCTACCGCTGGGGTCTGACACTTCCGTCCGACCGGGCCGGTCGATCGGGGGCCATCGTGCCGGCGGTCGGGGGCCAACCATACGGACCCCGAGGTCAGAGACTCAACAACGCCGGTGGACGAGCCTCGGGACAACCTGTGGATGCCGGTGGACATGGTGTGCGCAGGGTGTGCACAGCCTGTGGATAACCATTGGGGAATTCTTGGCCTTAGCTCTTTGACCTGCGGAAACATGCTCCCCAGCCTGTGGAGGAGAATATTTTGGTCGGGTCTGTGACACGATCGTCCCGTACTATCTCCAGCGAACGGCTACACCTGGACAGCGGATTCCGCTTTCGGTTCAGAAGGGTCACACTCCGGCCGTGAGTTACCGGGACTGGGGACGCGGGGATGGCAGCCCGCGCGAGCGCCAGCCGACCGCCTCGTGGGGTGAGGGCGCGGCGTCTCTTCCGGTTGAGCCGTACGACGAGGACGGTCGCTACCGGACGTCCAGCCGGCGGCGTGCGTTGGACCGCGGCCAGGACGAACCCGTCGACGCCTACCTGCCCCGGTGGGCGCTGGAGTCGGGTGTTCGGCACGCCGACGGCGGCGGTCGCCACGCGGCGCCGGACGAGGACGAGCCCGTACGCGAGCCTGAGCGGCCAATTTCCGGTGCCGGCCGGCGGTCCATCGAGTCGTCGGGCAGCCGACGGCGGGGCAGCGAGACGAGTTGGCGGGAGCAGGCGGCGATCGGCGCGGCCCCCGAGTCGGACCACACCCGGGAGTGGACGCTCGACCGTCCGCAGGAGCAGGGGTACGCCGGGCGCCGACGCGCGAACGCCGGGGAGGACGAGCCGGTTTCCGGCGCTGTTCCGGACCGCCGTCCTCGCCGTGCGCCCGCTGGCCGTCCGCAGGTGATCTGGTCGGGCGGGGATCTGGAGCCCGCTCCGAGCGAACCGGTGCCGGACGTGAGCCGCCCCACCCGGCGCAGCCGGCGCGCGGCGGAGGAGTCGTGGTCCAAGCCGGCGGCCGACCCGTGGGCACGGGGGTCGGACCGGGTGGCCGAGCCCGAGCCGTCGTACCCGCCGGCGGTGGATCCGTGGGACTCCTCTGGCGTGCACGCGTGGCCGCTGGGTGCCGGTGCTGACGGCACGGACCTGAGCGAGCAGTGGTCGGCGGTGGATGGCGTCGGTGGCTGGGAGCGGTCCGACCGCACCGGCCAGTGGGAGCGGTCCGCGATCGAGGACGACCAGTGGGAACGTGCACTGCCGCCGCGCTCCGACCGGGCTGCCGCAGCGGAGGATTGGCCGACGCGGGACGACGGGTTCTGGTCCGGCACTCGGCTAGCCGGCGATGATCCCAGATGGACGGATCCGCTGCCGTCGGCGCCCCGCTCGCCGGTGGTGGGCTACACGGCTCCTCGGCCGCGCAGTGTGCCGGTGCCACCTCGGGCTGCGCCACGGCGTCGGGCGGACCGGCCGGCGGTCGGTGCGGCGTCGGTGCGGCGGCGGGTCGAGTCGGCGGCCACTGGTGCCTGGGCTCGCCGCCTGGAGGACGATCTGCTCGACCCGGATCCGAGTGGGCCCTTCCGGCCACTGCTGTACACGGCCGCCTGTTATCTGACGCCGGCGGTTCTGATCTTCGTATGGCTGCTGACGTTGGACAGTCAGGCGCCGGCTGGTTGTGTGACCGATATCAGCGGGGGTGGGTGCGACTCGCCCCGGTCCCGCGCGTTGGAGTCGTTGCTGGCCGGCTCACCGCGCTTCGGGTTGGCGTTGGTGAGCAGTCTGGTGGTGGCGGCGCTGCTACGCCGGGTGGGCACGACGTGGCGTTCGGCCACCATCGCGCTCGCCGCCGCAGTGGTGGGCGGCGGCCTCTCCACGGTGCTGATCAGCGCGGTGACCGGTCAACCGATCGGGTGAACCGGCCGCCGAGTCGAACTGCGCCGGGTGGGTTGCGCCCACGAGCGCGCGGGAGCCGGCCGGCCCGGCCGTCGCGCCGCTGCTGCGCGAGGTGATTGTCGGCCGCACCGGTGGCGAGGCCCCGGGCGGGGGCCGATGACGTACGCACGAGGGCCCGCACCGACTGCTCGGTGCGGGCCCTCGTGGTGGTGTTGCGGACGTCAGCCCTGAAGGACGTTCAGGTTGAACGACGCGGTCACCTCGGGGTGAAGCTTGATCTTCACCGGGTAGCTGCCCGTCGACTTGATGTGACCGGGCACCTCCAGCCGGCGACGGTCGAGGACCGGGCCGCTGGCCGCCTTGACGGCGTCGACGATCTCGGCCGGAGTGACCGAGCCGAAGAGCCGTCCGCCGTCGCCGGCGCGGACCTTCAGGTTGACCTTGAGACCCTCGAGCTGAGCCTTGACCTCGTTGGCGTGGTCGAGGTCGCGGATCTCGCGAGCCCCACGGGCCCGCTTGATGACCGTGACCTGCTTTTCCGCGCCCTTGGTCCAGGCGATCGCGAAGCCCTGCGGCAGCAGGTAGTTACGGCCGTAGCCGTCCTTGACCTCGACGACGTCGCCCGGGGCACCGAGGCCGGACACTTCCTGAGTCAGGATGATCTTCATATCGGTGCCTCCTCTCAGCGGGTGGTGGCCGTGTACGGCAGGAGCGCCATCTCACGGGCGTTCTTGACTGCACGGGCGATCTGCCGCTGCTGCTGCGAGGTCACGCCGGTCACCCGACGAGCGCGGATCTTGCCGCGATCGGAGATGAACTTGCGCAGCAGCGCGGTGTCCTTGTAATCGATGTAGGCGATCCCGTCCTTGTCGAGCGGGTTCACCTTCTTCTTGGGCTTGCGCAGTGCCGCAGCCTTGGCCGTTGCACGTGCTCCTGGTTTGCGATCGCGAGCGCTAGGCGCCATTAGAACGGTGGCTCCTCATCAAAATTGGCGCCCGAACCGGCACGCGCGGGAGAGGGAGAGGGAGCAGCCGAAGCCCAGGGGTCGTCGAAGTTGCCTCCGCCGCCACCCTGACCGCCGCCACCGCCGCCACCGAAGCCGCCGCCACCGCCGCCGGAGCGGGACATCTTCTGCACCTTCGCCGTGGCGTAGCGCAGCGACGGGCCGATCTCGTCGACCTCAAGCTCGATGACGGTGCGCTTCTCACCCTCGCGGGTCTCGTACGACCGCTGACGCAGCCGGCCCGACACGATCACCCGGGCGCCACGCTGCAGCGACTCGGCGACGTGCTCGGCGGCCTGCCGCCACACGGTGCATGCGAGGAACAGCGGCTCGCCGTCCTTCCATTCGTTCGACGCCTTGTCCATGAAACGGGGCGTCGAAGCGACTCGGAACTTGGCGACCGCAGCCCCGGAGGGGGTGAACCGCAACTCGGGGTCATCGGTCAGATTGCCGATGACCGTGATGGTGGTGTCTCCTGCCATGACCATCTCCTCGCGCACTCAGCGTCTCGTCGTACAGGCTCGCAGAGCCGTACGACAGAGTCACGGAGGCTGATCCGGACGAACCGGGGTTGGATGCTCTAGCGCATTTCCGGTCGGATGACCTTGGTGCGCAGCACGGACTCGTTGAGGCGCAACTGACGGTCCAGCTCGGCCACCGCAGCAGGCGTGGCCTGCAGGTCGATGACGGCGTAGATGCCTTCGGCCTTCTTGTTGATCTCGTACGCGAGGCGCCGGCGGCCCCACACGTCGGTCTTCTCAACCGAGCCACCCGCGGTCCGAATCACGTTCAGGTACGTGTCGAGCGACGGTGCGACGGTGCGCTCCTCGAGGCTGGAGTCGAGGATGACCATGAGTTCGTAGTGACGCAAGACGTGCTCACCTCCTGTGGGCTAAGCGGCCACGGTCCTTCCGTGGCAGGAGGTCTTGTGTCGCTGCCCGCACGCGCCGAGGGAACCCGGCCGGACGCGGACAACCTGACCAGGATACCCGGTCCGAACGATCATGCCCGGGGCGGTCGGGTCAGCACCCGGACACGCTGACGGGGGTCCACCGCCCGACCGTGTAGCGATCGGTGGGTGGACCCCCGTCCAACGAGGCCGCGGGGCGTCCCGTCCGCATTCCTTGGGTGGGACCTGGGGAGGAACGACCACACCGATGAGGTTGGACGAAAGACGCCCCGCGGAGCTTTATCGTGTTGTTATCTGACGATACAACAGCACTCGTACCTAGTCGGGGGGAAAAGTACAAATTTCCGAGAATCTTCATCGGTCGGGATCCGGTGTATGAAGGGGTCGCCCCCGCCGCGCCGGGCCGCGTGGCGGAGGCAACCTCGCTGTCGGCCGTCGACCCCGGTCGGCGTACGCGGCGCTCGCGCCGCCAACCGGACCGGGCACTGGTCGCCGGTTCAATCCCATCAACGACCGTCGGTCCGAGCGGTGACGTTAGACAGCCCGCGACACCGCCCCGACCGTCGCGGCGGCAGTCAGGGTCGCGACGTAGGCTCGCTCGCATGCGTATCGGAGCCCACGTCGACTCGACCGACCCGCTGGCGGAGGCGGCCGCCCGGTCCGCCGACACCGTGCAGTTCTTCCTCTCCGACCCTCAGGGGTGGAAGGCGCCCAAGCCTCGGGAGGACGCCGAACTACTGCGCGCGGCCGAAGTCGACCTCTACGTGCACGCGCCGTACGTCATCAACGTGGCGACCCTCAACAACCGCATCCGGATCCCCAGCCGAAAGCTGCTGCTCGGGCATGCCAACGCGGCCGCCGCCATCGGCGCCAAGGGCGTGATCGTCCACGGCGGCCACGTCAACGCCGGGGACGACCTCGCCGTCGGCTTCGACAACTGGCGCAAGACCTTCGCGTACGCCGCCGACTCCGGCGGCTTCGGCGTGCCGGTTCTGATCGAGAACACCGCCGGGGGCGACAACGCGTGCGCCCGACGACTGGACGCGCTGGCCCGACTCTGGGACGCCATCGGCGACCACGAGGTCGGCTTCTGCCTGGACACCTGCCACGCGTTCGCGGGCGGTGAGGACCTGCTCGGGCTCGTCGACCGGGTCAAGGCGATCACCGGCCGGATCGCCCTGATCCACGCCAACAACTCCAAGGGCGCGTTCAACTCCGGCCAGGACCGGCACGACAACCTGGGCGGCGGGACGATCGATCCGGAACTGGTGGTGGCGGTGATTCGGGCGGCCGGGGCGCCGGTGGTGGTCGAGACGCCGGGAGGTGTGGCCGGTCAGGCCGCCGACATCGACTTTCTCCGTCAGCAGCTCGGGACGGAGAGCCGGCAAGCATGACCACCGGACAGCCCGGGACCGGTGCGGCCCAGCCTGCCCCCGCCGGCGCGCAAGCCGAGAACCAACCCGCCACCGCGTCCCCGACGGGCAGCACGACCGGGCCGGCTGACACCTCGGGCACCGACAAGGCGCCTGACTCCGCCGAGGCGTCGGCTGCGACGACCACGGAAAGCCCCGGGCGGTCCCCCCGATCGACCGACGGTGCGAAGCCCGCGACGGCGACGAACGGCAGGCCCACGGGTCCCAGCGCCGCCACCGGTGACATCGAGCCCGGTCCCGCGAAGGACGACGTGCCGAAACCCGGCGGTACGGGCAAAGCCGGCGACACAGCCGAAGCCAGCGCTACGGCCTCCAACGTCACCGGCACGGACGCGCCGAAGCGGGGCTGGATCAGCCGCCTGACCAAGCGCGGCAAAGCGGCCAAGGGGGACAGCGCCAAGGCCGGCGACGCGGTCAAGGCCGGCGACCCGGTCAACGCGGACGACACCAGGGCAGACGCCGCCAAGGCCGACGACCCGACCAAGGCAGACGCCGGCAAGGTCAGTGACCCGGTCAAGGACGGCGACCCGAAGGACGACGCGGTCAAGAGCGGTGGCACGGCCAAGAGTGCGAAGGCGAGCGACGCCGACGGTCAGGCACCGGCCGATGGCGAGACGAAGCCGGCTGACCCGGATCGCTGGGAGGCCTTCGCCTCCGCTCCGGAACCGAAGCCGTCAATCCTCACCCGGTCCAGTCGGGCCGTGGGCCGATTCCTGATCCACGAGTGGACCCTGGCCGCCCTCGGCGCGCTGGCGCTGGCCGTGCTGATGACCTGGCCGACGCTGCGCTACCCGCGCTACACACTTCCGCAGGACTCCTGGGATCCGAGCCTGCAAGCCTGGCAGATGGCCTGGTCGGGGCATATCCTGCTGGCCGATCCGGCGCGGCTGTGGCAGTCCAACACGTTCTTCCCCGAGCTGTGGAGCTTCGCGTTCTCCGACACCCTGCTCGGGTACGCCCCGGCGGGGATGCTCGGCAGCGGCCCCGAGGACGCGGTCCTGCGCTACAACATCATGTTCGTGCTGGCGCACGCGCTCGCCACGTTCGGGGCGTACGCCCTGGCCCGACAGCTCGGAGCCGGCCGGATCGGCGCCGCAGTCGCCGGGGTCGCCTACACCTACGCGCCGTGGTTGCTGTCCCAGGCCGGGCACCTGCACGTGCTCTCCAACGGCGGGATTCCGCTGGCGCTGGCGATGTTGGCGCGCGGGCACGGTTGGTCACTGCGGCACGGTTACCGACCCGAACGCCGGCACGACGGTTGGGTCTACGGCGGTTGGCTGGTGGCAGCCTGGCAGCTCAGCCTCGGTTTCGGCATCGGGCTGCCGTTCGCGTACTTCCTCGGCGTCGCGGTGCTGGTCGCCATCGTCCTCTTCTTCGTGCGGCGGCTGCGCACCCGCCAGGCCGTACCGTTCGGTCGCCGGCTGCTGCTCGCCAACCTGCTCGGCGGGTTGCTGTTCGCCGGTGTGGGCCTGCTGATGGCGTTCCCGTTCTTCCGGGTGACCGAGCTGCACCCGTACGCCGAGCGCACCATCGACGACGTCGACGGATTCTCGCCGCCGGCGTCGGGTTTCGTGACGGCGCCGGCCGAGTCGTGGATCTGGGGCGGGCTGCACGAGGGCGCCCGCGCGGCGCTGCCGTGGCACCCGGAGATGACCCTGTTGCCCGGCTACGTGCTCTACGCGCTCGCCCTGGGTGGGCTGTTCTTCTCGGTCTGGCGGCTGCGGCACCGACTGCTGCTGCTCGCCGGGGTGCTGGTGACGATGGCCTTCGCGATGGGCACCCGGTTCTTCGACGGCACCTTCACCTACGTGCCGCTCTTCGAGCACGTGCCGGGCTGGAGTGCTCTGCGTACCCCTGGTCGGTTGATGCTCTGGACCACGTTGTTGCTTGGTCTGCTCGCGGCGGGAGCGGTCACCGCGCTCACCGACCGGGTCCGCGAGTTGACCGCGCAGCGGATCCCGTCGTGGCCGGGGCCGTGGCTGCGGATGGCCACGTTGCTGCCGCTGCTGCTTGTCACCGTCGAGGGCCTGAACAACACCCCGCACCCGGTGGTGCCGACACAGCCGGCCGCGATGCGTACGGCCGAGGGGCCCCTGCTGGTGCTGCCCAGCAGCCAGAACCTGGACCAGCACGTGATGCTCTGGTCGACGAGTGGATTCCCCGACGTGGTCAACGGCGGCAGTGGCTTCACACCACGACAGCTTGACGACGTCCGTCGGGTGAGCCAGGCGTTCCCCAACCCGACAAGCATCGAGTACCTGCGCACGCTCGGCGTCCGGACGGTGGTGCTGCTGCGCGACCGGGTGCCAGGTACGCCGTGGGAGATCACCATCGACGCACCTGTCGAGTCGCTCGGCATCACCCGCCAGGAGGTCGGAGACGCCGTCGTCTACCGCCTGTGAAGCGTCGGTGCGGTGCGGGCCGCGTTCGGCCTGACCGTCAGGTAGCCGCGGCGGGCTCGGGTCGGGGTTCGCTGCTCGTCTCTCTGCGGCGCCAGCGGTCCAGCCACGGCGCGTCTGGTGCGCCGTCGAGGACGCCACCGTCCGGGTCGTCCGGATAGGTGGCCCGCACGGCGTCCCGCTCGGGGTGCAGGATCTCCTTGATGACCAGCACGCAGAGCACCACAACGGTGGTCAGTCGCAGCGTCGAGGCCAGCACGAACACCCCCTCCGGGAAGACCGGCCGGCTGGTCGCCGCGCCGAGCAGCTCACCGTAGAAGGCGACGAAGTAGCAGACCTCGGCGATCTGCCAGGCGAGGAAGGCCCCCCACTTGGGGCGGGCCAGCACCACCAGCGGCAGGAGCCACAGCACGAACTGCTGCGACCAGACCTTGCTGAAGATGAGGAACGCCGCGACCACCAGGAAGGCGAGCTGGCCCAGCCGTGGGCGGCGTGGTGCCCGCAGCGCCAGCACGGCCACGCCGAGGCAGGCCAGCCCGAACAGCGCGTACGAGAGGGTGTTGAGGGTGGGGATGTTGCCGTTCAGCCACTCGAACGGGCCGAGCCGGGCGGGGTCGTTGCCCACCTTGCCGTCCAGGTAGCGCCCGATGTACCAGAAGGTGCCCCAGTCGATCGGGCGCGTGGTGTTCAGCTCGAAGAACCGGTCCCAGTTGTCCGGGTACGCCCGAGCGGCGGGCAGGTTCACCAGCACCACGGCGGCGATCGCCGTACCGGTGGCGGTGAGCGCGGCACGGAGCCGGTTGGCCCGCAGCGCGAGAATGAGGATCGGCCCGAGCAGGAACAACGGCCACAGCTTGGCCGCGCCGGCCAGCCCGAGCAGCACGCCGGCGACCGCCGGTCGTTTTCGGGCCCAGGCCAGCAGGCCGAAGGCGGCCAGCCCGATGGCCAGCAGATCCCAGTTGACGGTGGCGGTGAGCACCAACGCCGGGGCGAGTGCGAACAACGCGGCGTCCCAGGGTCGTCTGCGGCGCAGCGCGAGGATCACCGCCACTGTGGCCACCGCGAGCGAGCCCAGCACCAGCGCGTTGAGGTTGTAGAACCACTGGCCCTGGTTGATGCCCGGGTCGCCGACCCCGACAGCGTGCACCGGTAGGCCCAACGCGCCCATGAAGTAGCCGGTCAGCACCGGGTACTCGACCGGGTGGTCACGGTAGGGCACCTTGCCCTCGTTGAGTCCTTCGGCGTAGTAGAGGGCGAGGACGTCGGTGTAGCAGAACCGGGTGTACTGGACGTTGTTCTGCCAGGCGCCGTCCTGGCAGGGCGACTTCTGCACCCAGTGCAGCGCGAGGGTGAGGCAGACCAGGGCCAGCACGATCCGGACGGCGGTCCAGAACCGCCGCTCCTGGTTGGCCGGCCGGTCCAGCGCGGTCGCGTGGTCGCCCAGCGGGCCGCCGATCGCACCGGAGAGGCCGCGGACGAACCCGTCGGAGCGGGACGGGTGGTCGGTGGTGCCGGCGTCGTCGATGCCGGGCGTCGACTGGGTGCTCATGAGAAGGCATCCTGCCGTATGACGGGGGTACCCGTCCCGTCCCGACGCGGAGAGATCTGGGTACGAAAACGCCGCCGCCGGCCGGACAGGTCGTCCGGCCGGCGGCGGCGTCGTGTGGAGCTGCGGGTCAGTCCTGGTTGGGCGGTAGGCCGGGCAGCACTCCGCCGCCGGCGCCACCGGGCCCACCACCTGGCCCGCCGGGTCCACCCGGCCCACCGGGCCCGCCGGGATTGCCCCCGGGGTTGCCGCCAGGATTACCGCCCGGGTTACCGCCCTGAACCGTGCAGAACGGGTCGGTCAGCGGGTCACAGGGAGGGCCGCCCGGTTGACCCGGCAGACCCGGGATGGTCGGCGGCGGCTCCTTGCCGTTGCCCTTCGTGACGTCGCCCTCGCCGGTGACGCTGGGCAGGGGGATCTGCTCCAGGCCCTTGAGGGCGAAGTTCATGTACTTCTCCCAGATCGGGCCGGGGAGCGTCGAACCACCGATGTCCTTGCCGCTGGCGAGCCGGATCTGCGGCTTCTTCGGGTCGCGGCTGCCCACCCACACCGCTGTAGCGTTCTGCGGGGTGTAGCCGACCGTCCAGGCGTGCGAGTTGTCGTCCTTGTCGTACTCCCAGGTGCCGGTCTTGGCGGCGGCCTGGCGGCCGTTCTCCAGGGAGATGTCGTTGGGTTTGGGGATCTGCTTCAGGACACCGGTGACCTCGTCGGTGATCTTCTTGGGGATCCGCTGCTCCGGCTTGATGCGCTCGCTGCCGACGACCTTCCACTTGCCGGTGTCCTTGTCCTGCTGCTCCACCTTGAGGACGAAGTGGGCCTTGATGTACTTGCCGTCGTTGGCGAACGTCGCCATGGCGTTGGCGTGGTCGAACACGGTGATCGGGTACTTGCCGAAGGCGGTGTAGTTGTCGAACGGGTTCGGACCCTTCTTCGACAGGTCGAATGCCTGCGGCGGGTCGACGCCCCACATGGTGGTCACGCCGGCCTTCCGGGCCATGTCGACGACCTTGTCCGCGCCGATCGTGTCGGCGACCCAGTAGAAGGGCACGTTGTACGACTGGATCGTCGACTCTTCGAGGGTGCAGTACTTGCCGCACTTGAGGTTGGTACGGCCGGCGTTACCGATCGTGTCCTTGGATTTCTCAGGCTTGTACGGCGTGGGGTCCCAGTGCGACTTGACCGAGATGCCGGCCTCGATCGCGGCGGCCAGCGTGTACACCTTCATCGACGAACCCGGCTGGTGTCCGCCGGAGAGGTCGCCGTTCTTGTCGGTGTTCTTGCCGGCGTAGTCGAAGCCGGTGCCGTTGTCACCGCCGTAGTAGGCGAGCACGCGACCCTTCGACGGGTCGATCGACACCACCGCCGCCATCAGGTTCTTCGGCTGGTCGTTGAGCTCGGAGCCCTTCTTCGACTGCATCGCCGTGTTTTCCGCGGCGGTCTGCAACTTCGGGTCGATGGTGGTGGTGATCCGGTAGCCGCCGTCGCGCAGCGCGTCCACGCAGCTCGTCTTGCCCTCCGCACCACTGTCGGAGCAGAGGCCCATCGCGTCCATCTCCTGGCGGACGTAGTTGATGACATTGCCGCGCGGGCTGTCGACACCGAACCCGTTCCCGCCCTTCTTCGGTGCCAGCACCTTCGGGTACTCGGTCGGCGACACGGGCTTCCCGGGGGAGTCCACCCAGCCTTCCTTCTTCATGCCGGCGAGCACGTAGTCCCACCGCGCCTTGGCGTCGGGCATGTTGACCGCGGGGTCGAACCCCTTGTGGGTGTCACTGGCCACCGGCTGCTTGATGACCGCCGCGAGGACCGCGCCCTCGGCCACGTTGAGGTCCTTCGCCGATTTGCCGAAGTAGGTCTGTGCCGCCGCCTCGATGCCGTAGGCGCCGCGTCCGAAGTAGATCACGTTGAGGTAGTGCTGCATGATCTCCGGCTTGTCGTACTTCTCGTTCAGCTTGGAGGCGAGGATTGCTTCCTTCACCTTCCGGCCGTACGTGTCGTCCTGGAGATTCTCGAACGCGTTGCGGGCGTACTGCTGGGTGATGGTCGAGGCACCCTGCTTGTCGCCACCGGAGATGTTGTTCCATCCGGCCCGGACGATGCCCTTGTAGTCGACGCCGGAGTGCCGGTAGAAGTTGCGGTCCTCGGCTGCCGCCACCGCGTGCTGCACGAACTCCGGGATCTGGTCGATGGTGACGAAGGTGCGGTTTTCGCTGCCCAGCTTGGCCAACGGGGTCTTGCCGTCCTTGGCGTACACAGTGGTGGACAGCGGCAGCGGCAACTCGTTGGGCATGACCACGTTCGTCGAGTAGTAGGTGAACCCGACAACGCCGACACCGGCCAGCATGATGAAGACCGCGACTCCGGCGATCAGCAGGTTCATCCGTTTGCGCTTCTTCGCCCGCGCCGCACCCGGGCCGCCGGCGCCACGACCGCCCCGGCCCGGTCCGGCCGGGCCGCCCGGCCCGTTGGGCCCACCTGGGCCACCGGGACCGCCGGAGACCGGCGAGACGCTCGCCCGCGCCACCGCGGCCCGGCCACCCACCGACGCGGAGCCGACACTTGCCCGGCCCGCCGAGGCGGCACCGACGGAGGCGGCACCGACAGTGGCCCGACCTGCTGGCGCTCCGGGCGCCGGGGACACGGGCACCGAGGCCCGGCCCGCGCCGGCGCGACCGGCGGCCACACCCGGCGCCGGCGACACCGGCACCGAGGCCCGCCCCGCTCGACCCGGGGTCGCCGAACCCACCGAGGCCGATCCGACCGGCGCGGCCCCACGCGGCGGCACCGAGGCGGAACCGCCCACCGTGGCCCGCCCACCGGCGGCCCGCGGCGGCACCGAGGCACGACCCGGGGTTGCCGCGCCGCCCTCCGAGGCCGACCAGCCACTCCCGGGGGAGTCACCGCCGGGTCTGCGGTGCGCGTCGTCCGCGCCAGACCCGGGGTTGCCGTTCGCACCCGGGTACTGGGCCCGGCCGCGCGCAGAACTGGGATCGCCGTACGAGTTCATTCCTCACACCCTGCCGGTCGCGGTGGGGCGCGACTGCGCCGCCACCGGGTTGCCGTGAGTTGCTTCACCCGGGACGGCGGCACGAGGGTGCCGCCTCACCGAGGTCAATGCCGTATCAACCGGGCCAATCGGACCAACGAGCGATCGTCCGTCCCGGGTTTTGTCGATGGCCCCGGGGCCGGTCCAACCAGCTGCGATCACCGTTGCGCCTCTCGCCTCCGCCGACCTACACCTTCGGCGGCCGCCACGTCCTGCTCGCCGTTGCCGTCGCTGTCGCCGGTCAGACCGTCCCGGCCGAGCAGGTACTGCTCGACGAGATGGTTCCAGTCACAGCCGAGGCACACCTCCACCACGAAGACCTGGAACTCACGCAGCGTCATCGCCAGGACGGGCAACTCGGTAAGTGTGCGTGCCTGCCCGGCGGACTGCTTGAGCTCGTCGCCATAAATGTAGTGGACGAGGGTCAGGTTTTCACTGCGGCAGATCGGGCAGCGCCGGTCGGTCGGCTCTCCGTGGAACCGGGCGGCGTTCTTCAGGTACGGCGATGCGTCGCAGACGTCGTACGTGCCGACCCGGCCGGCCAGGAGCTCACGCAGCACTGCTCGCTTCTGAAGCGAGTAGTCGACGACCTGGCGCTGCGTACGCATGCGGAGAAGGGTACGCGGTCCGGCCCGACCAGGCGACCGTGCTCACAATCCGTGACGACAGCGTCTCGGAGTGGGGGTTTGCCCTGGCTGGCGCGACCCGCTAACGTGCGATGTATCGGTCCGATACATCGCGGCGGTTACCACTTCTCGCCGGAGGGTACAGAGAGGGTGGCCAGTGCTCGAGTTCGCCATCCTCGGCCTCCTACAGGAGTCTCCGATGCACGGCTACGAGCTGCGCAAGGAGCTGACCGCCAAACTCGGCGCGATCCGGGCGGCGATCAGCTACGGCTCGCTCTATCCAACCCTGCGCAGGCTGCAGGCGGCGGGATGGATCACCGAAGCTGCTGAGACACCCGCCACTGCCGAGGAGGTTCCCGCGCTGACCAGCCGACGAGGTCGGGTGGTCTACAAAATCACCGCGGACGGCAAGGAACGCTTCGCCCAGCTGATCGCACAGGCCGGGCCCGAGACGTATGACGACACGGGCTTCGGGGTGCACTTCGCGTTCTTCGCCCGGACCGACCAGGCGACCCGCCTGCGCATTCTGGAGGGTCGCCGCCGCAAGATCGAGGAGCGTCGCGAAGGGCTTCGCGACGTGCTGGGCCGGGCAGCCGAGCGCCTCGACGCTTACACCTTGGAACTACAGCGCCACGGCCTCGACGCCTGTGAGCGCGAGGTCCGCTGGCTGGAGGAGCTCATCGCCAACGAGCGCTCCGGCCGAGCCCCGACGGTCCCGAACATCGGGACGGCCGGTGGCCGACGAGAAGACAACAGCCCGCCTCCGCCTGGAGAGACCAGGAATGAGCGGCCGTGACAGAAAAGAAGGAGGCAGACGCTATGGGCTCCGTCCGCGTCGCCATCGTCGGTGTGGGTAACTGCGCCTCGTCCCTTGTTCAGGGCGTCGAGTACTACCGGAATGCCGACCCGAACGACCGCGTCCCGGGTCTCATGCACGTCGCCTTCGGCGACTACCACGTCAACTCCGTCGAGTTTGTCGCGGCGTTCGACGTGGACGCCAAGAAGGTGGGCATGGACCTCGCGGAGGCGATCGTCGCCAGCGAGAACAACACCATCAAGCTCTGCGACGTGCCGCCGACCGGCATCAGCGTGCAGCGCGGTCCGACCTTCGACGGTCTGGGCCAGTACTACCGCGAGATCGTCGAGGAGTCCGACGCGACTCCCGTCGACGTGGCGCAGGCGCTGCGCGACGCGCAGGTCGACGTCGTCGTCTGCTACCTCCCGGTGGGCTCCGAGCAGGCCGCCAAGTTCTACGCCCAGGCCGCGATCGACGCCGGTTGCGCGTTCGTCAACGCCCTGCCGGTCTTCATCGCCTCCGACCCGGAGTGGGCCCAGAAGTTCACCGACGCGGGCCTGCCGATCGTCGGTGACGACATCAAGAGCCAGGTCGGCGCCACCATCGTGCACCGCGCGCTGGCGAAGCTCTTCGAGGACCGCGGCGTCGAGCTGCTGCGCACGTACCAGCTCAACTTCGGCGGCAACATGGACTTCATGAACATGCTGGAGCGCAAGCGGCTGGTCTCGAAGAAGATCTCGAAGACCCAGTCGGTCACCTCGCAGATCCCGCACGAGATGAGCAAGAGCGACGTGCACATCGGCCCGTCGGACCACGTGCCGTGGCTGGACGACCGCAAGTGGGCGTACATCCGCCTGGAGGGCCGCTCGTTCGGTGACACCCCGCTGAACGCCGAGCTCAAGCTCGAGGTGTGGGACTCTCCGAACTCGGCCGGCGTCATCATCGACGCGGTCCGGGCTGCGAAGATCGCGCTGGACCGGAAGATCGGCGGCCCGATCCTGTCGGCCTCGTCGTACTTCATGAAGTCCCCGCCGGTGCAGTACGCCGACCACGACGCCCACCAGGCCGTCGAGGAGTTCATCGCCGGCGAGGTCGAGCGCTGACCCGCTGAGCACCAGGTACGGCCGAGGGCCGGGTCCGTTGGGACCCGGCCCTCGCCGCGTTCGGTGCCTCGCCGACGGTACGGCGGTGGGTTACTCCCAGCTCGGCTTGCCCTGTTTGGCCTTGGCCGCCCGCTCCGCCCTGCGGTCGGCAAGCGACTTGGCGCCGCGCGCCGCACCGTCAGTGGGGAACGGCAGGATGTCCGGGTTGACAGTGCCGTAGCCGATCACGAACGCCGTGACGTCGAGGACGACGTGCGTGGTCTGCAGCGCGTAGATCGAGATGTAGTCGGCGGACTCGCCGATGCCTGACACGAACGCGTTCGAGTTGACCTGGTTGGCAGCGTAGTTCAGCGATGAGAAGCTCGCCGGACGCGGGGTGTCGTAGGGGAAGATCTGCAGGAAGCCCGCGTTGACCGCGGTCGTCGCGGTGACGATGCCGAAGAGCGCGTCACCGTAGTAGACGTAGTCCTCAAGCAGGACGTGGATCGTCTGGCCGCCACGCAGACGGCCCTCCGAATCCAGGGTGGTCGACGAGGCGTTCTGGATCCGGGCGCGCAATGACGCATCACGGGTGTCGATGACCCGCTGCGGGATGATCGGCACGATCCGGTTCGAGTTGCCGGTGGTGTGCACGTAATCGGTGATGGAGTTGTTGGCGCTGTCCTTGACGGACACCACCTGGAAGTTGCCGTCCTTGTCCACGCCCATCGAGCCGATCGGGGATTCGGTGTTCAGCAGGTCACCGCTGGGCGCCAGCTGGAGTGCCGGGCCGGTGAACTTGATTTTGCCGTCGACCACGCTGTTCGTGTTCTCCAGCCGCAGGGTCGGCCCCTTCGCCGGGTTGACCAGCGCGGTGGTGCCGCCGCCGGTGACGACGTTGTTGGCGGCCTGGACCACCGGCTGACCAGGGTCGGCCTGGGCCGAGCCGGCGGCGGCGGCACCGACCACTGTGGTGCCGGCGACGCCGGCGGCCACGGTGCCCGCGCGGCGCAGCAGCTGACGCCGGCCGACGGTCTTGTCCTGGTTTTCGGTCATGAGTACCCCCGCGAAAGTGGAAACGACGCTCGATCATGACCGTTGCGGCGACGTATCCACATCGACCGGTAGGTTGATAGTCGGGGTTTGTCCCGCATCTGGCGGGCTGACCGACCGCGAGCGGTCAGGACCAGGCGTGGCGCAGGGCGACCGCGGCCTCCAACTCCAGCAGCGTGACCTTGCGGGGCAGACCGCCACCGAAGCCGACCAGTTTGCCGCCCGCGCCGACGATCCGGTGACACGGCACGATCACCGGCACCGGGTTGCGGTTGCAGGCCACGCCCACCGCCCGAGCCGCCCCGGCGTCACCGACCCGGCGTGCCACCTCGCCGTACGTCAGTGTCTCGCCGTACGGAATGCCCGTCATCTCCCGCCACACGGCCCGCTCGAAGTCCGAGCCGCGCGGCATCGACACCGGGACGGTGAACGCGGTCAGCTCGCCGGCGAAGTAGGCCCGCAGCTCGGCGACGGCCTGCCGGGACAGTGCGTCGTCGGGCTCCTCGGTGGCGACCTCGACCCGACCGAAGTGGGTGCCGCAGACGCTCGTGCCATCGGTGGCGAAGGAGAACTCGCCGATCGGGGAGTCGAGCACTGTCCAACGCATCACCCCATTCTCCCCGACCCGGGCGACCCCTGGCGGACCCCGCCCACAGAAGCCGGTCCGCGTTGCGCGGCGTCGATACCGTGCAGGTCGTGGCAACGGGGACGCTCATCTTTCTGATCATCGGCGGGGCGGGCATCGGGGTGCTCGCGCTCGCCCTACTCGGCACCGAACTGCTCCAATTCGGGCACGCCGACGTGGATGGTCCGATCTCCGTCGAAACGGTTGCCGGCTTCGCCGGAGCGTTCGGCTTCGGTGGGGCCATCGTCAACGAACTGCTCGGTGCGCGTACCCCCGGCATGATCGCCGGTGCGGCGGTCGGCGGCGTGCTCGCGGCCGTGCCCACCGGCTGGCTGGCGTCCCGACTCAGCCGGGCGGCGCGCAACATGCGCACCGATCCCACCCCCACCCGCGACGACCTGGTCGGCGCGCTCGGCCTGGTCGTCACCCCGGTGCCGGCCGACGGCTACGGCGAGGTCCGGGTACGCCTCGCCGGCCAACCGGTCAAGCTCAGCGCCCGCGCGGACCAACCGATACCGATCGGCGCCCAGGTCTTCGTCGTGCAGGCGCTCAGCGAGACCAGCGTGCACGTCGAGACCTACTGATCTCCTCCTCGTAGACGGGACTTTCTCCATGGGCCTGCTCATCGCCATCGGTGGCGCGGTTCTCCTCGCGCTCATCCTGGTGCTCTTCGTGCTCTCCCGGATCAAGGTGGCCGGGCCGAACGAGGCGTTCATCGTCACCGGCCGCAAGGGCCGCACCACCCAGACCGCCGACGGCGGCCGGTCGACCGACAACTCCGGGCAGAAGGTCGTGCTGGGCGCCTCGGTCTTCGTGCTGCCGGTGGTGCAGAAGCTCCAGTCGCTCGACCTGTCCAGCCGGCGGATCGACGTCGGCATCCGGGGCGCGGTGAGCAAGCAGGGCATCCGCGCCGATCTGCACGGCGTGGCGATCGTCAAGGTCGGCGGCACCGAGGACGCGATCCGGGCCGCCGCCCAGCGGTTCCTGCACCAACAGGCCGAGATCGACAACTTCACCCGGGAGGTGCTGGCCGGCGCGCTGCGCTCGATCGTCGGCCGGCTCACCGTCGAGGAGGTCATCCGGGACCGGGCGGCGTTCGCCAACGCGGTCGCCGAGGAGGCCGAGCACTCGATGACCAACCAGGGTCTGGTGCTTGACACGTTCCAGCTCCAGGACATCCTCGCCGAGGGTTCCTACCTACAGGATCTGGGTCGGCCGGAGGCCGCCCGGGTGCTCAAGGACGCGGCCATCGCCGAGGCGCGGGCCCGCCAGCAGGCCGAGCAGGAACGGCTGCTCGCCGAGGAGGCCATCGCCGAGGCCAACCGCAACCTGGCCCTCAAGCAGGCCGGCATCCAGGCCGAGATCGACGCGGCGAAGGCGAAGTCCGCCGCCGCCGGGCCGCTCGCCCAGGCGGAGCGGGACCAGGCGATCCTCTCCGAGCAGCAGAAGGTCGCCGAGCGCAACGCCGAACTCAAGCAGCGCCAGCTCGACACCGAGGTACGCAAGCCCGCCGACGCGGCCCGCTACAAGGTGGAGCAGGAGGCCGAGGCGTCCCGCGCCGCGGCGGTGCTGCACGCCGACGCGCAGCGGCAGTCCGTGATCGCCGCCGCACAGGCCTCCGCCGAGCAGGCGCGGCTCACCGGTGAGGGCGAGCGGGCCCGACGTGCCGCACTCGCCGAGGCGAACGCGATCGAGGGCGCCAAGGAAGGTGAGGCCGAGCAGCGCCGCCGTTCCGCGATCGCCGAGGCGGTGGAGCGGGAGGGTCAGGCCGAGGCTGCGGCCATCCTGGCCAGGGGCGAGGCCGAGGCGGACGCGATGGCGCGCAAGGCCGAGGCGTTCGCCGCGTACGGGGAGGCAGCGGTACTGGACCTGCTGGTGAAGGTGCTGCCGCAGGTGGTGGAGGCGGCCAGCGCGCCGATCGGGGCGATCGACAAGATGACGGTCATCTCGACCGACGGTGCGTCGTCGTTGACCAAGTCGGTGGCCGGCAACGTGGCCCAGGGCCTCCAGCTCGGCAGCGACCTGACCGGGATCGACCTGGCCGGTCTGCTCGCGCGGCTCGGCTCCGCGTCGACTCCCGCCAGCAACGGCACATCGGCCGGCAATGGCGCGTCGGTGGACGGGACGGCCGTCGAGACCCGCTGACGGCGTACGCGACGGGCGTCGCTCCCGGTTCGGGGGTGACGCCCGTCGGCACGCCGGGGCGGGCCCGCCCGCCGGCACGCCGGGAGGATCCACTCGGCTTCCTGGAAATCGGGCCATCCGCCGTGCCGGGACACCGCGACTTCAACGAAACCGAGTCGATCATCGCAGGGCCTGGCCCGCGAGCCCGGAACGTCAGGAAATCAGGCCCTCGGCACGGGCCCAGCGCAGCAACTCCGCCTCGGCGGCGTCGCGATCCAGCGGGCCTTGTTCGAGGCGCTGCTCCTTGAGGTGCTTCCAGGCTCGTCCGACCACCGGCCCCGGCGGTACGCCGAGCAGCGCCATGATCGCGTTGCCGTCCAGGTCGGGGCGGACCCGGGCCAGGTCCTCCTCGGCCGCGATCCGGGCGATCCGGTCCTCCAGCGCGTCGTAGTCCGCCGCGAGCTGGGCGGCCTTGCGCCGGTTACGGGTCGTGCAGTCGGAACGGGTGAGCTTGTGCAGCCGGGGCAGCAGGTCACCGGCATCGGCCACGTAGCGACGCACCGCCGAGTCGGTCCACTCGCCCCGCCCGTACCCGTAGAAGCGCAGGTGCAGCGCGACAAGCGCGGTCACCTGCGCGGTGACGTCCTTGGGGTAGCGCATCGCCTTCATCCGGGCCTTGGTCAGCCGGGCGCCGACCACCTCGTGGTGGTGGAAGCTGACCCGACCGTCCGGCCCGACCGCCTTCGTCGCCGGCTTGCCCACGTCGTGCAGGAGAGCGGCCATCCGCAGGATGAAGTCGCAGCCGTCCTCCTCGTAGGAGACCGCGTTCTCGACGACCGTCAGGGTGTGCTCGTAGACGTCCTTGTGCTGCGCGTGCTCGTCGATCTCCAGCTTCAGACCGGTCAACTCCGGCAGGAACCGCTCGGCCAGGCCGGTGTCGACGAGCAGCCGCAGCCCGGTGATCGGGTCCGCGCCGCAGAGCAGCTTGGTGAACTCGTCGCGGATCCGCTCGGCGGTGATCCGGTCCAGGTCGGCGGCCATCTCGCTCATCGCCCGGTGCACGTCCGGGTGGACGGCGAAGCGCAACTGCGCGGCGAACCGGGCGGCCCGCAGCATCCGCAGCGGATCGTCGCCGAACGACTCACCAGGGGTGCTCGGCGTGCGGATCACCTTGGCCGAGAGGTCGTCCAACCCGCCGTGCGGGTCGGTGAACCGGTGCTCCGGCAGGCTGACCGCCATCGCGTTGATCGTGAAGTCGCGCCGCTTGAGATCCTCGTCGAGGCTGGTGCCGTACACCACCACCGGGTTGCGGCTGACCTGGTCGTACGACTCGGCACGGAAGGTGGTGATCTCCAGTCGGAGGCCGTCGCGCTGAGCGCCGATGGTGCCGAACTCCCTGCCGGTCTCCCAGATCGACTCGGCCCAGCCCTTGATGATCCGCAGCGTCTCGTCGGGGTGCGCGTCGGTGCAGAAGTCGAGGTCGTCACCGAGCCGGCCGAGCAGCGCGTCCCGCACCGAACCGCCCACCAGGTGCAACTCGTGACCGGCGCGGACGAACCGGCGGCCCAACTCGTCGGCGACCGGGGAGACCCGGAGCAGTTCGGCGACGGCGTTGCGCTGCGCGGCGGTGAGTTCGCGGCGGTCGGCGGCGTGAGGAGCGGAGGCTTCGGACATGGGATCGCCAGCCTATCGGGCCGGGGTGTGATCCGATCCGCCGGGCGTGGGTAACGGGTGGGGGTTGACTATGGTCTGTGGCGTGCGGGTCGGTGTCCGACCCGACGTACCCCTGGGAGGCTGGAGTGAGCGGCGGGCTCTACCGCAGCGCCAACGCCACGCCGGACGGTAACGTGCCGCCGGCTGACGGGGCGATCTTCATCTCCGCGGAGCCACTGAACCAGCCCGGGGTGGAGGCCACGGCGCCCCCGCCCGAGGTCGTCGGCGAGACCAGCGCCGCCGCCAACAGCGCGGTCATGGCGGTGGGCAGTCTGGTCAGTCGGGGCACCGGCTTCGTCCGGAACCTGATGATCGGTGCCGCCCTCGGCAACCTGATCGGCAACGCCTATACGACCGCCATCTTCCTCCCCAACCAGGTGTACGAGTTCCTGCTCGGCGGGGTGCTGACCAGCGTGCTGATCCCGGTGCTGGTCCGTCGGCGCAAGAGCGACGCGGACCGGGGCGAGGCGTACGCCCAGCGGCTGCTCACCCTCGCGGTGCTGGCGCTGGCCGCGGCGGCCCTGATCGCCGTGGCATCGGCCTCCTGGCTGACCGCCATCTACGCCAGCGGCAAGGACGCGGCCTACACCGACCTGATCACGCGCCTGTCGTGGCTGGTCCTGCCGATGCTGTTCTTCACCGGCGTCAGCGCGTTGATCGCCGCGGTGCTGAACACGCGGGGCCACTTCGCCGCGCCCATGTGGGCACCCATCCTCAACAACCTGGTGGTGATCGGCGTCTTCGGTCTCTACATCCTGGTGTACGGGGCGAAGGGGCTACAGCCGTCGGAGATGGGCGCCGGCCGGATCCTGCTCGTCGGTGGCGGCACCCTGCTCGGTGTGGCGGTGCAGACCGCCGGGCTGCTGCCGGCGTTGCGCAAGGTCGGCTTCCGCTGGCGGTGGCGGTTCGACTTCCGCGAGCTGGGGCTGCGCGAGCTGGCCCAGCTCGGCGCCTGGATGTTCTGCTACGTGGCGGTCAACCAGCTCGGTCTCTTCGTTGTGGTCAACCTGCTCACCCGGGCCGCGGGCACGGACCAGGCCGGCATCCTGATCTACAACAACGTCTTCCTGCTGCTGATGATGGCGCACGGCATCATCGCCGTCTCGATCATCACCGCGCTGATGCCCCGGATGGCCGCCGCGGCGGCGGACGGGCGGTTCCACGACGTCACCGCGGACCTCTCCCGGGGTGTCCGGATGGTGACAGCGGTGCTCGCGCCGATCGCGGTCTGCTACGCCGTGCTGGCCACCCCGATCTCGGTGGTGGTCTTCCGGTACGGCGCGTTCAGCGCCGAGAACGCGACTGCCACGTCCACAGTCCTGCTGGCCGCCGCGATCGCCCTGGTGCCGTTCGCGATCAGTCAGCTCTTCACCTTTGCCTTCTACGCGCTACCTGACACCCGCACCCCAGCATTGATCAACATTCCGGTGGTGGCGCTGCGGGTCGGCGTACAGGTCGTGCTCTTCGCCGCGTTCGCCGCGCACTTCGCGGCGGCCGGGATGATGATCGGCAACGCGGTCTCCTACCTGGCCGCGGCGGTTGGTTCCGCCTGGTTGCTCCGGCCCCGGGTCGGCCGGATCGGGCTGGGCGCCATCATGCGCACCCTGGGCCGGGTCGTGGTCGCCGCTCTCGGCGCGTCGTTGGTCGGATGGCTGGTCATCGCCCTCCTGCCGGGTGGCGACAGGCCGAGCTGGCTCGAGGCGGCGATCCAGCTCGTGATCGGTGGCGCGGTGATCGGCGGGACCTACCTGGGTCTGGCCATGCTGTTGCGGATCAGCGAGATCACCGAGGTGGTCGGCATGGTCCGCCGCCGTCTCGGTCGCTGACCGCCAGCGGTCGGTCACAAAAAGTTGACACGCACACGGAACGTGACAGCGGATCACCAGGCTGGGGACGCACCTGTGGATAACTCCGCGATTCGCCGGTCAACCACCGCATCAGCCTGTGGATAACCAACCATAAGGCTGAGGGTGCGGGGCCGATCGGTGGGAACATGCCAGGTGTGGGGAGGGGCCGCACCAGCCCAGCCCCGGCGTCGGTCACTTGCGGTGAAGCCGTAGATTAGCTAGTACATGTGCCAGCAACGTGGCTGACAACGGTCGTAACCGGACGAGCTCCTCGACAGCCGGCAACCCGCCGGGTACGGCGGGAAGATGACATGTCGGGGAGACGGGCAACCCAGGTAAGGTCGCTCTCGACGGGTACGGCAGGGGCCGACGCGGCGCGTCGACACCGTCGGCCGGTTCCTTCAACGGCAGAGCGGGAAGCCACATGCCCAGCAGTTCGGGTCCATCGATCGACACGATCACCGAGGGAGGACGGGTGACCCAGGTCGGCGAGGGTCAGGAGGCAGACGAGAGCGCTCCTCCGGTTATGACCTTCGGTGCTCCCACGGCCGGTGAAGTCCTCGCCGAGCGTTACGAACTGGTTGAGCACATCAACAACGACAGCGCGGGTCGGCTGGTCTGGCGCGGGGTCGACGTCATCCTGCGCCGTCCCGTCGCGGTCGTGCTGCGCTACCCGGGTGGCGACTCCGCCACCGAGATGCTCCAGGCCGCCGTCGCGGCGAGCCGGGTCATCCACCCCAACCTGGTCGGCGTCTACGACGCGATCGACGAGGCCGAGCGGGCGTACGTGGTGCGCGAGTGGGTCGACGGGCAGTCCCTGCGCGACCTGGCGGCCGACGGCCCACTGGATCCGGCCCGCGCCACCGCCATCGGCAACGCCGTCGCGAGCGCGCTCGCCGCGGTGCACGCCACCGGCATGGTGCACGGCAACGTCCACCCCGGCACCGTCATGATCAGCGACGAGGGTCGCGTGGTCCTGGCCGACGCGCGCACCGATGGTGCCGACAGCCAGGAGAACGACATCCGGGCGGTCGGCGGCATCCTCTACTTCGCCCTGACCGGCTCCTGGCCGCACGCCGAAGCACCCCTGCACGGTGCCACCGCCGGTCATGGCCGTGCCGCCATCCCGGACGCCGTTCGCGACGCCGGGGGCAGCATCGCGGCGCCACGTCAGGTCCGGGCGGGCGTGCCCGCGTACCTGGACGACCTGACAATGGATCTGCTCGACGCCGAGATCGCGCCGCCGTCGTCCGATGTGCTCGCCGCCGAGTTGGCCCGCCTGGACGTGCCGGCCGAGGAGGAGCACTACCTCGAAAACAGTGGTCCGTTGCGATTCGCCGCCGAGACCGGCGAAGAGCCGTCACCGCTGGCCGCAGCCGGTGGTCGCAAGGTCGCCGTGGGCATCGCCGGCCTGCTGGCGGTCGCCCTGGTCGGTCTGCTGATCGGGATCAGCACGCTCGGCGACAAGGAGCCGCAGGCCAGCCAGACCCCCGCTCCGTCGGCGAGCGCCTCGGCCGGCGCTGCCACCCCGGCCGCCGCCGTGGTCCGCAAGCTGCCCGTGAAGGACGTCCGGATCATCGACCCGGACAGCAAGGTGCGCGATGAGCTGGACGGCGCCAAAAAGGCGGTCGACGGCGACCCGGACAAGGGCTGGGGCACCGACACCTACACGACCGCCAAGTTCGGCAACACGAAGCAGGGCATGGGGATCTGGCTGGATCTCGGCGCGCCGCACACCGTCAAGTCGGTGCAGGCGGTGCTCTCGGCCCGTGGTGCCTCCGCCCAACTTCTCACCGGCACCGTCAACCCGCCGTCGACCTCCAACGGCGACAAGCAGGTGATCGCCAACTACCGGACCCCGAAGAACGCCATCGGGCAGCCATTCGAGGACCACGACGGCACCACCATGGCGTTCGACGGTTTCGACGCCGACCGGAAATACCAGTACCTGCTGTTCTGGGTCACCGAGTTGCCGCCCGCCGAGGGCGGCTACCAGATCGACATCCAGGAGATCACGGTCCAGGGGTCGTGAGCCTGGCACCCCCACCGTGGCGCCGCATTCGCAGGACGTGGTGATGGACGGGCACGCCGCAGCTTCGGATCTGGAGCTGCTGCGCGCCCACGTCGACGGTGACCGGCATGCTTTCGCCGAGTTGTTCCACAGACACCGCGACCGGCTCTGGGCGGTCGCCCTGCGTACGCTCGGTGACCGTGAAGAGGCCGCCGACGCGCTCCAGGACGCGCTGCTCTCCGCGCACCGGGCAGCTGCCCGGTTCCGTGGCGACTCGGCCGTCACCACGTGGCTGCACCGCATCGTGGTGAATGCCTGCCTGGACCGGATCCGTCGCCGGCAGGCCCACCCGACCGTGCCGCTGCCGGACGGCAACCGCGCGGGGGACGGCTCGGGCATCGGCGGGATCGAACCTGTCGCACCCGCACCGGACCACGACACCGCGCTGGTGGTCCGCGAGGCGCTGGCCGCGCTGCCCGTCGAGCAACGCGCAGCGCTGGTGCTGGTGGACGTCCAGGGCTACCCGGTCGCCGAGGTCGCCCGGATCCTCGGCATCGCCGAGGGGACTGTGAAGAGCCGGTGCGCCCGGGGGCGGGCCCGGCTGGCGGTGCTGCTCGGGCATCTTCGCCCCACCGCCCCGACGCCGTCGGCCCGCCCGCACGCAAGCGGCCCGATCGGTGAGGTGCCGGGCGTCACGCCGGGGAACCCGAGCCCGGCCGAGGGCGTCGGATCGGGGTCGGGGCGCTACCGGCGGGACGCCAACCAGGAGGACACGTGACGACCGAGGGGTTCCGGGAGGTCGACGACGACCTCCTCGCTGACTACCTCGGCGGGGCGTTGGACGGCACCCCGCGACAGGAGGAGGTCGCCGGGCTGGTGTCCACGGACCCGGCCTGGGCCGAGGCGTACGAGCTGCTGGCTTCCGCGCTCGCGGAGGTCCGTGCCGACCTGGGCCGCTGGGCCGAGCCGTCGCCGCGGATGCCGCAGACGATCGCCGACCGTCTCAGCGCAGCGCTCGCGGATGCGGGGCCGGCGGACACCTCGGCCGACGAGGACGCCACCGCCACTTTCGAGGTCGACGGACCCCGCGACACCGCGACGCCGCCCATCGTGCCGGTGCAGGGTGGCGCCGGTCGTCGGCCAGCCGTCCGCGCACCGGCCGGTGCTGGTCGTCGCGAGCCCACCGGCCCGGGTCGCCGGCGCGGCTGGATGCGCCGTGGCGCACCGGTGGCCGCCGCCGTGTTCGCCGTCGGCGCGCTCGCACTGGGCCTCAACCAACTGTCGATGCGCGCGAGCGACGACTCCGGCACCAGTGCCATGCACCAGCCGGTCAACGCGCCCGAGGGCGTCGCGGCGCCCGCGCCGGTCCGCACCACCGGGCCGGCACTGCGCAGCGGTACGAACTACACCCCGCAGACCCTCGGCGACGCGCGGACCGCATCGTCTTCCGGCCGGGCGACAGGTAACACGCCCGGCACACAGCCGGGGGTGGACGCCGAGGAGGACCGACGCCCGTCGCCCGACGGCTCCGACCAGTTGGCCCGGCTGACCACCGAGGCCGCACTGACCACCTGCCTGGCCAACGTGGCGGCGGAGCACGGAGCCGCCCCACTGGCGGTCGAGTTGATCGACTACGCGCGGTTCCAGGGCGAGCAGACACTCGTCATCCGTTTCACCGACGCGAGCGGCGCCCACTGGGCCTGGGTGAGCGGCCCGGAGTGCGGAGTGCCGGGGTCCGGCTCGGACAGCCGGTATTCGGCGCGGGTAGGGTGAATCCACGGTCGATGGGCACGATGACCACCCACGTGACCTGACCCACCAGATGCCGGTCTCGGGAATCCCCGGTTCGTACGATGACGTTCTGGAAGTCAGCTGTCGGCCCCATCCAGGCGTCGACAACTCGGATCAGCACCGGCGCTCACACCGACGCTGAAACACACACAATCGGGAGACGGCAGTGGACGAGGTCCGCAATCTGATCATCATCGGCTCCGGTCCGGCCGGCTACACCGCGGCGGTCTACGCCGCACGCGCCAACCTGAAGCCGCTGATCATCGAGGGCGTGCAGTCCGGTGGTGCGCTGATGACCACGACCGAGGTGGAAAACTTCCCCGGTTTCGCCGACGGCATCCTCGGCCCCGAGCTGATGGACAACATGCGCAAGCAGGCCGAGCGGTTCGGTGCCGAGTTTCTCACCGACGACGTGACCCGGGTCGAGCTGGTAGACACCGGCGACGCCGGTTCCGGCGCGGTGAGCACCGTCTGGGTCGGCGAGACTCCCTACCGGGCCCGATCCATCATCCTCTCCACCGGTTCGGCCTGGCGTCCACTGGGTGTGCCCGGTGAGCAGGAGTTCCTCGGCCACGGCGTCTCCTCCTGCGCCACCTGCGACGGCTTCTTCTTCCGCAACCAGCACATCGTGGTCGTCGGCGGCGGCGACTCGGCGATGGAGGAGGCCAGCTTCCTCACCCGCTTCGCGGAGTCGGTCACCATCATCCACCGTCGCGACTCGTTCCGGGCCAGCAAGATCATGGCCGACCGGGCGTTGAGCAACGAGAAGATCAAGGTCGAGTGGAACAGCGCCGTCGAGGAGATCCTGGGCGACGACGGCAAGGTCACCGGCGTACGGGTCCGCAACGTGCACACCGGCGAGACGAAGGTGCTGGACGTGACAGGCGTCTTCGTGGCCATCGGTCACGACCCCCGCAGCGAGCTCTTCCGTGGTCAGGTCGACATGGACGACGAGGGATACGTGAAGGTCCAGGCCCCCGGCACCCGCACCAACGTGCCAGGTGTCTTCGCCGCCGGCGACCTGGTCGACCACACCTACCGTCAGGCGATCACCGCGGCCGGCACCGGCTGTGCCGCCGCGCTCGACGCCGAACGGTTCATCGCGACGCTCAGCTGAAACAAGGAACACATCCCGGAGGAGGGGCACAGTGGGAAATACCAAGGCGGTCACCGACAAGAGCTTCGTCGCTGACGTGCTACAGGCCGACAAGCCGGTTCTGGTGGACTTCTGGGCCGAGTGGTGCGGCCCCTGCCGCAAGGTGTCGCCGCTGCTCGAGGAGATCGCCGCCGAGATGGGCGACCGGGTCAGCATCGTCAAGCTCAACATCGACGACAACCCGGAGACCGCCCGCGCCTACCGGGTCATGTCGGTGCCGACGCTCACCGTCTTCAAGAACGGCCAGCCGGTGCAGTCGATCGCCGGTGCCAAGCCGAAGGGCGAGCTGGTCCGGCTCATCGAGTCGGCTCTCTGACCAGCAGAAACATCCACCGAACCCCGTACCCGCTCGTCGGGTGCGGGGTTCGGTGTTCTTCCGGCCGCGTCGTCGGCGTTTTTCCCGGCCACGCCACCTCGCCGCCCCGGAACGCATAGCCTCGAACCTGGGCCGCCCGGCCAGCCAGCGTTTGCGCAGAGGGGGTCGTGCCGTGCGTCCGATCCGATCCGGTGACCGGGGCCCCGCGGTCACGGAGATCCGCAGCATCCTGACCGGCCTCGACCTGCTCACCGGCACCGGACCGCACGCCGACGAGTTCGACCTCGCCACCGAGCGGGCGGTCCGCGCGTTCCAGCAGTCCCGCGGCCTCAGCGTGGACGGCCGGGTCGGGGCGGAAACCTGGCGTGCCCTGGACGCCGCCCGCTGGCGGCTCGGCGCCCGCACCCTCTACCACGCGGTCCCCGACCCGCTCACCGGCGAGGATGTCCGGTCGCTCCAGGAGCGGCTGCTGGAGATGGGGTACGACGTAGGTCGGGCGGACGCCATCTACGGCATCCGGACGTCCCGGGCGGTGGCCCAGTTCCAGCGCGAGGTCGGCCTCACCCCCGACGGATCCTGCGGCCCACACACAATGAACGCGCTGCGCCGGATCGGCCGCAAGGTGGTCGGTGGCCGACCACAGTGGCTACGCGAGTCCGACGCCATCCGGCAGTCCGGCCCGGCGTTGGTCGGCAAGACGGTGGTCATCGATCCCGGGCACGGCGGCACCGACCCGGGGATGGTGGTGCCCGACGGGTCGCTGCGCTGGACGGAGGCGGACCTGATGCATGACCTGGCCAGCCGGCTGGAGGGGCGACTCGCCGCGACCGGGGTGCGGGTACAGCTCACCCGCGGCCCGTCGCCGGACAGCTGCCTGCCGGACACCGACCGGGCACTGCTGGCCAACTCGCTGGGCGCTGACGTGTTCATCTCGCTGCACCTGGACGGCCACGCCAACCCGGAGGCGGAGGGCGTCGCCACCTACCACTACGGCACCGACAACGGTGTGACGTCGGCGACCGGTGAACGCCTGGCCGGGCTGGTGCAGCGGGAGATCGTCGCCCGCACCGGGCTGCGCGACTGCCGGACCCACGCCAAGACCTGGGATCTGCTGCGGCTGACACGGATGCCGGCCGTCCGGGTCGAGGTCGGCTACCTCACCTCGCCCACTGACCGCGCCCAACTTGTCGATCCCCGTTTCCGCGACCGGGTCGTGGAGGCGATCGTGGCAGCGGTACAGCGGATGTACTACCCGATCGAGCGGGACGTCCCGACCGGCTCGCTGGACGTCAGCGAACTGCGGGCCGTCGTGACCGCCGGCACTGTGGTCGACTGACCCGCCGGGTCGGCGATCAGGTGTTGGTGGAGCGGGTCGCCGGGGCGGGACGGACCGGACGAAGCAGGGTCTCCGGGCTCATCGAGCCGAGCAGCTTCTCCAGCGCGTACTCGACGTCGGACTTCCAGCTCAGCGCCGTCCGCAGCTCAAGGCGCAGCCGGGGGAAACGCGGATGCGGACGTACTGTCTTGAACCCCACCGAGAGGAAGAAGTCGACGGGTGCCACACAGCCGCCCGCGGGGTCGTCCGCGTCGCCGAACTTGGCGTCGCCGAACGCCTCGATGGCCTTGATCCCCCGCTTGGTCAGGTCCCGGGCGACACCCTGCACCAGCATCCGGCCCAGCCCGCCCCCGGAGAACGCGGCGACCACGTTGGCGGTCATCAGCAGTGCCGCGTCGGCCGAGACCGGCGAGGTCGGGAACGCCATCGAGCGGGGCACGTAGGCGGGCGGCGCGTACGTCACGAAACCCGCCGGCATGCCGTCGACGTACGCGAGCTTGCCGCAGGAACCCCACTCCAGCAGTGTCTGGGAGACCCACGCCTCCTTCTCCAGGCCCGGATCGCCGGCGGCGCAGGCCCGGTCGGCGGAGACCGGATCAAGCTCCCAGTAGACGCACTGCCGGCACGGGCGAGGAAGGTCTTCCAACGTGTCGAGGGTCAGGCTGACCAGACGTCGCGACATATGGCGCATCCCCACAATAGGCTCGGTGGAAGGATCGGCACGAAACGACTGCGCCGCCTTCCTGCCCCCGACGAGCGATCGTACGCCGCCGATCGGCGATACGGGAGGGGACGCGCAGATGGCCACCACACCGGGGGACGACCCGGACGACGGTCCGCCATGTGGTCGATCCTTCTCGGCAGGCCTGCGACGTGGCCCTGGCGGACTAGGATCGACAATCGGTGTCCCACCGCCATGGTCATCGGTGCATGGGGTACCCGGGACGGTAGCCACCCGAGCAGCGATCGAGGTGAGGTCATGACCGGCACGACTCTTGACGACTACACCGACCGGTACGCCCGGCGGGTACGCGGGATGACCGCCTCGGAGATCCGAGCACTGTTCGCGGTCGCCAGTCGTCCAGAGGTCGTCTCGCTCGCAGGTGGCGCACCGTATATTGCCGCCCTTCCGCTGGACGCGGTCGGCGAGATGCTCGGCCGGCTCGGCTCCGAGCACGGCGTGACCACCCTTCAGTACGGCATCGGTCAGGGCACCCTCGATCTGCGCGAGCGCATCTGCGAGGTGATGGCGCTCTCCGGCATCGACGCCGCGTGCGGCGCCTCCCCGGAGGACGTCGTCGTCACCGTCGGCGGGCAGCAGGCCCTCGACCTGGTCGCCCGGCTCTTCCTCGACCCCGGTGACGTGGTGCTGGCCGAGGGTCCGACCTACGTGGGTGCGCTCGGCGTGTTCCAGGCCGCCCAGGCACAGGTTGTGCACGTGCCCATGGACGCGGACGGGCTGATCCCGGAGGCGCTGGAAACCGCCATCGCCGATCTGGCCCGCGCGGGCCGGCGGGTGAAGTTCCTCTACACGATCCCCACCTATCAGAACCCGGCCGGCGTGACGCTCAGCGAGGAGCGCCGGGAACGAGTGCTCGACATCTGCGAACGCGCCGGTCTGCTCGTCGTCGAGGACGACCCGTACGGTCAGCTGGGTTTCGAGGGTGACGCGCCGGTGCCTCTGCGGGCCCGTCGCCGCGACGGGGTCTTCTACCTCAGCACCTTCTCCAAGACCTTCGCGCCAGGGCTGCGCGTCGGCTGGATCCTGGCCCCGCACGCGGTCCGCGACAAGCTCGTCATCGCCAGCGAGGCCCAGATCCTCTGCCCCAGCGTCTACGCCCAGACCGCCGTGGCCACCTACCTCGGCACGATGCCCTGGCGGCAGCAGCTCAAGGTCTATCGCGAGGTCTACCGGGAGCGCCGCGACGCGCTGCTCGACGCGATGGCCGACCTGATGCCGGAGGGCACCAGCTGGACCACGCCGGCCGGCGGTCTCTTCGTGTGGGCCACCCTGCCCGAGGGCCTCGACTCGAAGGCGATGATGCCGCGCGCCGTCGCCGCTCGGGTCGCCTACGTGCCCGGCACCGGCTTCTACGCCGACGGCACCGGCACCGGCGCGATGCGGCTGAACTTCAGCTTCCCGCCTCCGGAGCGGATCCGCGAGGGCGTCCGCCGGCTCGCCGGTGTGATGGAGCAGGAGATCGCGATGCGCCGGGTCTTCGGTGCCGTGGGCGGCGCCGCAGGCCGACGCGGCCAGGCCGGCTCCGACGTGCCAGGGCCCGACTTGGCATGATGCCGGCATGGGTACGACCGCCACTGAGCGCCTCCTCGTGACCGATTCCGCCGCCCCCACCGACCTGCGCGTCGTGGTGCTCGCGGGTGGGCTCTCCTACGAACGGGACGTCTCACTGCGCTCCGGTCGACGAGTGCTCGACGCGCTGCGCGCCGTCGGGGTGGAAGCCGAGCTGCGCGACGCCGACGCGGCACTGCTCCCCGCGCTGGCCGCCGACCCGCCGGACGCCGTCGTCATCGCACTGCACGGAGCCACCGGCGAGGACGGCTCACTGCGCGGCGTGCTGGACCTGTGTGACGTCCCGTACGTCGGCTGCGACGCCCGCGCCTCCCGGGTCGCCTGGGACAAGCCCTCGGCCAAGGCGGTGCTCCGCGAGGCCGGCATTCCCACACCGGACTGGGTGGCCCTGCCGCACGACCGCTTCTCCGAGCTGGGCGCTGTCGCCGTACTGGACCGGATCGTCGACCGACTCGGCCTGCCCCTGATGGTCAAGCCCGCCCAGGGCGGGTCGGGGCTGGGTGGCGCGGTGGTGCGGGACGCCGCGGCGCTGCCCGCCGCGATGGTCGGCTGCTTCGCGTACGACTCGACAGCGCTCGTCGAGCGGTACGTGCCCGGCATGGACGTGGCGGTCTCCGTTGTCGATCTCGGCGACGGACCGCAGGCGCTGCCGCCGGTGGAGATCGTGCCCCGCAACGGCGTGTACGACTATGCCGCCCGCTACACGGCGGGACGGACCACCTGGCACGCTCCGGCCCGGTTGGACCCGGAGGTGTCCGCCACTGTCGCCGACGTGGCCCTCGCCGCGCACACCGCGCTCGGTCTGCGGGACCTCTCGCGGGTAGACGTGATCGTGGACGCCGCCGGTGAGCCGCACGTGTTGGAAGTCAACGTCTCGCCGGGCATGACGGAGACGTCGCTACTGCCACTTGCCGTGCAGGCGGCCGGGCTGGACTTCGGCCGGCTCCTCGGCACTCTTGTCGCCCGAGCGGCTGCCCGCCGCACCACTCCCTGACCTACTGGCCGCCGCCGCGGTGCGCCGCTGCCTCTGAGTCGACCATGAGGGTGGCGTGGTTTGCCGCACGCCTGGATCACCGTGCCAGCCCTCATGGTCGGTCCACCGTCAGCGAGCCGTCCCCGCGTCCGGTGCTACGGCGTGCGCCGGCCTGGCGGCGTGCGCCGGTGGTGCGGGTACGGAACCCG
>NZ_JBEZCZ010000007.1:67010-265766 GCF_040647875.1 Micromonospora sp. NPDC049230
GTACGCGGTGCCGGTCTACGCGGTGCCGGTCTACGCGGTGCCGGTCTACGCGGTGCCGGTCTACGCGGTGCCGGTCTACGCGGTGCCGGTCTACGCGGTGCCGGTCTACGCGGTGTTGTTGTCCGGGACGGCCTGCTTGGCGATAGACAAGGCCGTGTCGGGCGTGGCCTCGTCATCGGTGTCGGCTGCCGGGCCGGGCAACTCTGCGGCACCACCGAGAACCGCGGGTCCGCCGTGGAGGGGCTCCGCAGCGCCAGTGGCGGCGGTTGCTGGGGCGGCGGTTGTCGGCGCACCGGACGCCGATGCGATGGACGGTGCGGCGGCGGCCGCGTCAGTTGCCTCGTTGGTGGCGGTTACCGATCGGGTGGTCCCGCCGGTCGGCTCGGCGACATCGGCCGGAGAGCCGGCGTCCACGACGGGGGGATCCGCCGCGGGTGCTCCGTCGCCGTCGGACCGACCGGCGGTAACGACGGGGCCTGGCGCTGGTTCCACGGTCTCCTCTGCGGCCTCAATGACCGAGGCTGCCGCCGTTGAGGCTGCCTCGGCAGCGGCAGCGGCATCCGCGGCAGCCGACTGGGCCAGCAGGCTGGACGGCGCCTGCCACTGGATTCGGGGTGGCTCAGCGAGCGGACGACCGCCGAACTCGGCAAGCCAGGCGGCGACGAGGGCCAGATTTTCCCGCCACTGTGCCTCGGAGATCGGCGGCAGGATCGAATCCCACAGCGACAGGAAGGTGCCCCGCAACTGGAGGCGGCCGTACGGCCGGGCGAGGAACCACATGTGCAGGTGAGCCGAGCCGTCTCCCCACCGGTTGACATGCACCCGCGCCACACCGTCGAGTGACCGGATGGCCCGTTCCAGCCGTACGGTCATCACGCCCAACTCGGCGGCCAGCAGGTTCGGCAGGTCACCGAGGTCGAGGTGGGTCCGTGATTCCAGGATGAGCACCATGGGCAGGCCGGTGGGCCGGTCCATGGCGCGGACTCGCCACCGTTCGCCTACCCAGATGTAAGCCTCGTCGGGTGCGTTGCAGGCAGTGCATTCCCGGAGGCCCTCGCCCTTCCGGGGTGGCTCGACCGGGACCGGATCATCGAGTTGCTTCACGTGGAGGTCCCCCTCGAAGGGGAACGAGGGCCACTGCGTGAAGTCCGGGACTGAGGGAGGGGTGTCGTGCACGACGCTGACCCTAACCGAGTCTGGCACCGCTGTCCCTACCCGTTTGACCCCTCCCGACCGACCGGATCAGTGCTCTTCGTCGATCAGGTGTGCCACGTCACCACAGCGCGGCGAAGCGATATCCACAGGCTGCCGAGATCGCCAATACAGGCCGTCATCCACAGGCTCACACCCGCTCCCACGCGCTGTTTCACGTGAAACAGGGGGTGCCTGTGGACAACGGGTGTGGATAACTTTTCCACCGGTGGGTCGTTGTCGGAAGATCGCCGAACCGCGTGGTGTGACGGGCCGACGCCACCGGCCGGGCGGGGCCGACCTGTCCGGCTCGGTCGCGCAGGCCGCTGACCGGGAGGAGCAGCCGCGCGCCGACCGGCGGGCGAACAACGACGATGGAAACGCCCTTCAGGGACGCCTACGCGAGCCGCTGCCATCGAGGTGTGGCCCCGCGCCGACGCGATCGCTGAGACGAGACGAGGACGCCTCCGTGGCTCCGACGAGCGCTGGGGTTGCTGAGGGCCAGGGCTGGCTCGGCTGGCGGGATGTGGGCAGTGCCGATCGCTTGTCGGCGGTTCCGCGTCGGGTCCACCCCCGAACAGCGGGTGGGGATGACGAGAGCCGGCTGTCGAGCGTCAGGTGGCGACGGCGGCGGCGAGGAGGCTCCGGGCTGTGTACGTGTCGACAAGGTCGAAGAACCTCCGGATCGACCCGGAGGGTGCCCCCGTGGCACACGAAGCGGCAGCGGGCCACTCAGCGGCCGGGCTGATGCCTCATGGTCATCGCCGGGGGCGATCGAACGGTCCGACCCGATGCAGGATCCCCGTTTCACGTGAAACGGGGCCCGGGGCGTCGTGATCGACTCGGTTTTCTGAAAAGCGGTGCATCGCACCGGGCCGGACACCGCGACTTCATGAAAAGTGAGTCGATCATTGCGGGTGCCCCGTCGCGGCCACCGCAGCGCCCCGTCGCCAGGGCACGACGCGTTGCGGCGCCGGCCGGCTGAGCCGCTGCGGCTCGCGAGCGCGACAGTCCCCGGCACCGGTTACGGCGATCGACAGCTGTTTCACGTGAAACGGGGATTCCGGAAGCAGAACGGCCGCGCTACCCGGATGGGTGGCGCGGCCGTGGGCGGAGGGCGGGCTCAGTCCCCGCTCCCCTCCTGCTGCACTCCGATGATCCCGACGATCCGCTCAAGGTCGTCCACCGTGGCGAACTCGATGGTGATCTTCCCCTTGCTCCGGCCGATGTCGACCTTCACCCGAGTGTCGAACCGGTCGGACAGCCGGTCGGCGAGATCGGTCAGGGCCGGCGCGTGCGCCTTGGGCCGTCGCTTCGCGGCCTGCCCCTTCGCCGGCCCATCGTTCAGCGTCAGGGCGACGATTTCCTCGGTCGCCCGGACCGAGAGGCCCTCGGCCACGATCCGCAGCGCCAACTGCTCCTGCGCCTCGGTTTCGTCGAGACTCAGCAGGGCTCGGGCGTGGCCCGCGGACAGGACCCCCGCAGCCACTCGGCGCTGCACCTGGGCCGGCAGGTTCAGCAGCCGAATGGTGTTGGAGATCTGCGGGCGACTCCGGCCGATCCTGCGGGCCAACTCCTCGTGGGTGGCACCGAACTCCTCCAGCAGTTGCTGGTAGGCGGCGGCCTCTTCGAGAGGGTTCAGATTGGCTCGGTGGATGTTCTCCAGGAGGGCGTCGCGGAGCATCGCGTCGTCCCGGGTGTCCCGGATGATGGCGGGAATGCTGTCCCGCCCCACCGCTTGGGCGGCCCGCCACCGCCGCTCGCCCATCACCAGCTCGTACTTCTCGTCGTCGAGCTGCCGGACGACGATGGGCTGGAGGAAGCCGACCTCCTGGATCGAGGTCTTGAGCTCTTCCAGCGCCTCCTCGTCGAAGACCTGGCGGGGCTGCTTCGGGTTGGGCATGATCGCGTCGACCGGGATCTCGGCGAATCGTGCTCCGGGTACGGGGCTGAGCGCGGGCTCCGGCTCGTGGACCTGTGTCCTGGCGGTGACCGCCGGAGCGGCTGCGGTGTCGGCCTCGGCTGAGTGCTCGTTCTCCGGCTCCACAGTTGCGGTGTCGGCGGCACCCGGTGCCGGTCCGGTCGGGATCAGCGCCCCCAGGCCCCTACCCAGACCGCCCCGAGGACGGTTCTTCATGCCTCGCCTCCCAGCGACTCGTCCGCACTACGCATTCCGACCCACCGGCTCCTTGACGCCTCGCTCGGCGATCTCCTGGGCGGCCTCGAAGTAACTCGTGGCTCCCCGCGATCCGGGATCGTAGGTCATCACCGACTGGCCGTAGCTGGGAGCCTCGGAGACCCGGACGTTGCGGGGGATGACCGCCTGGAGAACCTTGTCGCCGAAGTGATTCCGGACGTCCTGCTCGACGGCGTCAGCCAACCGGGTACGCCTGTCGTACATCGTCAGGAGGATGGTGGAGACATCAAGCTTCGGGTTGAGGTGTTGGCGCACCAGGTTGATGTTGTTGATCAGCTGGTTGAGCCCTTCCAGGGCGTAGTACTCGCACTGGATCGGGATCAGCACCTCCTGCGCGGCAACGAGGGCGTTGACAGTGAGCAGACCGAGCGACGGCGGGCAGTCGATGAAGACGTAGTCGAACTCGCCCGGGTAGGCGGCGATGGCCCGGTCCAGGCGGGACTCCCGGGCCACGACCGACACGAGTTCGATCTCGGCGCCGGCCAGGTCGATGGTCGCGGGTACGCACCAGAGGTTGGGGATGCCCTCGACCGCCTGCGCCACCTCGGCCAGGGGCACGCTGTTGATCAGACAGTCGTAGACGTCCGGGATGCCGGTGTGGTGCGGGACGTTGAGCCCGGTCGAGGCATTGCCCTGCGGATCGAGGTCCACCACGAGCACCCGGTTGCCGTGCAGGGCGAGCGCCACTGCAAGGTTGACGGTAGTCGTGGTCTTGCCCACGCCGCCCTTCTGGTTGGCGACGCACATGACCCGGGTCCGGTCCGGCCGAGGCATTGTCACCTCGCCACTGGGATTCAGGATCTGCACGGCGCGCATCGCCTCCATAGCCAACGGTGGGTCATCCTCTTCGCGCGTCGGGGTTTCACGTGAAACGTACGTGGGGTCGGTTGCCACGGCAGCCAACGAGTCGGTCGAAGCGACCGGCGCGTCGGCGATCACCGGCGCGGCGTCCCGTACCGCCGCCGCGGCGGGTTGGTGCGGGACCGCCGGCTCGTAGCGAACCGCACGAGCGGTGTTGCGCCGGCCGGACGTCTGCCGCACCTCGACGACATTCGCCGGTCGGCTCAGCCCTTCGGGTGCTCGGCGAACACCCGCCGGGTCGCCCACTTCGGGCTCGGTCGGTGGGTCCGCTGGTTCTCCGCCGAACAACGACGGATCGCCGTCCGCAGGCCCGGTCGTTCCGGGCGACCAGCTCGGGTAGTCGGTTTCACGTGAAACGGGATCGCCTGTCGACCCGGTCACGCGTGGATCGTCGTACCTGCCGTCGTCATGCACCTGTCATCCCTGCCCGCTTCGGATGGTCGGTCCGCGCCCCGGTCAACTTGGCCACACCACGCTCGCAACCCGGAGCGTACGGCCCTCGGGAGCGGTCGGAGACCCCGCGACGTCCGTCGCCCGCTTCACACTATCGACGCGCGGTCAGCCTACGGCGGACGGGCGCGGCCGGTCCACGTCGGGTTCTCAATCCCCTCGTCCATCCGTACCGGTTCAACGAGGCAACCCACCGGCCGGAAGCCCGATGACACGAAGTGTCAGTGTCGGCGGGTCCGGCCATTGCGGGAGCGTTTGTTGGCCGCCGCGCGGGCCGGGCCGACCATCCGCTCACGCACGATCTCCACGACTGTGGTGGGTGGGTCGATCACCCCGGTCCCACAGAGGTGCAGGGTGGGCTCCCCGCCACCGAGTCGTGCCACCACCTCGGCGTGCTCCTCGATCTCCGTGGCCGCGGACGAACCCTTCAGCGCCAGCAGCCGGCCGCCACGGACCGCCAGGGGGAAACTCCAGCCGGCCAGGCGATCCAGTGGCGCGACGGCGCGGGCAGTGACCACGTCTCCGCTGATCGGGTCCCGAGCATTCGAACCGGTGGCCGCCTCGTCGGCCCGCCCACGAAACACCCGCACCGACTTGGCCAGGCCGAGCCGCTCGACGACCTCGATCAGGAACGACGTGCGTCGTGCCAGAGGCTCGATCAGGGTGACAGTGAGATCGGGGCGCGCGATGGCCAGGACGAGACCTGGCAGACCGGCTCCGGAGCCGACGTCGAGGACTGTCGCGCCGGACGGGATCCGCTCGGCGACCGCCGCGCAGTTGAGGAGGTGCCGATCCCAGATGCGAGGTGCCTCGCGGGGGCCGATCAGGCCGCGAACCACCCCGTCGGTGATCAACAACTCGGCGTACGCGGCGGCCAGGTCGAGACGGTCGCCGAAGAGGGTCAGCGCGGCCGGGGCCAGCTCGGGCGGCAGCGCCGCGTCCTCTGGTGACGGGGCGGTGCCGCGCTCGGCCGGTTCGGCGCCAGCCCCGGCGGGCTGGACAGCGGACGGCCCGAGCGGTGTGCCGCCCGGGCCGGTCACGGCGTCGGCCGTGCTGTCGTGGTGGGTCACCCGGTCAGTCCGCCGGCCGTACGACGATGCGCCGGGCCGGCTCCACGCCCTCGGACTCGCTCACCACACCGGACATGGCGTTGACCACGTCGTGCACACACTTACGCTCGAACGCGGACATCGCCTCCAGGCGGACCGGCTCGCCGTACTCCTTGACCTTCTCGACGGCGTTCTTGGCGACCGCGGCGAGTTCCTTGCGGCGGTTCGCCCGGTAGCCGCCGACGTCGAGCAGCAGGCGGCTCGGCGTGCCGGTCTGCCGGAACACGGCGAGGCGGGTCAGCTCCTGGAGCGCTTCCAGGGTGGCTCCGCGCTGACCGACCAGGTTTTGCAAGCGATCGCCGACCACCTCGACCATGGGTCGTCCGGCGGCGACCAACTCCTCGATGTCACCGTCGTAGTCGAGGATGTCGAGCAGCCCTTCGACGTAGTCGGCGGCGATCTCGCTCTGCTGGAAGAGGTCGCCCTCGCTCACGGCCTTCTTCGCTCGGCCGCCAGCTGCGACGGTATCGGTGCCCTCGTCGGTCGCGCTGTCCTCGTCGGTCTCGGCGTCGTCGCCGTCCACCGCGAGCGTCGCGGTCTCCTCCTCGTCCAGGGGCTGCTCGGTGCGGGGGATGCTGGTCTCGGTCACGGTCTCATCTCCGTACTCGCTCGGCCGGACCGTCGGGTCCGACTGGTTTCCCGGGGCCGGCGGGAGGTCGCCGGTGCCCGCGGGCACGTCTGTACGGGCAGTGTCGCCCGTGGCCGCCTGGTGCGCGGTCAGTTCCGCTCGGCGCCACCGGACGGCGGCTGCACGGTGCGGGACGGGCCGCCACCGGTCACCCGGCGACGGCCCGTGCGGGTCAGCCCTGCCGCTTGGCGGGACGGCTCTTCTTCGGGTTGTTCGCCGGCTTGGCCCCGGGCTTCGGCCCGGCCACCTTGGGCGCGGTCGCCTTGACCGGCGCCGGGGGGGCCGCCTTGCCGCGACCGAACAGGCCACCGGACTTGGCGGGCTGCACCGGGTTGCGGTTGGCGGCGGGGGCGACGGCCTTCTTGGCGGTCACCGGCGGCGGGAACTTCCGCAGCACCCACTGCTGCTGGCCGAGGGTGAAGAGGTTGTTGGTGACCCAGTAGATGATGACGCCGATCGGGAAGATCGCGCCGGAGATCAGCAGCGACGCCGGGATGCCGTAGAGCATCAGCCGCTGGATCATCCGCTGCTGCGGGTCCTCCGCCCAACCGGTCTTGAGGATCATCTGACGGCTGGTCAGGTAGGTGGTCGCGATCATGACCAGAACCAGGATGCCAGCAATGATCTTGACGGTGCTGCCGGTGGCGCCGAGGCGGGCCAGCTCGTCGGCCGTCGAGCCGAACTTGCCGGCGATCGGGGCGGTGAAGAGCTTCGCCTGCGAGGCGCTCTCGAACTGGTCGACGCTCCACCCGTACAGGGTCTTGCCCTGGTTTGCCGGGTCCAGCCGCTTCAACGTGTGGAAGAGCCCCAGGAAGACCGGGATCTGAAGGAACATCGGAAGGCAACCCATCAGCGGGTTGGCCTTCTCCTTCTTGTAGAGCTCCATCATTTCTTTCTGGAGCGTCTCCCGGTCACCCTTGTGCTTCTCCTGAAGCTCCTTGACCTTGGGCTGGAGCGCCTGCATCGCCCGCTGGGACTTGATCTGCTTGACGAAGACCGGGAACAGGATCACGCGGACGGTGACCACCAGGAAGATGATGGACAGGATCCAGGCGAAGTTGGTGCCGATCACCGCACCAACCGGCACCCCGATGGCGTCCCAGGCGGAGTGCCAGGTCAGCAGGATCCACGAGATCGCGTAGTAGATCCAGTCGAGGCTAAAGTCCACTCTCAGGCTCCAGTCACATCAGCACGACGGCGGCCGCCCGGCTCCGGCACCGGGTCATACCCACCAGGGTGGAAGGGGTGGCAGCGCAACAGCCGCCGGACCGCCAGCGCGGCTCCCCGGAGCGCGCCGTGCCGAGCGACCGCCTCCTGGGCGTACGCACTGCACGACGGGTAGAACCGACAGCGGGCCGGCAGCGCCGGACTTATCCACCGACGGTACGCGATGATGGGCGCGATCAGCACCTTGGCACCGGTTGTCGACGCACGTGGACTGGTCTTCTCGGCACCGGTCATCGGGACCGCCGCTCGCGGGGCGACCGGGCGACCGCGATGGCGGCATCCAGGTCGGTGGCGAGGCGCGGATATGACGCCTCCGCCGCTGCGGGCAGCGCCCGGACGACAAGCGTGCTGCCGGCGGGCAGGCCGGGCAACCGGTCCTGGACCAGTGCCCGCAGCCGACGCTTGACCCGGTTACGGATCACCGCGTTGCCGACAGCCTTGGAGACGACGAAGCCGGCGCGGGACGGCACGGGTGACTGCTCCGCACTGTCGTCCCGCACCGGCTCCGACGAGGTCGAAAGGTTGGGGTCGGCGCTCACCGGCACTGTCAGGTGGACCACGACGGCGCCACGTCCGACGCGTCGGCCACCGCGAACCGCCGCGGCGAAGTCAGTGCTGCGCCGCAGTCGTTGCGCGGCGGCCAGCACGACTGCCCACGTCCCCTGACCGGCCCGGTCGGCTCAGGCCGACAGGGTGGTGCGACCCTTGGCGCGACGGCTCGACAGGATGGCACGGCCGGCACGGGTGCGCATGCGCAGCCGGAAGCCGTGGGTCTTCGCGCGCCGGCGGTTGTTCGGCTGGTAGGTGCGCTTGCTCACGTCAGGCTCTCCGTTTTCGTACGCGCCCCGCGCGACGGGATCGCCGGGGTCGTGTGGTGGTCCAGGCCACCTCGACGGTGGCCCCCGATCGGTGCTGTCCGGTGGTGCGGGACCTCGACGACGCGGGGATGCGACCGCGGACAGCAAGCACCCATCACCCTAGCAGAGGGCGAGAAAGCAGCCGTTCCAGCCTACGCAGGGGGGCAATGGCCGTCAAACACCCCGAGGTGCGCGCAACAGGACGCGCCCGGGGCCGAAGGGTGGTTTTCGCTGATGCCGACAAGGCCGTCACCGCGTCGCCGGTTGATGGCGCAGGGACAACGCTGTTACCGTGCCCGATTGCGGTGAGCGTCGGAAGCTCCGGTCGTCGCGCAGGCAAGACCGGACAAGGTAGTGAATCGTTCGGCACGGTGAACCCGCTTCAACGCCCGGTCAGGCAGGGGCAGGTCCCACCCGCGTCCGGTGGCGGCCACAATCGGTCGGTACACAGGCTGTGGATAACTTGTGGATGACCACCGGTCGACCGTCCGGGTGGGGTGTTGTTCCACCCGCGAACGCGGCGGGCCCGGGATGGCCGGCTGGCAGACAGCGGCGGCCGGGAGCAGAGGCGAGGGGGTGGCACGACGGTGGCCGGTACGACCGACCTTGCCGCAGTGTGGTTAGCGGCGACCGACGAGCTAGCCGACGAGATCATCTCTGCCCAGCAGCGTGCCTATCTCCGACTGACCCGGCTGCGGGCGATCGTCGAGGACACCGCGCTGCTCTCCGTGCCGGACGCGTTCACCCGCGACGTCATCGAGTCACGGCTGCGCCCGGCGATCACCGAGGCGCTCACCCGCCGGCTCGGTCGTCCGATCCAGGTCGCGGTCACCGTGCGCGTGGCCGAGGACGCCACGGGCCGACCGGCCGGCACCGTCTACCGCAGCGCCCCGGAGATCGGGCCGCTCGACATCGAGGGTCCGGCCGCCGCACCCTTCGACGACCACGGCGCACGAGCGCACGGCGACACGATGATCCCCGAGCAGACCCACGCGCCGCGGACGTCCGAGCCGGTCGCGCCACCCGCACCGGCGGGTCCGCCGCTCGCGCCGAGCGTCGACACGCATCGCCCCGGGATGATCCCCGCCAGCCGAGACGGGCAGGAGGCGCTGTTCAGCGCCGCGTTCGCCGAACCGATGCGGCCGTCGCGCCCCGGGCCGGACCGTCGCGGCTACGACGAGCAGGCCGCCCGCCTCGACCCGCAGGGCCCGGACACCCGGCCCTACGAGCCGCGCTACCGGGAAGATTCGGGATCGCCGCGCGACCAACACGTGATCCGCGCGATGCCCCGCGACAGCGGAACGGACAGCGGCCCGGGTCGCAGCGGGGTCGACCACCGCGCTGGTGGCCGCGACGATCGCCGACTGCCCGGCGCCGACACCGGCGGCAACCGCCTCAACCCGAAGTACATGTTCGAGACGTTCGTCATCGGCTCGTCCAACCGGTTCGCCCACGCGGCGAGCGTGGCGGTGGCGGAGTCACCGGCGAAGGCGTACAACCCGCTGTTCATCTACGGGCACTCCGGGTTGGGCAAGACGCACCTGCTGCACGCCATCGGGCACTACGCCACGACACTCGGCAACGCCCGCTCGGTCCGGTACGTCTCGACCGAGGAGTTCACCAACGACTTCATCAACTCGCTCCGGGACGACAAGACAAGCGCGTTCCAGCGGCGCTACCGCGACGTCGACATCCTGCTGATCGACGACATCCAGTTCCTGGAGAACCGCGAGCGTACGCAGGAGGAGTTCTTCCACACCTTCAACACCCTGCACAACGCCAACAAGCAGATCGTGATCACCTCGGACCGGTCGCCGCGTCAGCTCGCCACCCTGGAGGACCGGATGCGTACCCGGTTCGAGTGGGGGCTGCTGGCCGACATCCAGCCACCGGATCTGGAGACCCGGATCGCGATCCTCCAGAAGAAGGCGGCGCAGGAGCGGATGTACGCCCCGCCGGACGTGTTGGAGTTCATCGCGTCCCGGGTGTCGAACTCGATCCGCGAGTTGGAGGGTGCGCTGATCCGGGTGACGGCGTTCGCCAGCCTGACCCGGTCGACAGTCGAGCTGTCGCTGGCCGAGGAGGTGCTTCGGGACTTCATGCCCGACGGCGCCGGGCCGGAGATCAACGCCGACCAGATCATGGCCTCGACCGCCGACTACTTCGGTGTGAGCCTGGAGGATCTGCGCGGTCAGTCCAGGTCCCGGGTGCTCGTCAACGCCCGGCAGGTGGCCATGTACCTGTGTCGGGAGCTGACCGAGCTGTCGCTGCCCCGGATCGGGCAGGCCTTCGGTGGCCGGGACCACACCACTGTGATGCACGCCGACCGGAAGATCCGGCAGCAGATGGCGGAACGCCGCTCGCTCTACAACCAGATCGCCGAGCTGACCAACCGGATCAAGCAGAACAGCTGAGGCGTACGCCGCCGTCGCGGCGGCACGCCGCCCAGGAAACGCCCGTCCGGATCTCCGGTCGGGCGTTTTTCGGCTCTCCGACTGGACTCTCGACATGGTGTAGGCCACAGCATGAAGGCCGTGACCGCCTCGACTCCCACTCGTTGTCCACAGCTCGTTGTCCACCGTCGGTGGATAACTACGGTCCGTCCTTCGCCGGTTACCCACAGGCTGTGGAGAAACCCTGTGTACGGAGCTGTGGACGCCTGGGGACAACCGTCACGTTATCCACCGACGACCGTCGCCCTGTGTACGAGCTGTTGAAGGTTCTGGGGATGACGGCAATGGTGATCTTCATCGTCGTCCACAGGCTTGGGGAGAAAGTCGGTGGATTACCGGTGGACAACCGGTGGACAACGGTGGACAACCGAGCGCCGAGACCGGGCTGTGGACAGGCGAGCCGGTTGTACCCCTGGTTCTCCACAGCTAAATCACCTGTAGATAACCTGTCTGACCAGGGAAAACTCGGGTTATCCACAGTTTGCACAGGTGCGATGAAGACGATGAGTTATCTCTTCTAAGAGAACAAAAACCAATCATCACCGTTGGGCTTTCTGTGGATCGTGCTGAACGCTGCCGGATCACCCGGTCAGCACCGACACAAACCATGGGGCCGGGCGCACAGCCGATACCCACGCGCCCTAAGGTGCGATGGGTACCCGCACGGTCGGGCGGGACGGTAGGCAGCGGTCGGCATGAGAGAGTTGTCGCTGACGTCGACGCGGAGGCATTGATGAAGTTCCGAGTGGAGCGCGACGCGCTCGCCGAGGCCGTGGCGTGGACCGCGAAGAGCCTGCCCAACCGGCCATCCGTCCCGGTGCTCGCCGGGGTGATGCTCCGGGTCACCGACGGCAACCTGCGGGTTTCCGGGTTCGACTACGAGGTCTCCAGCCAGGTGACAGTCGAGGTGCAGGGCGACGCCGACGGCGCCGCGCTCGTCTCCGGCCGCCTGCTCGCCGAGATCACCAAGGCGTTGCCGGCCAAGCCTGTCGACATCGCCGCGGTCGGCGCCCACCTCGAGTTGGTCTGCGGCAGCGCCCGGTTCACCCTGCCCACCATGCCGGTGGAGGACTATCCCGCGCTGCCCGAGATGCCGCAGAGCGCCGGCACTGTCGACGCCGCCGCGTTCGCCACAGCGGTCTCCCAGGTGGCCATCGCCGCCGGCCGGGACGAGACGCTGCCGATGATGACCGGCGTCCGCGTCGAGCTGTCCGGCAACACGCTGTCGATGCTCGCCACCGACCGATACCGGCTGGCGCTGCGCGAGATCCAGTGGCAGCCGGACGACCCCGAGGTCAGCATCAACGCCCTGGTGCCCGCCCGCACCCTGAACGACACCGCCAAGGCCCTCGGGCCGCTGGGCGGCGAGGTCACGCTCGCCCTCGCCCAGGGCGCTGCCGGTGAGGGCATGGTCGGCCTGGCCGGCGGCACCCGGCGCACCACCAGCCGCCTGCTCGACGGCGCCAACTACCCGCCGGTGCGTTCGCTCTTCCCGGCCACCCACAACGCCGCCGCCCGGGTGCCGGTCAGCACCCTGATCGAGGTGGTCAAGCGGGTCGCGTTGGTCGCCGAGCGGGCCACTCCGGTGCTGTTGAGCTTCAGCGCCGACGGCCTGGTGGTCGAGGCCGGCGGTTCCGAGGAGGCGCGGGCCAGCGAGGCCATGGAGGCCACCTTCACCGGCGACGCGCTGACCATCGGCTTCAACCCGCAGTACCTCATCGACGGCCTGGCCAACCTGGGGTCCCAGACCGCTGTGCTCTCGTTCGTCGACGCCTTCAAGCCCGCGGTGATCTCACCCGCCGGCGAGGATGGAGAGGTAATTCCGGGGTACCGGTACCTCATCATGCCGATCCGCGTCTCGCGCTGATCGCGCCCAGCAACACCCAGATCCACGGAGGTAGAAACACATGCAGCTCGGCCTTGTAGGACTCGGCCGGATGGGCGGCAACATGCGGGAGCGGTTGCGCGCCGCCGGTCACGACGTTGTCGGTTTCGACCACAACGCGCAGCTGAGCGACGTCCCGACCATCGCGGGCCTGGCAGAGAAGCTCGACTCGCCACGCGTGGTCTGGGTCATGGTGCCCGCCGGTGTCACCGACGCCACCATCGACTCCCTCGCCGAGGTGCTCGGCGAGGGCGACATCATCATCGACGGCGGCAACTCCCGCTTCAGCGACGACGCGCCCCGGGCCGAGCGGCTCAACGAGTTGGGCATCGGCTACCTCGACGTCGGCGTCTCCGGTGGCGTCTGGGGCCGGCAGAACGGCTACGGGCTGATGGTCGGCGGCTCCCAGGAGCACGTCGACCGGCTGATGCCGATCTTCAACGCGCTCAAGCCGGAGGGCGAGTTCGGCTTCGTGCACGCCGGGCCGGTAGGTGCCGGGCACTACTCGAAGATGGTGCACAACGGCATCGAGTACGGCCTCATGCACGCCTACGCCGAGGGCTACGAGCTGATGACGGCCTCCGAGTTGGTGACGAACGTGCCCGGGGTCATCAAGTCCTGGCGCGAGGGCACCGTCGTCCGTTCCTGGCTGCTCGACCTGCTCGACCGGGCGCTCGACGAGGACCCGGAGCTGGCTGACCTCAGCGCCTACACCGAGGACACCGGCGAGGGCCGCTGGACCGTCGACGAGGCGGTCCGGCTGGCGGTGCCGCTCAACGTCATCACCGCCTCGCTGTTCGCCCGGTTCAATTCGCGGCAGGACGACGACTCACCCGCCATGAAGGCCGTCTCCGCGCTGCGCCAGCAGTTCGGTGGCCACGCCGTCCACAAGCGCTGAGCGGTATCCCCACCCTGTGTACGTCCACCGACTGGAACTTGTCGACTTCCGCTCGTACGAGCGGGTGGCCGTCGACCTCCAGCCGGGGGCGAACGTCCTGACCGGCGCCAACGGCGTCGGCAAGACCAACCTCGTCGAGGCGTTGGGCTATGTGGCGACCCTGGACTCACACCGGGTCGCCACCGACGCGCCACTGGTGCGGATGGGCGCCACCGCAGCGGTGATCCGCTGCGCCGTGGTGCACGACGGCCGGGAACTCCTTGTCGAGCTGGAGATCGTGCCCGGCAAGGCCAACCGTGCCCGGCTGGGCCGCTCACCGGCGCGGCGGGCCCGGGACGTCCTCGGCGCCCTGCGACTCGTGCTCTTCGCCCCGGAGGACCTCGAACTGGTCCGGGGCGACCCGTCCGAACGCCGCCGCTACCTGGACGACCTGCTGGTCAACCGGCAGCCCCGGTTCGCGGGTGTGCGGGCCGACTACGAGCGGGTGGTCAAGCAACGCAACGCCCTGCTGCGCACCGCGTACCTGGCACGCAAGACCGGCGGATCGCGCGGCGGCGACCTCGGCACCCTCGCCGTCTGGGACACCCACCTGGCCCAGCACGGCGCGGAGCTGCTCGCCGGCCGCCTGGAACTGGTGGCCGCGCTCACCCCGCACGTCGCCAAGGCCTACGACGCGGTGGCCGCCGGTCGGGGCGCGGCGAGCATCGCCTACCGACCCTCGATCGAGCTGGCCGAGCCGACCACCGACCGGGCCACACTTGCCGAGGCACTGACGGCGGCCCTGGCGGCGTCCCGCTCCGCCGAGATCGAACGGGGCACCACCCTGGTCGGCCCGCACCGCGACGAACTGGCGCTGACCCTCGGGCCACTGCCCGCCAAGGGGTACGCCAGCCACGGCGAGTCGTGGTCGTTCGCGCTCGCGTTGCGGCTGGCCGGTTACGATCTGCTGCGCGCCGACGGCATCGAGCCGGTGCTGGTGCTCGACGACGTCTTCGCCGAGTTGGACACCGGCCGCCGGGAGCGCCTGGCGGAGCTGGTCGGCGGAGCGAGTCAACTGCTTGTCACCTGCGCGGTGGACGACGACGTGCCGGCGGCGCTGCGCGGCACCCGCTACCAGGTCGGCGAAGGGACGGTACGCCGTGTCGGATGAGCCACGCCCCAAACGACCCGAGACCGGCGGAGGTGACGCCGCTGCCGCGCGTACCCCCGGGTCGGAAGCGACCGGCGCTGAGTCGGCGCCCGCCGGACCGGAACTGGCGCGGGCGGTGCTCGACGCGGCGTTGTCCCGGCGGCAGGCGGCGGCCCGCGCCCGACGTGCCCCGGGTGGCGCCGGTGGCGACGCGGCCGGCGGATCGGGGCGGCGGCTGCGTGGCTACTCCGGTCCGGGCCCCGACCCGCGCGACCCGCAGCCGCTCAGTGCCGTGCTCAACCGGCTGGTGAAGGCGCGTGGCTGGCAGCAGCCGGCGGCCGAGGCGACAGTGTTCGGCGCCTGGGAGCGCGTCGTCGGCGTGGAGGTCGCGCAGAACAGCCGCCCGGTCAAGCTGGAGAACGGCGAGTTGACCGTGGAGGCACGTTCGACGGCCTGGGCGACCCAACTGCGCCTGCTCGCCGGCTCGCTGCTCAAGCAGATCGCCAGCGAGGTCGGCCACAACGTGGTGCGCAAGCTGCACATCCACGGCCCGGCCGCGCCGTCCTGGGGGAAGGGGCCACGCCGGGTACGCGGCCGGGGCCCGCGCGACACGTACGGCTGAGTCGGCCCCTCAGCGCCGCCGGTCGGCCTCGCGGGCCGCTCGCTTGCGTTCCCGCTGCTCCCGGGTGAAGCGCTTGCGCTCGGCCAGGTCGCGTTTCCACGCCTCGCGGGCCTCGGCCGAACCGCCCTGCACCGCACCCCTGACACCCTCAGCCGGGCCGGCGAGGTGCCGGAACGCCCAGCTCAGGAGTCGGCCGCCCTCGCCCGGGGCCCTGGTGGTCGCGCCGTCCGCACTCATCTGCCGCCCTCTTTCGCCGCGTGTCGTCCGCCCGCCGAACGAGCGAGCGATTGGGGCACCAATGGTTGGTGTACCAATGATCGGTAGAGTAGTCACCGTGCTTGGTAAGGGCAACCGATGACCGAACGACCGGATCGCGTCGACCCGTTGGCGTTGGAGCAGCAGGTCTGCTTCGCTCTCTCGGTGGCCGCGCGCAGCGTGGTGGCCGTCTACCGGCCACTCCTCGAACCCATGGGGCTGACCCATCCGCAGTACCTGGTGATGTTGGCGCTCTGGCAGCACGCGCCGCTGTCCGGCCGTGACCTCAGCCGCCTGTTGCAGCTCGACCCGGGGACGCTCTCACCCCTGCTCAAGCGACTCGAAGCCGCCGGCTACCTGCGCCGGGAACGCGACCCCGGCGACGAGCGCAGCCTCGCCGTCACCCTCACCGCCAGCGGCGCCGCGCTGCGTAGCCAGGCGGAGCTGATCCCGGCCGCGATCGTGCGGCGACTCGGGCTGCCCCTCGCCGACCTGCAACACCTGCACGCCGTGCTCACCCAGGTGATCGCCGCAGCCAACCGACCGGGCAGCGACCAGACCGCGGCGGAGACCGGCGCGGCGGGTTGAGCGTCGGCGGGTCAGGCGTCGGCGTAGACGGCGAAGCCGCGCTCGGCGCAGCGCCGGTAGAACGCCGCCAGCACGCCCAGCTCGGCGCAGGTGAAGTTCCACTGCGGCGGATCGCCACGCTCGTCGCGCAGCGCGTCGAGCCGGCTCTCCAGCCACCGCAGTTGCTGCTCGGCCAACCTGCCGTCGCCGAGCAACGAGCGCAGCACAGTGCTCACCGACTCGAAGGTCACCGCCTCGCCGTAGGCGCGGTGCCCGGCCACGAACCGCTCGATCCCACTGGCGATCCAGGAGCAGCCGTCCGGGTCGATCACCGGGTCCTCGTCCTCGGCCGCGGCATCTGTGGCGTACAACACACCTTCGAGGCCGAGGAGGAGATCCACCAACTCGGTGTACGCGGTCGCCCGGATGGTGCCGGTCTTCGCGATCAACTCGGCCAGCGCCGCCGTCGGCGCGGAGATGCGCGGCACGTCGACGATCTCGCCGAAGTCGACGAACTCGGCCGGCGCGACCGGATCGTAGAAGCGGCCGGTCCGCGGCCAGTGCACCGCGACGTTGTCCAGCCCCATCTGTCACCTCTTCAAGAGCACGTGTCGGGTCGATCGAGTCGATCGTCCCGGTTCCGGCCGGTAAAGATCAAGCCTGGTTCCGGAGCGCCGCAAACGTACGGCACAGAGGCTTCGGCCGCGACCCCCGACCCGCCCGAGCGCGGGTCAACCCGTCCGGGGGCGGCGCGTGCGATCGGACCCTGGCGTGTGGGGGGAGTCGCGGGCAACGGGGTTCTGCCGGCTACGGACTTCTCAGCCGCCTCTCTGAGGGTGCCGAGTGGTGGTTCTGTCCCCCGCGCACAGTAGGATTGACAGCGAGACGAAGACCCGGTGTGGGAGAGCGACGGGGCCGATGGCCCCGGATTCATTCTCCACGTCGGGTCGAGCCGATCGCGATCCGCGGGCAACCGCGGCGACCGGCGCGTTCGACCCGCTGTCCGGAGGTCTCCGGCACCGGTCCACGCGCCGACGTCGCGTCCTGTCCGCCGAACCCGCGCCCGACGCGCCCTACCGGCGTGGCTGACGCGAGAAAGTGGCCGAAGGTGGCAGCGCAGGACAAGCAGGAGTACGGCGCAGAGTCGATCACCGTTCTCGAGGGGCTGGAGGCGGTCCGCAAGCGGCCCGGTATGTACATCGGGTCCACCGGCGAGCGCGGTCTGCACCACCTCGTCTGGGAAGTTGTCGACAACGCTGTCGACGAGGCGCTCGCCGGATACTGCGACACCATCGACGTGGTGCTGCTCGCCGACGGCGGCGTCCGGGTCACCGACAACGGCCGAGGTTTCCCCGTCGACCTCCACCCGAAGCTCAAGAAGCCGGGCGTCGAGGTAGCGCTGACCATCCTGCACGCGGGTGGCAAGTTCGACGGCAAGGCGTACGCGGTCTCCGGCGGCCTGCACGGCGTCGGTGTCTCAGTGGTGAACGCGCTCTCCACCAAGATGTTCGTCGAGATCCACAAGTCCGGTTCCGTGTGGCGGCAGCACTACACCAACTCCAAGCCGAGCCCACTGGAGAAGGGCGAGGCCACCGACCGCACCGGCTCGGCGGTCTCCTTCTGGCCCGACCCCGACGTGTTCGAGACCGTCGACTTCGACTTCCAGACCATCTACCGACGCCTACAGGAGATGGCCTTCCTCAACCGCGCCCTGCGCATCCACCTGCTCGACGAGCGGGTGGCCGAGGAGGAGGACGGCCGGCAGCGCGAGGTCACCTTCTACTACGAGGGCGGCATCGCCGACTTCGTCCGACACCTCAACGCCTCGAAGAGCCCGATCCACAAGACCGTGGTCGAGTTCGGCGCCGAGGAGGAGGGCATGTCGCTCGAGATCGCCATGCAGTGGAACGAGTCGTACGGCGAGTCGGTCTACACCTTCGCCAACACGATCAACACCCACGAGGGCGGCACCCACGAGGAGGGCTTCCGGTCCGCGCTGACCAGCGTGGTCAACCGGTACGGCACCGACAAGAAGCTGCTCAAGGGCGACGAGAAGCTCTCCGGCGAGGACATTCGCGAAGGTCTCGCGGCGATCATCTCGGTCAAGCTGGCCAACCCGCAGTTCGAGGGCCAGACCAAGACCAAGCTCGGTAACACCCCGGTGAAGAGCTTCGTGCAGCGGGTCTGCAACGACCGGCTTGTCGACTGGTTCGACCGCAACCCGGCCGAGGCCAAGATGATCATCACGAAGGCCTCCCAGGCGGCCCGCGCCCGGATCGCCGCGCAGCAGGCGCGCAAGCTGGCCCGGCGCAAGTCGCTGCTGGAGTCCGGCTCGATGCCGGGCAAGCTGGCCGACTGCCAGTCCACCGACCCGCGCGAGTCCGAGGTGTTCATCGTCGAGGGCGACTCGGCCGGCGGCTCGGCCAAGCAGGGTCGCGACCCACGGACCCAGGCGATCCTGCCGATCCGCGGCAAGATCCTCAACGTGGAGAAGGCCCGGATCGACCGGGTCCTGAAGAACAACGAGGTCCAGGCGCTGATCACCGCGCTGGGCACCGGCATCCACGACGACTTCGACATGGAGAAGCTGCGCTACCACAAGGTGGTGCTGATGGCCGACGCCGACGTCGACGGCCAGCACATCCAGACGCTGCTGCTCACCCTGCTGTTCCGTTTCATGCGGCCGCTCGTCGAGATGGGCAACGTCTACCTGGCCGCCCCGCCGCTCTACAAGATCAAGTGGAACAAGAAGGGCGACGACGCCCAGTACGCCTACTCCGACCGCGAGCGGGACGGGCTGATCGCGCTGCGCCAGCAGAAGAAGCCGAACGCCAAGCCGGACGACATCCAGCGCTTCAAGGGCCTCGGCGAGATGAACTATCCCGAGCTGTGGGAAACCACGATGAACCCGGCGACGCGTACCCTGCGTCAGGTCACTCTCGACGACGCGGCAACCGCCGACGAGTTGTTCAGCGTGCTGATGGGTGAGGACGTCGAAGCCCGCCGGTCGTTCATCCAGCGCAACGCCAAGGACGTCCGGTTCCTGGACATCTGACAGACCGTGGCGGAGCGGCCGGGCAGCGCCCGGCCGCTTCACCGGTCCACAGAGTTATCCACAGCTTGGCCGGTATCCACAGCGGTTATCCACAGCACGAAAACGACTCTGAGTCTGATAAGGGTATACAGTGACCGATTCTCCCGAGTCCACACCTAACGAGCCCGAGGTCCCCGCCGAGGCCATCGCCGCCGTGGTCGCGCACGACCGGATCGAACCGGTCGGGCTCGAGGTGGAGATGCAGCGCTCCTACCTCGACTACGCGATGAGCGTCATCGTCGGGCGTGCGCTGCCGGACGTGCGGGACGGGCTCAAGCCGGTCCACCGCAAGATCCTCTACGCGATGTTCGACTCCGGCTACCGTCCGGACCGCGGCTACGTGAAGTGCTCCCGGGTCGTCGGCGACGTGATGGGCCAGTTCCACCCGCACGGCGACTCGGCCATCTACGACGCGCTGGTCCGGATGGCGCAGCCCTGGTCGCTGCGCTATCCGCTGGTTGACGGCAACGGCAACTTCGGGTCGCCGGGTAACGATCCGGCTGCGGCGATGCGCTACTGCGTCACGGCAGATGTCCGGATCCGTACCGCCGAGGGTAGCGTCCGGGTCGGCGACATCGTGCCGGGAGCGGCGCCGTCCAGCGAGACCGACATCGACCTCAAGGTCCGCGACCGCAACGGCGACCTGGTCCGCGCCTCGAAGTTCTTCCACTCCGGTGAGCACCCCACGCTGCGGCTGCGCACCCGCGAGGGGTACGAGCTGACCGGCACCCACAACCACCCGGTGCTCTGCCTGGTGAACGTGGCCGGCGTGCCGACCCTGCTGTGGAAGCTGCTGGCCGAGATCTCCCCGGGCGATCGGGTGCTGCTTCAGCGCTCGGTGCCGGACGAGATCGGCTACCCGATGCTGGAGCACGTCGAGGCGGCCGTCCTCGCGGGTGCTTACGTCAGTGAGGGGTGGACCTCCGCGGATCGGGTTGGGTTCGACAACTGTGACCGGGAGTTCTTCGTCCGGGTCCTGGCTGCCTACGACCTTGCCGTGGGCGGTCGACGCTGGGTCGGGACAGAGACAACCGTCACCGGTAAGACGCTGCACAAGCTGCGGGGCTGGACCTCCGACTTCGCCGGGTCTGTCCTCGGCGAGCTGGTGGGCGCGCGGAGCGCCGCGAAGTTCGTTCCCGAGTTCGTCTGGCAGGGGTCGGCCGCGATCAAGCGGGCCTTCCTCCAGGCGCTCTTCGAGGGCGACGGCTCGTCGTCGCTGCTGCCGCGCAACACCATCCAGATCTCGTACTCGACCCGCAGTGAGCGGTTGGCCCGCGAGGTCCAGCAGTTGCTGCTGGAGTTCGGTGTGATCAGCCGACAGACCCGCTACGACAACGGTGAGATCAAGGTCGTGGTGACCAACCGGCGTGACGCCCGGATCTTCGCCGCGCACGTCGGCTTCCTCGGCCGCAAACAGGCCAAGCTGGAGGCGGAGCTGGCCCAGGTGCCGGCGAGCAGCACCGCGCTCTCCAGCGACCACGTGCCGCTGGTCGGTGAGTTCATCCGTGCGCACGGCGCGCAGCGCTGGACCGAGCGGGACTGGCTGCGTCGGCACAACGTGGACCGGGTCGAGCGCTGGGAGCGTGACCGCGACGAGATCGCCGCCCGGATCACCAACACCGAGGTGCTCGACGTGGTCGAGCCGTTGGTCGACGGTCGGTTCTACTACGCCGAGGTGGCGCAGATCACCGACGCCGGCGTCCAGTCGGTCTACAGCGTCCGGGTCGACACCGATGACCACTCGTTCGTCTCGGACGGGTTCGTCAGCCACAACACCGAGTGCAAGCTCGACCCGCTGGCCATGGAGATGCTGCGGGACATCGACGAGGACACCGTCGACCTCCAGGACAACTACGACGGCCGGGCCAAGGAGCCCACGATCCTGCCGTCGCGGATCCCGAACCTGCTGGTGAACGGCTCCGAGGGCATCGCGGTCGGCATGGCCACCAAGATCCCGCCGCACAACCTGCGGGAGATCGGCGCGGCGGTGCAGTGGTGCCTGGAGCACCCGGAGGAGGACGAGGAGACCACCCTTGAGGCGCTGCTCGGCATCGTCAAGGGTCCGGACTTCCCGACCCACGGTCTGATCGTCGGCCAGACCGCGATTCAGGACGCGTACCGCACGGGTCGTGGCTCGATCCGGATGCGTGCCGTGGTGGAGGTCGAGGAGGACAAGCGGGGTCGGCCCTGCCTGGTCGTCAGCGAGCTGCCCTACCAGGTCAACCCGGACAACCTCGCCGAGCGGATCGCCGAGCTGATCAAGGAGGGCAAGCTCGCGGGCATCGCGGACATCCGCGACGAGTCCTCCGGGCGTACCGGCATGCGGATCGTGCTGGTGCTCAAGCGCGACGCTGTCGCGAAGGTCGTGCTGAACAACCTCTACAAGCACACCCAGCTCCAGGAGACCTTCGGCGCCAACATGTTGGCGCTGGTCGACGGGGTGCCGCGCACGCTCAACCTGGCGCAGTTCATCCGCTACTACGTCGAGCACCAGATCGACGTGATCCGTCGGCGGACCGCGTTCCGGCTGCGTAAGGCCGAGGAGCGGGCGCACATCCTGCGCGGTCTGGGCAAGGCGCTGGACGCGCTGGACGAGGTGATCGCGTTGATCCGGCGCTCGCCGACGGTGGACGACGCCCGGCAGGGCCTGATCCGGTTGCTGGATATCGACGAGATCCAGGCGACCGCGATCCTGGACATGCAGCTGCGCCGCCTCGCCGCCCTGGAGCGGCAGCGGATCGTGGACGACCTGGCCAAGCTCGAGATCGAGATCGCCGATCTGAAGGACATCCTGGCCAAGCCGGAGCGGCAGCGGAAGATCGTCTCGGAGGAGCTCGGCGAGATCGTCGCCAAGTGGGGCGACGACCGCCGGACGCAGATCATCCCGTTCGACGGCGAGGTCTCGATGGAGGACCTCATCGCCCGCGAGGACGTGGTCGTCACGATCACCCGGACCGGGTACGCCAAGCGGACCAAGGTCGACCTCTACCGCTCGCAGCGACGCGGGGGTAAGGGCGTCAGTGGCGCTACGCTGCGGCAGGACGACATCGTCAGCCACTTCTTCGTCTGCTCGACCCACGACTGGATCCTGTTCCTGACGAACAAGGGCCGTGTGTACCGGGCCAAGGCGTACGAGTTGCCGGAGGCCAGTAGGGTAGCCAAGGGCCAACACGTGGCCAACCTGCTCGCCTTCCTACCCGACGAGCAGATAGCGCAGATCATTGAGATCCCGAACTACCAGGTAGCCCCCTATCTGGTACTGGCCACGAAGAACGGCCTGGTGAAGAAGACGCGGCTCGAGGAGTTCGACTCCAACCGTTCCGGCGGCATCATCGCGATCAACCTGCGCGATGAGGACGAGCTGGTCGGTGCTGCTCTGGTTGCGCCGGAGAACGACCTGCTGCTGGTCTCGAAGAAGGCACAGGCGATCCGGTTCAACGCCTCGGACGAGGCGTTGCGGCCGATGGGTCGGGCCACCTCGGGTGTGATCGGCATGCGCTTCACGGACGACGACGTCCTGCTCGCCATGGAGGTCGTGCGGGAGGGGCTGGACGTTCTGGTGGCCACGAACGGGGGATACGCGAAGCGGACCCCGATCGAGGAATACCCGGTGCAGGGCCGGGGAGGTAAAGGCGTGTTGACTGCGAAGATCACCGAACGGCGCGGTGGTCTGGTTGGCGCGGTGGTGATCGATCCGGACGACGAGTTGTTCGCGATCACCAGCAACGGTGGTGTCATTCGGACTCCGGTGAAGCCTGTACGCCGTACGCGTGACCGGAACACAATGGGGGTCAAGCTGATGGACCTCCCGGACGGCGTGACTATCGTGGCGATTGCTCGCAATGCCGACGAGCCTGACGAACAGGACTAGTTGAATGACGGAGACACAGGCGAAGTCGGGGAACACGGGGACCTCGGCCAACCCGGTCGACGAGGAGGCCGCCAAGGGCGGCACACCAGCGACTGGCCGCGCGGCCGTAGGCCGGGCAACGGTCCCTGCCGACGCGCCTGCCCCGAAGTTCACGAGGGCCCCGGGCATGACACCCCCACCGGAGCCGGGCAGTGATGACGCTGGGTCGGGTGACAAGACGGAGGCGTCCGGTGCCGAGGCGCCGACGTCCGCCGTCGCCGCACCTTCGGGTTCGGCGGCGGCGCCCTCGGCCCGCCCGGCGACCACCCAGCCGATCAACGTCCGGCCGGGCCAGGCGGCGTCGAGCGGGACCACCGGCACTCAGCCGCGGATCATGCCCGGCATGACGCAGCCGTCGTCGGATGCGACGCGTACCTCCGCTGCCGGTCGCCCGGCCAGCGGGGGCGGCCTGCCGCCGGGGATCGGCAACCCGTCTGCCGTCGGGGCTGCCCGTGTCGGTGACGCGGTGCGTGCGGCGCGTACGTCGGTCAGCTCGGCGGCGTCCCGCGGGCCGCGTCGGGCGCGGCTGAACCTGAAGCGGATCGACCCGTGGTCGGTGATGAAGTTCGCGTTCGCCGTCTCGGTGGTGCTCTTCATCGTCGTGGTGGTCGCCACGTCGGTGCTCTACCTGGCGCTGGACGCGATGGGCGTGTTCAAGAGCGTCAACGACAGCCTGGGCGACCTGGTCAACGCCGGTGGTGGGCAGAGCACCAGTAGCTTCCAGATCACCGCCAAGGGCGTGATCCTCAGCTCGGCGCTGATCGGTCTGGTCAACGTGGTGCTGTTCACCGCGCTGGCCACGCTGGGGGCGTTCGTCTACAACGTCTGCGCCGACCTGGTCGGTGGGATCGAGCTGACGCTCGCCGAGCGGGACTGAACGACCGGGACGCCGGGGCACCGCGGAAAGCGGTCGCTCCGGCGTCCCGTACTCAGGTAGTTTTTGCAGGCGTCGACGGCCCGGCTCGTCGGTCCGGACCCCGATTTGGGGCGGGCCTAGCGGATGGGTTAATCTTGCTCGTCGCAACGCGGGGCTATAGCTCAGTCGGTTAGAGCGCAGAGCTGATAACTCTGAGGTCGATGGTTCGATTCCATCTAGCCCCACCGCACGGTCGTCCGACGTTAGTCGAGCACGAGGGGTCGCCCCAATGTTCAAGAAGCTGCTGATTCTGGCTGGCGTCGTCGGCGTGGCCGCCGTCGTGTTCAACAAGATCAAGGCCTCGAACGACGAGCGTGCCCTCTGGCACGAGGCGACCACCGCGCCCGACCTGCGCTGAGGTCCGGCCCGACGCCGAGTGATCGGCCCGACGGCCGTCCACGGGGCCCTAGCTCAACTGGCAGAGCACTGCCTTTGCAAGGCAGGGGTTAGGGGTTCGAGTCCCCTGGGCTCCACCAGCACTTCCCTTGGTTGATCTCAGTCCCGGCTGTCGCGCGGAGCTGCGCGAAGAGCCGGTCGGCGGTTCTGCGGCTCCCTCCATCGCGGTGCCGGCGGCCACACTTCGGGGGAGCAGGCACTCCAGAGGTCATGCCTTCGGGCGCACAGCAGTTGATCAGGGGAGATGGCCAGTCGGTCATCTCCCCTGATTCTGTTTGAGCCACGTGTCGGTCACGTCTGTGCCGCACGCTGGGACTCCGGACGTTCGACCTGGAGAGCGTCAACCCCCGCTCACCCTGCGCGTACCCCGCTGACCGAGTTGGGCGCTGTCCCGTACGGGACAGTCCCGGTCTGTCCCAGGGGTGCTGGGCAGCGCGTACGGGACTGGTCCCGAACCTGGTCGGGATTGTCCCGAGCGGCTGTTCACCTTGTTGGGAAAACGGCGACCGCGTTGGCTTCTTCTCAAGGTTGCTCGCTGCGAAATGGGCGAATTTCGCCGTCGCGAGCTGCGAACGAGGAGGATCCGTGACCCGACGACGTAAATCACCAGCCAGGCGCCCGGCCGCGTCGCCACCGGCGAACGCGCCGGCCAGGTGGCGGTGGCAACCACGGACCTGGGGTTGGGCCGGACTCATCCTGGCGGTGGCACTCGTGAGCGGTGCCGTCGCCTGGGTCGGCACGAATGACCGAGCGGGTTCCGCGACCGCCACCGCGGGATCTCCCGCTGCCGTCGCGGTCGACATTCCGGTCACCAGGGCGCCGATCGCCGAGCAGCCGTCCACCACCGCACCTGTCCGGCAGGATCCGTCGCGCCAGCCCGTCGACAGTGCCGCCGATACCAAGAGCGCCACCGACAACGGCACGCCCGCCATCACTGTGGACCAGAAGAAGCGCCGTTTCGCGCCGGTGGGCCAGAACAAGCGCCGCGCCGAATCGGTGGACCGGAACAAGCGTCGTGCCGAATCGGTGGACCGGACCAAGGGGTGGGTGCCGAGCCGTCTCGCGTCCGGCCGTAGCTCGGGACACGCCTGCAAGGCGGTCGACCAGGGACGAACCGCTTGGGCCATCTGCCGGGTCACCGAAGCTCAGGCCGGAAGGAACTACCACTCCCGGCTCAAGTCGGACCAGGTCGTGCACGTCCGCCCGCCGCACCTGAAGGAACGGAGCATGAAGGACCGCGCCCGGATCCAGCGGTGCCACGACCGCGTGCGGCCCGCGTACCCCCGCTCAACGTGGCAGGCACGACCCGGCTGGCCCGGGGTGCGCCCTGACCACGACGGGTCCCGATTGGTCCGGGCCGGCGGCCCGGGTGCTGGTGACGGAGCTTTCGGTGGGTGAGACGACGAGGACCAGCCGACTGACCATGTCCGTGCTGCTCTCCGCCGCCCTGGCCGCCGGACTTGTCGGCGGGGCGGTCCGGTCGCAGCCGCGAGCCGGACAGCCCGACGGCCTGCGGTACGTGGCCAGCAGCGAGCCCGAACCTGATCGGTGGGGAGCGAGGGTCGTCTACAACCCGGCGACCGGGAAGTGGGAAGGCCTCCCGTTCGACCGACCGGAGGTGGACGCCCGCGAAGGTCAGGTGGACCGGTACCGGCCGAGGCCGCCGGCGCACCACTGGGAGGATCAGCTCGATCCGCCGAGGTACTACGAGGACAACTCGGTCGATCGGCGGACTCCCGCCCAGCGGGAGGAAGACGAGCGGAAAGCCCGTCGTGGAAAGCAGAATCAGGTCATCCCGAAGGACGGCGTACGCGCCGGAAACGACCTGAGCAAGGCCGCCGACAATCTCGGTAAGGCTGCCAGTCAACTGCACAAGGCCGGGACCGCCGTCCCCAAGCCCGGGCCGGCCGTACAGGGGGGACAGTCCAGCGCGGTACCGGTCCGGAGCGGGGTGCTGGCCGTGACGCTGGCGATCACCGCCGCCCGGCACGCCGAGCGGCTCCGCCAGGCTCGGGCCGACGAGCGTCGTCGCCTTGGTCGGGTGGATGCGTCGACAGTGCGGGCGGCCAAGAAGGCCCAGCAGGACGCGGCACGGGCGACGACAGCGATCCAGGACGCCGCCCGGGCCCGGGCAACGGCTGAGCAGGCTGCGGCCCGGGCTGTCAGGGCCGAGGAACAGGCACGCCGATCAACGGAGCAGGCTCGGACGGCGGGATCCTCCGAGGCCCGCCAGCAGAGCAGGACGGACGTTCGGGACGCCAAGGCCGCGCGGAAGGAGGCGACCCGGTCCGCGGCAAGGGCTCAGCAGGCCGATCGGGTGGCGCAGCGGTACAACCAGGCGTACGTCGCCGCGGCTGGATTGGGGGTCAAGGAGAAGGCTCACAACGGTAGGAAGGCGGCCACCACGGCGAGCCGCGCCGTCGACGGCGCACAGCGGGTCGCCGACCGGGCCGACCGGGCGGTACGCCAGGCCGAGCAGCGCCTGGTGGCGGCTCGGGCCAAGGATGACCCGCGGGCGGTGGCGAGGGAAGAGCGGCGCGTCGAGAAGGCACGCAAACAGTCGGAGCAGGTGCGGGGGCCGCTCAAGAAGGCCACGACCGAGGCCACCATCGCCGCGCGGAAGGCTGCTGAGCTTGAGGCGAAGGTACGCAAGGCGGAGCAGCGCGCGCGCGACGATATCGCCCGAACTCGGGACAAGGCTCACGCCACGCACAACGCACCGGTAAGTCCCGTCCAGGGCAAGAAGGGCAATGGCGACCCGCCGGACGACCCGCCGGCCAAGACCCGACCCAGGACCGACGGCCCGAAGGGGTCGGGCGGCAATGGTGCGCAGCGCACTCCTGACAATGCGGGCACCCCTGCGACCACCGCCGCCAAACCTGGCGGGGCCGCCGCCCTGGCGAAGCGCCTTGGCGGCCTGCGCGGCGGGTCCGGCGCGACCGGGATGGGACTGGAAGTCATTGCTTTGCAATGGTTGGAGCAGCAGGATCCGGAGGCCTTCGCCGCGCTTCAGGGGGTGCAGGACCAACGGGAGCGGGAAAGCCTCAAGCACCTCCAGGAATCCTTGAAGGACCCGAGCACGCGGGCCGAACAGATCGAAAGGTACCAGTTCTACCAGGGCGGCGACCCGTCGTACGAGGATGGCTCAGTCCCCCTCATCTCACCCGAGTTCGGCAAGGCGAGACGTCAACTGTTCGAGCAGGCGATCAACGAGGACAAGGCCGCCCAGCGCCGCAAGGACGAGGCTGCCCGGTGGGACTCGTACGCGAAGGCCAAGTCGGCGCAGTGGGAGACGCAGCAGGCGGCAGCAAGGGCGGTCGACGCGGCGCGGGCCAAGGACGCGCGCGAGTTCGCCGCCGACAAGGAGCTTCGCGCGCAGCAGAAGGTGAAGGCGAAGGCGGAGAGCAAGAAGGCTGACAAGGTTCTCAAGGCGTCCAAGGCCAAGGACGATCGTGAGTTCCGGGCGGCTGAGCAGAAGCGCGCGGCGGAGAAACGTGAGGCCGAGCAGCGCCGTAGGGACGAGGCGGCTCGTTGGGACGCGTACGCCAAGGCGCAGGGAAAGGCCTACCAGGACCAGCAGAAGGCGAAGGCGGAGAGCAAGAAGGCTGACAAGGTTCTCAAGGCGTCCAAGGCCAAGGATGACCGTGAGTTCCGGGCGGCTGAGCAGAAGCGCGCGGCGGAGAAACGTGAGGCCGAGCAGCGCCGTAGGGACGAGGCGGCTCGTTGGGACGCGTACGCCAAGGCGCAGGCGAAGGCCTACCAGGACCAGCAGAAGGCGAAGGGGAAGACGACCACCGCCAAGCCGACGGCCACGGGCTCCACCACGTCGACGAAGGGCACCAAGAGCACCAAGAGCACCAAGACCGGTGGCAGCGGTGGGGCTGCCGGGAAGAAGAAGTCGTAGCGTCGCGTACCAGTGACGTGAGGCGCAGGATCGGCCCGCCGTACCGCGCGGCGGGCCGGTCCGCAGCGTGGGGAGGTGGCCAGAGCCTGGCATCATCGCCCGGGTGCGAACGAGCGAGCTGCTGCGCCGACAGGACGAGCTGCAAGGCGAGGCGTTGGAGGTGCGTGCGGACCTCGGTCTGGACGCCCACCTCTCCGCTCATGGCGAGGTTGTCTGCGTCGGCAGCGCCGCGCTCGGCCTGATGGTGTGGCGCGACCTTGACCTCACCGTGATCTCTCCCCGGCTCGACGCTGAGGCTGTGGCGGTGACTGGCGCGCGGATCGCGACACATCAGCGAGTACGTGAGGTTGTTTTCCGCAACGACACCGGTCGCTGGAACATCGACCCTGCCTATCCCGACGGCCTGTATTTGAGAGTGCGGTGCGCCAGCCAGCTCGGCGAGATGTGGTCGGTCGATATCTGGTTCGTCGACGAGCCGGACCGCCAGCCCGACCTGGAGCATCTGCGGACGCTGCCGCAACGGCTGACCGCTTCGAGTCGCGAGGCGATCCTGACGATCAAAGACGCGTGGGCTGGTCGAGCGGAGTACGGGCAACAGGTGCGGAGTTGGGACATCTACGAGGCTGTGCTCGACCACGGAGCGCGCACCGTCGACGACTTCGACAAGTGGGTGCAAGCGGCCAGGCCGGATCGTCGCGGTTGAGCGGAGGTGGGGAGGCACTGGACCTGGTGCGCCAACCCCAGCCGCTAGAACTGGCCGGGCGGTTCCAGCGGACCGGTCAGCACTGCGCGGAGTTTGTTGATCTGCGGGAACTCACTGTCTTCCGCTTCGCCCCACAGGCTCCGCCACTCCGAGTTGTCGCCGACGACCCGGTCGAGTGCCTCGACTGCCAACTGTGCCAGGTCGTCCAGGTCGAGGGATTCGCCAGCGAGCAGGAAGTCCGGCGCGTACGACGAGGTTATCGGGTCGCCGCCGGGAAGCTGGGACGCCACGATCGCTGCCGCGGCGATGGCCGAGGCGGCATCGTCGTGGTCGAGGTAATCGGTGTTGAGCGCCGCGGTTGTCAGGGCAGCGCGGACCATTGCCGCCCGCGCAGGCGGATCGGCATCGTGGAGTTCACCGCACCAGTCGGCGGCGCTGTCGTTGTCGAACGGGCCGTCACCCCAGGCACCCATGTGTTCCTCCTCGACGTCCAAGTGATCGGATCATGAAGGCAAGCAGGGGCGGACGCAAGAGGCTGGACAGGCCTGAAACCGACGCGGCCCTCGGGCGGGGCCGCCGATAGACCGTGATCGTCGTACGGTGTTCGGATGGTGTCGGACGCCGTGCGTTACTACGACGATTTCCTGGCTGATCGGGACTGGCTCGCCGAGGGGCTGAGCTGGGCGGTGGTTCAGCCGGCGAGTGCCGAGGCCACTGTCGACGGGGTGATCGAACGCCTGCGGGCCAGGCGCGTCGAGCCGGGTGACGACCATTCGGGCGAGATCGCCGACCTGGCTCAGATCGGCTCAGCTGTGGTGGTGTTTCAGGACAATGGCTGCGCGCTGAGCCGGCCTGAGGTTCTGCGCTGGCTCAGCGACGGCGTGCGGGTGCACACGATCGAGTGGACCATCAACGGCAACGGCGGCGTCACCTACGCGGTGTACGGCAGGGTGCTCGCCTGGATGGACATGAACGATCCGGATCGGCGGCACGGTGCTGACCCGTCCGCGTTCGCCGACGACCTTGACGATCTTCGCGCCGCGCAGGGCAGCGAGTATGTGCGGTCCGCGGCGATGGCGTTCGTCGAGCGGCGTACCGGCGTGCGGCTGCCGGCGGAGTGGATGAGCGACGAGGGGGCGGATCCGCAGGCTGGGCCGTGGGTGACGGTGCGGCTTGGCGTGATGCCGCCGGACCCGCGGCCGCCGTCGAACTTTGGTCACGACGAGCCCGATCTCGACGCGCGACTGCGGGCCGCGTCGGAGTTGGTGCGGCGGGCGGCGTTGGCGCTTGCCGTGCGGGCGGTGACGGCGCGGTTCACCTTCGGCGATGACGATCTGGCGAGGCAGGCGGTGGAGGCCGTCGAGCGGGGCCTGACCCTGGACGAGGAGACCCGCTCGAGGATCGGCCACCTGAGGGCGCATGGCGCCGACGTGCGGACCTGCTCCAGCGCCGTCCACGCCCTGTACGCGGCGACGGGCAGGGGGGTTGCCGCCGTCGAGGCGTTGAACGCCGTCCGGTACGCGGTCGCCGACGACTGGCCGGTGTTGCGCCGGGAGTTGTATCGCCTGGCGCGGGAGAGCTGAACTCCGCACCAGCCGGACGTCGAATCCAAGATGAGAACAGGCGAGGGTGGTTGCGTCGCCGTCGACCTCGGGCCGGTGGGGTGAGGGCAGCGGTCTCGCCGCGGCCGATGGTGCGCACCTGCTTCACCCAGCCACGGCGGCGGGCCTCGTCGACGAAGTGCGCCAGCGGGGAGCGGAACACCGGATAGTCGTCGTAGTGGATCGGCACTGTCAGCTTCGGGTGGACCAGCTCCACCAGGTCGGCACCCTGGCGAGCATCCATGGTGAGCAGGACCCCGGCGACTTTCGTGCCGCCGAGGTGGATCAGCATCGCGTCGATGTCCGGGTAGCGCTCGGGGATGGCGGTGAGCAACGGCCGGTTGAGGGTGTCAGCTGTGACGTACAGCCGGAACTCGCGACTGCCGGCGCGTTCCACGTCGATCATCGTGCCCGGTTCAGCTGTCGGTGGGCGCGGTGTCCGGTCGGGCCTGGGGTACGTGCTCCATCAGCTTGGTGAGCGCGCCGTTGGCGAAGGTCGCGCCGAGCGCCGAGCCGGCTCCGATGGTCCAGCCCACCGGCCCGAGTGGGGTGCAGCCGAAGAACTGGCTCACCCCCGGTGTCTGTACCACCACGACGAGCACCCCCAGCGACGCCGCCGTGGACGCCAGCACGGCCGGGCTGGTGCCGCCGGCCAGGATGGTCTGGCCGAGTTGGGTGCCGACCAGGGAGACCAGGGCGACGGTGCCGGCGCGTTGGCGGCGTCCGGTGTAGCGGGCCAACGTCCAGCCCGCTGTCGCGCCCAGCGTGGTCGCTGCCGCCCGCAGCCCGATCTCCCTGGTGAGGCTCTCGCCGAGCGCCGCGTCGGGGCCCTCCCGCAGGAGCGTGTCGGTGCGGTCCGACGCGGGTGGGCGGACCGCGATGGCAAGTGCCGGCGCCAGGTCGGTGAGGAGGTTGACAAGCAGCAGTTGTCGGCCGGTGAGTGCGGAACGGCCGGTCGCCGCGGCGGTCAGCACACTGAACGCGATCTCGCCGAGGTTGCCGCCGACCAGGATGCTGAGCGCGTGCCGCACCGAGGACCACATCGCCCGACCCTCGACCAGGGTGGCGATGATGGTCTCCAGTCGGTCGTCGGTCACCACCAGGTCGGCTGCGGCCCGTGCCGCCGGGGTGCCCCGTTGGCCGAGGGCGATGCCGACGTCGGCCAGCCGGATCGCCGGGGCGTCGTTGGCGCCATCACCGGTCATCGCGACGGTTCGCCCGCACTTCTGCAACGCCTGGATGATCCGCACCTTGTGCGCGGGGGTGCAGCGGGCCACCACGTCGGTGTGGGCCAACCGTTCGGCGAGCGCGTCGTCGTCGAGTTTGTCGAGGTCACCGGCGGTGACCACCCGTTGTTCGTCGTGCTCGCTGATGGTGGCCGCGATCGCCTCGGCGGTGGCGGGATGGTCACCGGTGATCATGATGGTGTGCACGCCGGCCTGCCGGATCCGTCGTACCGCCGGGGCGGCGCTCTCCCGCACCCCGTCCGCGAGGGCCAGGAAACCGACGAAGGTCAGCCCTCGGACGTCGGCGTCGGTCACCTTCGGGTCGTCGACCTGGCACTCGGCGACGGCCAGGATGCGGTTTCCCGCCCCGGCCCGGTCGGCGAGCATCCGCTCCAGCGCCGCGCGGCCGGCGTCGTCGAGTGGTTCCTGGCTGCCGTCGGTGCGCCGGGCCGAACAGCGCGGCAGCACCGTTTCCGGAGCACCCTTGACACTCAGCAACAGGCGACCGTTGGTTTCTCCGATGCTCGCGTGATAGCCGCGGGACGGTTCGAACGGCAGACCACCGGCAGCCCGCCAGCCGGGGGCACCGGTCTGCTCCACCACCCCGGCCACTCCGGCGCCCCGCCGCACCGCCCGGTCGGTCTGCAACGCCAACTCCTCCGGGGTGGCCGCGGCGGGGGTGGCGCGCAGCGCCGCGGCAAGCGTCAACTGGAGTCGGTCGTCCAGCCGGTCCACCGGGGCGTACCGGTCGCCGACGCCGTCGCCGACCCCGGCGAGCAGCAGTTTGCCCTCGGTGAGGGTGCCGGTCTTGTCGAAGCAGAGCACGTCCACCCGACCCAGCGCCTCGATCGTGCGTGGGTTGCGCACCAACGCGCCGTGCTCGGCCAGCCGTCGGGCGGCGGCCAGCTGCGCCGCGGAGACCAGGAACGGCAGCCCCTCCGGCACCGACGCGACGGCGAGGTTCGCGGCGGTCGCCGCCGTTTCGGCAAGGGGTACGCCCCGAAGCAGGCCCGCGCCGGCCACCGCCACCGCCGAACCGGCGGCCAACGGGATGGCGGCGCTTGTCAACGAGCCGAGCCGGGCCTCCACCCCACTTGTCGGCGGGGCCTGTCGCACAAGCGCCAAGCTACGGCCGGCTTCGGTGTCCGATCCCGTCGCCACCACCACTGCGGTGCCGTGTCCGGCGGCGACGGTGGTGCCCTCGTAGAGCATGGAGTGGCGGTCGGCGATGGCGGCGGCCACCACCGGTCGGTTGGACTTGGCGACCGGCAGTGACTCACCGGTCAGCGACGACTCGTCCGCCTCCAGGCCCACCGCCTCCAGTACGCGGCAGTCGGCGGGCACCGAGTCGCCCGGCTCCAGGGCGATGACGTCACCGAGGACCAGGTCCTCGGCGGCGAGAACGCGCTCGGCGCCGTCCCGGCGGACCCGTGCGGTCACCGCCGAGCGGGACAGCAGCTCCGCCAGTGACCGTTCCGTGTTGCGCTCGTGCACCGCGCCGATCAGGGCGGACCCACCGACCACGCTGCCCACCAGTGCGGCGTCGACAAGCGAGCCGAACGATGCGGAGAGCACCGCCCCGGCGGCCAGCACGGGGGTCAGCGGGTTGGACAGCTCGTCCACGAAGGCGCGCAGCAGACCGCCACGTCCGGGTGCGGCCTGGCCGTCGTGACCCGAGCCGTCCTGCCGCCGTTTCGCTTCCGCGCTGGCCAACCCGTCCGGTGTGGTGCGCAGGTGGTCGAGCACGGTGCTGGCCGGCATGAGGTGCCAGGGGGTCGCCACGGGTGCCGGTGTGTCCGATGTGTCGGGTAACCGGCCGGCCTGCCAGACCCCGTTCGCGAAGGCCAACCCGGCGGCCCCGTTGACCGCGACGAGCGCCTTGTTCGGCAGTTGGGTGGGCGGGGCGGTGAACGCCCCCAGCGCTCCGAGACCGGTGCCGGCCATCGCCAGTCGGATGTTCTGCTGAGCCGTCCGTCGGGCCACCCCGGTCGCCTCGACCACCAGGGCCACCACCCGCAGGTCGACGCCCACCAGCAGGTGGGCACCCCACGGCGGCAGCGCCTCCGGTGCGGCGAGCCCCAGCCCGCAGTCGGACGCGCCGAGCGCTCTGCGGTCCGCCGAGACCAGCATCACCACCGCGCCGTCGCGCTGCAACGCGCGTACCGACTCGGTCAACTGGTCTCCGCCGGGCAGCATCGCATCGGCGAAGCCGTACCGCTGCTCGTCGCCGCCGGCCACCACCAGCCGCAGGCCAGCGTGCCGGGCGGCGGCCGGGAGGCCGTCGACGCCGGGCGCGGGTTCCGGCTCGACCCGCAGCAGGGCGGCGAGTCGGTCGCCGTGGGCGAGGCCGAGTAGCTGGCCGCCGGCGGATCGCAGCCGGTCGCCGTCCGGGATGGCTTCCGGGTCGCTGCTGGGCAGCTGCTCCAGCGGTCCGAGCCGCCAGCCGTCCGCCGTGCGGGAAGCGGCCGGGTCGTCCGGGTCGAACAGCGCGAAGGCCCGCTCCGCCACCTGGTCGACGTCGGCGCCGGGCGCCGGTGCCAGATCGGCGAGTACGCCCCGGTCCGAGCCGAGCACGGCGGCGTCCAGCACGAGCGTGTCGATCCGGTCCAGCTCCCGCAGCACGCTGCGGTCCATGGCGATCACTCCGCGCCGGGCCAGCATCCGGCCGAGCTGGGCGGCGTACCCCTCGCGTCCGCTGCCGGGAGCCTTCGGCAGGGTGGACAGGCCCAGCGCGGTGGCCCGTTTCGGCCCGGCGAACGGCATCGCCGCCACACCCGTGGCCGCTCCCGCGGCGAGCATCCGGTTGACGTACCGCTCGACCGGGCCGTCCGGCTTCGGTCGGGGACGCTCGACGACCGGCCAGCGGGCGGTGGCTCGTTCCGGGTCGCCGGTCAGTCGTGGCTCGGCCCGCTCCCAGGCCGCGAGCTGGGCCCGCGCCTCGCCCCACTGCACCAACCGTTGGGCGCCGTCCAGGGCGATCCCGGTCCAGCGGCCGGTCAGGCCCTGCACCACCGCTTCGGCAAGCGGAAAGAGGAGGTCGGCGCGGGGATCGGAGCGCAGCCGTTTGCCGATGAACTGGTGCAGCTTCGGCTGGAGGTCAACAGCGGAGAGCAGGCCGGCCACCTCGCCGGGCAGCGGCGCGAACGGCAGGATGCGGGTGGCCGCCGAGATGGTCAGTCCCAGCGCGTCCGAGGCGAGTGCGCCGAGGGTCCGGGGGGTTCGCGGCCCCTCCTCGGGTGGGTGCGGCGGCGGGATCTCCGGGTCGGGTTCGTGGTCGCAGGTCCGCTCGATCCGGGTGATCGTGGCGATCAGGTCGCGCAGCGCCGGCTCGGGGGCCTGGACGGCAATCACCACCCGCCCGGAGGGGGCGTTGACCCGAGCCCACGCGACCCCGGGCAGACGCTCCAGCGCGCCCTCGACCTGACGTGCCAGTTTGTTGCCGCCGTCCTGGCAGACGCCGTGCACCTCGATGTGGTGTCGGCCCGGTCGGGACCAGACCCGACGCCGAGTCAGCCCGGCCGTGCGGGCCAGCCGGGTCGCGGCCGAACCAACGGTCCGCGACGCCTCGCCGACCAGGTGCGGCATGCCGAAGGACGGCAGGATGCGGCTGGCTGCGCGACCCGCCGCCGTCATCGAGGCGTACGGCTGGACGGACGCCGGCCCGACTCCCCGTTGCTGATGGTCCTGACCTTGCCCATGTCGTCCTCCCACCGCGCTCACGTCCGGCGGCCTGGCTTCCCGACCTGCCGTCCGTTATGCCCCTGCGGTGGTGGAATTTTCCGCCGCCGCCGGCGCATGGACGGGATGGGCCGTGGAATCCGACGACCATCACCGGACATGGGGAGGCCGGCATGAGCACGCTGACGCGACATCTCAACGGTTCGCACGAGAACGTTCGGATGTACACCCGGCGGGTGGCGTTACCGATGCTGGGCGAGGTGGCGGTGCCGCCACCGGACAAGGTCGCCTACTACGCGGGGCTCGGTGTGCTCGCCGCACTCCAGGTAATCGAGTGGCCGATCGCTCTGGTGATCACCGCCGGTCACCTGCTGGCGGACCAACACCTGTCGGGACTGGTGCGCGGGGTCGGGCAGGCGCTACAGGACGCCTGACGAGAGCCGGGTCACCGGCGATTGACCTGAATCCAGGTTCAAGTCGCATGCTCGGTTGATGCCGAGCACAGTCGCCACCACCGCACCGACCGCACCGGGGCTGTTCGCACCTCGGTTGCGGGCGATGACGGTGGGCAGCGTCGCGTTGATCTCGTTACTGGCGTTCGAGGCGCTGGCGGTCGGTACGGCGATGCCGACGGTGGCCCACCACCTGGACGGGCTCGCGCTGTACGGGATCGCATTCGGTGGCCCGTTCGCCACCGGCGTGCTGGCCATGGTGGTGTCCGGCATCTGGTGTGACGCACGGGGACCCAGAGGGCCGATGTGGCACGGGGTCGCCTGGTTCGTGGTGGGGTTGCTGATCGCCGGGACCGCCCCCGTGATGAGTGTGCTCGTCGTCGGGCGGGTGGTGCAGGGGTTCGGCTCCGGGCTGCTGTCGGTGGCGCTCTACGTGATCGTCGGGCAGGCGTACCCGCAGGAGCTGCACCGGCGGATCTTCGCCGCGTTCGCGGCGGCGTGGGTCGTACCGTCGCTTGTGGGTCCGGCGGTGGCCGGTCTGATCGTGGAGCACCTGGGGTGGCGGTGGGTCTTCCTCGCGGTGCCGGCGGTGGCGGTGCCGGCGGTGTTGCTGATCCACCCCGGCCTGCGGTCGCTGGGTCGCAGCGCGGCGGCCCGGCCGCCAGCCGGCGCGGCGGCCCGGATCGGTTGGGCGTGCGGGGCGGCGGTGAGCGCCGCTCTGCTGCACATCGGGGGACAGCAGCGCGGTGCCACCGCCCTGACGCTCATCACGCTCGCCGTCGTCGGCCTGCTGGTCTGTGCCCCGCGCCTGCTGCCGGCCGGGTTCCTGCGGGCGGCCCGGGGGCTGCCCACAGTGGTGGGGCTGCGCGGGCTGGCGTCGGCGGCCTTCGTCGGTGCCGAGGTGGTCATCCCGTTGCTGCTCTCCCGGGAGCGGGGTCTCTCGCCGACCGCCGCCGGGCTTGTCCTCACTGTCGGCGCGCTGGCGTGGTCGGCAGGCTCCTGGTTGCAGGGCCGGATCCCGGTGCCGGCGTCCCGGGCCACCCTGCCGCGTGCCGGGTTGAGCTTCATCACTGTCGGCACCGCCACTGTGGCGCTGGCCGTCCGGCCGGAGCTTCCGGTGGCCGTCGCGGTGGTCGGTTGGGCGGCGGCCGGCCTCGGCATGGGGTTGCTCTACCCGTCGCTGTCGGTGCTCACCCTGGAGTTGTCGGCTCCCGGTGAGCAGGGCCGCAACAGCTCCTCGTTGCAACTTGGCGACTCGCTCTTCGCGGCGACGGTGCTCGCGCTGACCGGTGCCGTGCTGGCCGCGGGGAGCGCACCGGGCCCGGCCAGTTACACGGCGACTCTGGCGGTGACGTCGGGTCTGGCGCTGCTCGGCGCGCTGTTGGCCGGCCGCGTCGTGGTGGGTGGGAGTGTGCGACCGGGCGGGTGATCCGAGGATTCGGCCGCGTCCGGCCCGATGGTGCCGGGAGGATGGCGGACGATGAACTTCCTGACCGTCCTGCCACTCGCCGTGGTGATGGTCGCCGGGACCCAACTGGTCGTGGCGGTCTTCCTCGCCTCGTCGGACCGGCCCCGGGCGGCGTCGCTGGGCTTCCTCGCCGGAGCTGGGCTGCTGGTCACGGCGGGGGTGACGGTGAGTTGGCTGTTGACCCGTTGGGTGGGCGGGCTGGCCGCCGACGCGAGTGCCGTCGCCGGCAGTGTCGATCGCGGTCCCGCCATCGACCTGGTGGTTCTCGCCCTGCTGGTCGGCCTGGCCGTGCTGGTCTGGGTACGGCGGGACCGCTCCGGGCCGCCGAGATGGCTGGGCGGCATCGAGCACGCCGACCCGCGTACGGCACTGCGACTTGGCGCGTTGCTCTTCGTGCTGACGCCGACCGACGACCTGACAATGGCCGCAGTCGGGGCGAGCGTGGCCCGGCACAACCTGCCGTGGTGGCACCTGGTGCCGTTCGTGCTGCTCACCGTGCTTCTTCGCCCTGCCGCTGCTGGCGTTGCTGTTGCTCGGGGACCGGGCGGCGCGGACCCTGACCCGGATGCGGGAGTGGGCCGAGGGGCACGCCTGGATCGTCAACGAGATCGTGCTCGCGTTCTTCGCGCTGCTGACCGTGTTGGACCTGATCCGCTCGGGGTGAGCCCGGGCAGACACGTACGGGGGAACGGGGCGGAGATGAGAGCAACAGCGGTTCACGTTCGTCTTACGGTGACGCCATGTTCGTTGTCGTCACCACGGTGATCCTCTACGTCTTCGGTTTCGTCTTCCTCTACGGCGTGATCCGGCTGGGTGTCCGGCATGCCATGGAGGACCTGGAGCTGCAACGAGCCAGGGCCCGGCGCGAGGAGGAGTTGGCGGCGGCCCGCGACCGCTCCTTCATGCGCGACAACGCCTTCCTCGCCGGCAGTTGAGCACCGGATCGGTCCGGCCCCGGCCGGCGGTGTCGCGGGACGACCCGGGAGCCGCCGGGCGGTTGGGCAATCCGGATGCGAGGATCGCACCCGTGATGGGAACGCTGAAGACCGAACCCGCCCGTGCCCGCCTCGACCTGCTCGCCGCGCCGGTGGCGGAGGCCATCGCGCAGTGGCCCGCCGACGCGCCGGTGGACGTCAACGACGTGCTTGTCGCGCCGATCGACGCGGAGCTGGCCGACACCGCCGCGTTCTGTGCGGCGTACGAGGTGGGGCTGGACGTGTCGGCCAACTGTGTCGTGGTGGCGGGCAAGCGTGAGGGTGTGGTCCGCTACGCGGCCTGCATCGTCCTGGCCACCACCAGAGCGGACGTGAACGGGGTGGCCCGCCGGGCGCTCGACGTCCGCAAGGCGAGCTTCGCCCCGATGACCGACGCCGTCGAGTTGACCGGGATGGAGTACGGCGGCATCACCCCGATCGGGCTGCCCGCGCAGTGGCCGATCCTGGTGGACGCCCGGGTCATCGCCACGCCGCACGTCATCATCGGCTCCGGCGTACGGCACAGCAAGATTGCGCTGCCGGGGCCGGCGTTGGGCGCACTGCCCGGCGCGCAGGTGGTGGAAGGGCTGGCCAGGCCAGCCTGAACAGTGACCGGCGTCGATGTTGTTGCACGTGAAACATTGTGATCATCGATGCCGGGCACTCCGGTGGCTCAGTGGGCCACTGCCTCGCGTTGCTCGACCTCGCTGAGCGCGGCGAGCAGCGTCTGCACCTCCTGTGCGCCGGAGACGGCGTACTTTCCGGCCAGGACGAAGGTCGGCACGCTGGTGATGCCCAGGCTCCGCGCGGCGGCCAGCTCGTCGGCGACGTCGGTGACCCGCTCGTCGGAGTCGAGGAACCGGCGTGCGTCGGCCGCGTCCAGGCCGATCTCGCCGGCCAGGGTGGCCAGCGCCGCCCGCGACCCGACGTCGACCCCGTGGTGGAAGTGCGCCTGGTAGAGCGCCTCCACCATCTCGGCCGCCCTACCCTGGTCGGTGGCCCAGGAGACCAGCCGGTGCGCGTCGAAGGTGTTGGCGGTCACCGCGCGGTCGTAATCCAGGTGAAGACCGTCACCCGCCGCGACCTGGGTCACGTGGGCGAATACCTGCCTGGCGCGTTCCGGGCCGCCGAACTTGCCGGCCAGCGCCTGCACCACCGGGAGGGGCTCGGGCACCGGCGACGGGTCGAGCTGGAACGGCCGGTAGTGGACCGTCACCTCGCCCGGATAGCTGGCGAGGGCCTCATCCAGGCGGCGCTTGCCGATGTAGCACCACGGGCAGACGACGTCCGCGTAGATTTCGATCTCCATGATCGGTGGCAACCTCGCGGTCAGGCCAGTTGTTCCCGCACCTGACGCTTGAGTCGACCCAGGATCGCCGTGCCGCCGCGGATCCGCAGCGGGCTGATCGCCTGCGCCAGCCCCATCCGCTGGTAGAGGTCGTCCGGCACGGCCAGCACCTCCTCCGGGCTCGCCAGGGCCAACCCCTCGGCGAGGATCCCGGCGAACGCCCGGGTGGTCGGCGCCTCCGGCGGGCAGTCGAAGATCGTGGCCACTGTGCCCTCCGGGGTCACCGTGGCGCGCAGGAAGAACGACGTCTGACACTCGGGCACCTGCTCCATGCCCTCGCGTTCGACGGTGCCCTCCGGCAGCACCGGGATGACGTCCGCGTACTCCAGGAGCATCTCCAGCACCAGGTCGCGCGGGGCGGCAGCGAACTCGTCGACGATCTCGGCCAGTCGGGCCGGCATGTCAGCCATGCGTCGAGGCTACCGCCGGCCACCTGTGGCCCGGCCGGCGGCGGCATAGCGCCGCCCGGCCCGGCCCGCTCGTCACGACGTCGGCGACTGCTCGCTGATCTCGCTGAGAGCGCTTGTGGGGTCGAGCTGCATGGCCAGGTCGCCGAGCGAGACGATGCCGACCAACTTGCGGTCGGTGTCACAGACCAGCACGCGGCGGATGCCCCGATCCCGCATCAGCGCCGCCGCCTCGCCAGCCGTGCAGTGCTGCTCGATCATGACCACCTCGCGGGTGACGATCGAGCCGATGGTGGTGGCCGCCGGGGAGCTGTTCTCCGCCACGGCCCGCACCACGATGTCCCGGTCGGTGAGCATGCCGGCGAGGCTGGCGCCGTCGGTGACCACCACGTCGCCGATGTCCGCCTCCTTCATCACCCTGGCCGCCTCGTCCAGGGTGGTCTCGGCCGGCAGGTACACGACCTGCTTGGTCATCACGTCACTGACCCGGTAACCGGTCATGAGAGCCTCCGAAGACGTTTCCACTCGATCCAACTGCACTACCCCGTGACGCGGCGGCTACACCAGGTTCCCACGTGCCTGGCGTACCTCGCGGACGAGCAGGTCCACCAACCCGTCCAGCGGCACCTCCGTGCGACCGTCGCCGGCCCGCTCGCGCAGCTCGACGTACCCCTCGGTGAGCCGGCGGCCGACCACGACGGCCCGGGGGATGCCGATCAGCTCGGCGTCGGTGAACTTGACCCCGGCTGAGACGTGCGTCCGGTCGTCGACGAGCACCCGCAGGCCGGCGGCGTCGAGGCGCCCGCCGAGCTCCAGCGCCGCGTCGAGCTGCGGGCCCTTGCCCGCGACCACCAGGTGTACGTCGCACGGCGCGATCGCCGCCGGCCAGACCAGCCCGCGATCGTCGTGGTGCTGTTCGGCGACCGCCGCGACCGCCCGGGACACCCCGATGCCGTAGCAGCCCATTGTCGGCCGGACCGGCTTGCCGGCCGGCCCGAGCACGTCGACCGAGAACGCGTCGGTGTACCGGCGACCGAGTTGGAAGATGTGGCCGATCTCGATGCCCCGCCGGATCGTCAGCTCGCCGTCACCGCAGTCGGGGCAGCTGTCACCGGCGCGCACCTCGGCCGCCTCGATCGTGCCGTCGGGTGTGAAGTCGCGCCCGCAGACCACGTCTGTCGCGTGCCGACCCGGCTCGTTCGCCCCGGTCAGCCAGGCGGAGCCGGACACCACCCGGGGATCGACAAGGTAGCGGATGCCCAGCTTGTCGAGCACCTGCGGACCGAGGTACCCGCGCACCAGCTCCGGATGCTCGGCCCACTCGTCGAAGACGGCCACCTGGGCCGGCGCCAGCGCGGCGGTGACCCGTTTCAGGTCGACCTCCCGGTCCCCGGGCAGCCCGACCACCAGGGGCTCGGCCCGGTCGGCACCCGGCTGCCGGACGGACAGCACCACGTTCTTCAGGGTGTCGGCGGCGGTCCAGCCGTCCCGACCGCCCAACCGGCGGGCGTTCGCCAACTCGACAAGGCTGGCGATCGTCGGGGTCTCCGGAGTGTCGTGCGCCTCGGCGGCCGGCTGCGCGCTCGGGTCACCGGCGGCCGGCGCCCGGGTGAGCACCGCCTCGGTGTTGGCCGCGTAGGCGCAGGCGGTGCAGCCCACGAAGGTGTCCTCGCCGACAGGCGTCGCCGCCAGGAACTCCTCCGACGCGGAGCCGCCCATCGCCCCGGACATCGCGTGCACCACCGCGTAGTCCAGGCCCAACCGGTCGAAGATCCGCTGGTACGCGGCGCGGTGCCGGGCGTACGCGTCGCGCAGCCCCGCGTCGTCCAGGTCGAAGGAGTACGCGTCCTTCATCAGGAACTCCCGGCCGCGCAGCAGCCCGGCCCGGGGCCGCGCCTCGTCGCGGAACTTCGTCTGCACCTGGAACAGGGTCACCGGGAAGTCCCGGTACGAGGTGAACACGTCCTTGACCAGCAGCGCCGCCATCTCCTCGTGGGTGGGCGCCAACAGGTGCTCGGCGCCACGCCGGTCGGTGAGGGTGAAGATGTCGTCGCCGTACTCCGTCCACCGGCCGCTGGTCCGGTAGGGATCGGCCGGCAGCAGCGCCGGGAAGTGCACCTCCTGGTCGCCGATCGCGAACAGCTCGCCGCGCACCACGTCGGTGATCCGGTCCAGCACCAGCTTGCCCAGCGGCAGCCAGGTGTAGCCGCCCGGCGCGGCGCGGCGGATGTAACCGGCGCGCAGCAGGAGCCGGTGGCTCGGCACCTCCGCGTCGGCCGGGTCCTCGCGCAGGGTTCGCAGCAACAGGGTCGACATGCGCAGCAGCATGCGCGCAGCGTAGAGCCGCGCCGACCGGCCGAGCGAACCAATTCGTCAGTGGCGTCGCCGGGCGTCTTGAATGCGGGGGCGCGAGCCGGCAACCACTGTGGCCCAGGGCGACGTCTGGAGAGGCAGCACATCCGTCACGCACCACGACCCGAAGGATCGGCCCGTGTGGACCCTCTGCTGAGTGAGTTCGACTCGTTCGTCCGTACCCGCACGCCGGCGCTGTTGCGCTCGGCCTACCTGCTCACCGGTGACCAGCACCTGGCCGAGGATCTCGTCCAGTCGGCGCTGGCCCGGACGCACCGGTCCTGGAACCGGCTGCACCACAGCGGCAACGCCGAGGCGTACACCCGCAAGATCATGTATCACCTGCAGGTGTCCTGGTGGCGGCGCCGCCGGGTACCCGAGTCGATGCCGGGCGACCTGCCCGAGCCACGCGGAGGCGGCTCGGCCCCGGACCACGCGCAACAGACCAGCCTGCGGCTGACCCTCCGGTCGGCGCTGACGAAGCTCTCCCCGAAGCAACGGGCGGTGCTGGTGCTGCGGTTCTTCGAGGACCGCACCGAGGCCGAGACCGCCGACCTGCTCGGCGTCACCGTCGGCACGGTGAAGAGCCAGACCGCCAAGTCACTGGCCAAGCTGCGCGCCGTCGCCCCCGAACTCGCCGAGCTGTACGTCCTGGAAGGGAGTACCCGATGAACGACAAGCGTCTGCGGTTCGACCTGACCGACCTGGCCGAAGAGGTCACAGTGGTCGACCTGCGGGACCGGACGCTGCGGACGTCCCGCCGGCTCGGGATCCAGCGCACCGTGGCCACGTCGGCTGCCGCGCTGGTGTTGATCGCGGCTGCGGCCGGCACCGCTCTCGCCATGCGCCCGGACCAGTCTCCGGCCCCGCTCCCCGCCGACACCCCGTCGGTGACCGCGACACCGAACCCCACACCCACCCCGTCGCCGTCCACCAGCCCCGGCACCCCGCCCAGCGGTGGGTCCAGCGCGAACGCGCCGACGGTGACCCTCGGCAGGCTCTTCTACGGACCCGCCGAGGTGACCGGTACGGGGACCGGAAACCTGCGGTCCTGGCGCCCCGGTGACACCCCGGTACGCCTGCTGGCGCTGCCCGATCTCGCGTTGAAGGGCAACGTGAGCGTCTCGTCGGACGGCCGCCGGGTGGCCTGGGCGGACAGCGACGGCAGCAGCAACAACCTGTTCGTCGCGAACGCCGACGGCTCCGACCGGCGGAAGGTGTACTCGGATGTCGACCCGTACTGCGTCACCGCGGTCTGGTCGCCGGACGGGCGGCAACTGCTGTTCCGCGAGACGAAGCCGAACGCGGCGGGTGGACCCGGCCGGTACGGGGTGCTGGAGGTGCGCTCGACGGGGAAGGACGTGCGCTGGTGGACCACCGAACCTGCGGCATGTCACGCCCTCTGGTCGGCGGACGGTCAGACCATCGCCCTGAACACCGACGCCGGCGTCACGCTCCATGGCACGGACGGCACGAAGAAGCGGGTCGTCCCCGGCTTCACGCCGGACGGTTGGCGCAGCAACGACATCGTCAGCCTCTCCCCGGACGGCTCCCGCATCGCCCTGCTGCGGAAGAAGGCGGCTGGGGACGCCGGCGACGTCGCTCGCGACCTGCGGGTCAACGTGGTGCTGGACACCCGGACCGGCAATGAGATCCGGCTGCCACTCGGCGGACGCGAGCTGCGGCAGGTGCACTTCCAGACCGACGCTTCGATGGTCGTGCGGGTGCGGGATGGCGGCGGGCACACCGTGCTGCTCGTCGACGAGGACGGGCGGAAGATCTCCGAGACCGCCGAGCCGGCGAGCCTGAGCGACATGCAGATCCTGGCCGTCGCGGACTGATCCGACCGCCGGACCGTCCGCGGTCCCGGCTCGGCCCGCTTCGGGCCGGGCCGGGTCACGGCGTGCCGGGAAGTCGGCCCTCGCAGCGCACGTCCGGATCGGCCACCGGCCGCCGGGGCATCATCCAGTCCAGTGCGGTCTCCTCGACCGGCCAACCCCGCACCGACACGAGGCTGTACGGCACCGCCGCCGGCTGTGGGCAGAGGACCTGCGACTCGACCCACCCGTTCGGCACGAACCGCACGGTGGCGGCCCGGTCCAGCATGATCGTCGACGTGTCGGTGACCGCGATCAGCGCCCCGAGCACCACCTCCCGGCCGGCGACGGCCACCGTTGGCGGGACCGTCCCGCCGGCCGGGGGCACCGTTTCGCCGCCAGTCGGGGTCGTCGCGGCCGGTGCCCGCGGGGTCGCCGCGCCGGATTCCCTCGGCACCACCTCGACCGCGGCGGTGGGCAGCAGCGGCACCCGGAGGAAGACCGCTCCCATCACCACCGGAAGCACAGCGGCGACAGTGAACGCCAGGCCGTGGGTCAGCGCCGGGGCGATCCAACCCGGGATCGGGCCGGTCAGCAGCAGGGTCGCGACGGGCGGCACCGCCAGCAGCGCGGCAGTGGCCAACTCGCGATCCTGGTACGCCGTCCAGATCGCCGGGCCCAGCACGCTGTACGCCAGGACCGCCGCCGCCAACGGCAGGGCCACGCTGACCAGCAGGACCCGGGTCGGCTGGTCCGGGTGCAGATAGCGCGTCCGCAGCGCGAGCAGCCAGAGGGCGAGCATCAGCAGCGACGGCAGGAAGCGGAGCTGCCAGGTGAGCGCCCCCAGCGCGACCGCCGCGGTGATCACCCAACCGGGGGTACGTGCCGTTCCGGAGGCCAGTAGGGACCGTTCCAGGTCGAACCGGTCAGGGGCACTGAGCCGGAGCAGTCGACCGAGCACCCCGAAGGTGAGCACGACGACGGGGAACGCCCACACCAGCGCGATCAACAGGGCGCTGAGCAGGCCGAGCGGGCTGACGTACTGGACCAGCAGCAGCATCGTCGACATGTCCTGTTGGCTGAGCTGCCACAGCCGCAGCACCAGCAGGAGGACGGGAAAAGCGGGCAGGAGGGTCAGCAGCCACTGCTGCGCCTGCCGCGCCCCCGCCATCCGGCGCGGGCGGCCGGTCTCGCCGAAGCTGGTGACGATCCGGGGTGCGCCGGGGGCGGCAGCGCGGTCCTCTCCCACGGCCACTGTCGCACCTCCACCTTCCTCGCCTCGGGTTGCTGCTGCTCCGCGACCGGCTGCGGGAGGTTGTATCTCTGCTGCCACCGGAGGTTGGCGTTGTACGCGTTCTCCCATGTCGAGTTCTCCTCGTCGGTGGCCGAGGCGTAGAGCGCGAGGTCGACCAGGTCGAGCAGGGCCTGGTTGGGGCCGACGTTGACACCCCACTTCTCCTGCGGTGACGAGCCGATGTCCCAGTGCTGCAACGGTTTGACGTTCTTGAGGGTCACCGGGAAGCGCTGACCGTCGTCGCCCGGCTGGTCGCCGGTGACGAATCCGGCGAGGATCGCCGCATCGGTGGTGACGGCCTGCACCTTGCCGTCGTAGAGCTCCTGGATGCATTCACTGATCCGGTTCCGGCCCACCGGCCTGGCGCCGGCCTCATCGAGGCGTTGGATGGACGTCGACGTGGTCAGCGAGCAGACAGTCAGGCCACGGAGATCCTCCAGGCTGCTCACCTGCTCCTTGAAGCTCTTCAACGTCACCACCGACTGCTCGGTGTGCAGGTACGCGGCGGAGAAGACGGCGCCCTCCTCGCGGCGCTTGTCGTTGATGCTGTACGAGGCGATGACCATGTCGACGATGACGAACCCGTCGTTGTCCCGGGCCTGTCGACGGGCCCGGTCCTCGCTCTCGATCGGCACGAAGCGCACCTGGGAGTGGTCGAAGCCGAGGTAGCCCGCGATCAGGTAGGCGATGTCGACGTCGAAGCCCTTCCAGACGTTGTTCGAGAGGCGCTGTGAAATGCCCGGCTGGTCGTCCTTCACTCCGATGACGAGTTGCTGCTTGCCCTTGAGGCCGGCCTGCTCCAGCAACTCGTCGCGGGTCGGTGGGCCGGTCGCGAGGACGATCGGGACCAGGGCGGCGGCCAGCACGGCCAGCGCGACGACGAGCCCGACGAGGCGGAGCTGGCGGGTCCGTGCGGTGCGTGGCGATGTGGTCGACGCCGGGACCGGCCCCGGGGGGTTCGGCTCACTGTCCTGGCTCAACTAGGCCCTCCCCGTTGCTCGGACCGGTGATCGGCCCCCCATTGTGGGGCTTGGACGCGAGCCACGACAGTCCGCCACCAGCCGGATAGCCGACTGCCCGTCGCGGGTGGAAGTCCAGTGGAGCGGCCCGGTTCGTCCCATGACCTCCGCCACGTCGCCCGATCGGGGCACTGCCCACCGCGCCTCCGGTGACAGACTGGTCGCCGCAGGCAACGAGTGGTGTGAGGGGGCGCGGGTGCGCTGGCGCAGTTTTGTCGCGGTCGGGGACAGTTTCACCGAGGGCATGGATGACGCGTACCCGGACGGCACCTTCCGGGGCTGGGCGGACCTGGTGGCGACCCGGCTCGCCGCCGAGACGGGCCCCGACTTCCGGTACGCGAACCTGGCCATCCGGGGCCGGCTCTTTCCCAGCGTCGTTGCCGAGCAGGTGCCGTCGGCGGTGGCGATGAAGCCCGACCTGATCAGCTTCGCGGCCGGCGGCAACGACGTGCTGCGCCGCACCTTCGATCCGGACGCGCTGGTGGCCCGCTTCGACGAGGTGGTCCGGCAACTGCGTTCGGGCGGTGCGGACGTGCTGCTCTTCCGGTTCGCCGACGTGATGGCCCGACTGCCCGGTCAGCGCCTCGTCGCCCCCCGGGTGCAGTTGCTCAACCAGGCCGTCGGCGAGACCGCCGAGCGGCACGGCGCCATCATGGTCGACCTGTACGCCGACGACACCTTCCTCAACCCGATGCTCTGGAGCACCGACCGGTTGCACCTCTCCCCGGCCGGGCACCGGCGGGTCGCGGGGCAGGTGCTGAACGCCCTCGGGGTCGGTTGCGACGAGGAGTGGCTGATGGTCCCGCCGCACCCGGCGCCGTCGCCCTGGTTGGCCGCCCGTGCCGCCGACGTGCGGTGGGCCGGTCGGCACCTCGCACCCTGGGTGAAGCGGCGGCTGACCGGACGGTCGTCAGGTGACACCGTCACGGCGAAGCGCCCGCTGCTCGGGCCGATCGTCGACTGAGCCTCCGAACAGGGCGTTCGGCCTGCCACGTAGGCCGGTTATCGGATCGCCCGACGTCGTTCCGACCCGATAGTCTCCGATGCCCCCGTCGATCGAGCACGGGGACAACAGGGAAAGGCGGATGAGGGATGACCCTCATACCTGGCACGACGTCGTCCAGATCAACCGGGCGATCCTTGCTGGCTGTCGCACTGTCCACGCTGGTCGCCGGCGGGCTGCTGGTCGTCTCGACCGCCTCGCCGGCCGCCGCGGACGACGTGCGCTTCGAGAAGAACACCTCCTGGGCCTGGACCGACTCCGAGCACCCAAAGAAGATCAACATTGATCAGGTCGGCGACGTGTCCGTCGGCACCTGGGTCGACAGCAAGCGACGCCGGCACACCTCACGGGCGTACTTCACCTTCGACATCACCTCCTATCGCGGCGCGGTCATCGAACTCGCGACGTTCAACGCCAAGGAGACCGGGGCTGGCGACTGCGCCAAGCGTCCCGAGGTGGAGTTGTGGCGCACCGAGGCGTACACCTCGCGCTCCAGCTGGGCGAAGCCCCCTGCCGACCTCGCGCGGATCGACACCACCGCGCTGCCTGCCGAGTCCGGGTGCCCGGCTTCCTACGTCGGTTTCGACGCCACGCAAGGGCTGCGTCAGGCCCTCGCCGAGGGCAAGTCGACGCTCACTCTCTCGCTCCGGCTCCCGGTCAAGGTCGAGAAGGACCCGAAGCTGGCCCGGAAGTACGCGAGCCAGGTGGGCCTCTCGATCGAGCACAACTACCCGCCGGGCGTACCGACCGACCTGCAAACGGCGAACGGCACGAACTGCACAGTCGCCGAGCCGTACCAGGTGCTGCCGTTCCGAACCCTGGACCTGTCGGCGGTCGTGCACGACAAGGACCGCACCGACACCGGCGGGACGGACGAGATCACCGCGACGTTCGCACTCTGGCCGGTCGACGAGCCGGACGCCCGGGTGGAGCGGATCGACTTCTCCCGCGACGGTCAGCGGGCGCTGGGCCGGTTCCGGGATTTCCCCTCCCTGTTCGAGCACGACCGGGTCTACGCCTGGCAGGTGCGGGCGGCGGACAGCCGGGCCACCAGTGAGTGGAGTGCGGTCTGCTACTTCCGTACTGATTTCGAGGGGCCGACCACGGCACCGGCGGTGTCCTCCACCGACTTCCCGGCCGACGGGACGCCGCCACCGGCGTTGTCGGGGAGGTTCACCTTCGACGCCGAGGGCGCGACGGACGTTGTCGGATTCGTCTACCAGCTCAACTCCGGCGCTCCCGGCCGGGTGACCGCCAACCAGCCCGGCGGCTCGGCCACGGTGACCCTCAACCCCCGCAGCGGCCCGAACTCACTCGACGTGTGGAGCGTGGATGCCCTCGGCAACCAGTCGCCGGTAACCAACTACCGCTTCTCGGGCGCCCCCACCACGCCGACCATCTCCGCGACCGTCTACCAGGAGTTCACCGAGAGCGGCGGACCAGGCGTACCCGGGGTGTTCACCTTCACCCCGGTAGTGCCCGGCACTGTCAGCTACCGCTACTCCTTCAACGAGCAGACCGGCACCGTGCCGGCCAACGCCGATGGCAGCGCGTCGGTGACCTGGGTGCCGACAGAGGCCGGCTGGACGATGCTCGAGGTCGTCGGCGTCAACCAGGACGGCGTCGAGACCACCGCGGCCATCTGGTTCTTCGGGGTTGCCGAGCAGCCCGCAGGCAGTTAGAGCCGGTGTGCGGTCCGGCCCATCATCCTCCCGGGTGGTGGGCCGGACGCGTTTCCGGCCACATGTGTCGTTCCCGATCCCCGATGCCGGGCCGTTCGGTCGTGTCGCGGCGTAGTTTGGGGACCATGTCTGTGCCGAACGATCCTGATCCCCGCCTTCAGTCGTACGCGGATCCGCAACGGCTGGTCACCACCGAGTGGCTGGCCGAGCACCTGGGCGACGAGGGCCTCGTGGTTGTCGAGTCCGACGAGGACGTGCTGCTCTACGAATCGGGTCACATCCCCGGTGCGGTGAAGGTCGACTGGCACCTGGAGCTGAACGACCAGGTGACCCGCGACTATCTGGATGCCGAGAGCTTCGCCGAGCTGTGCGCCGCGAAGGGCATCGGCCGGGGCGACACCGTCGTCTTCTACGGCGACAACTTCAACTGGTGGGCCGCGTACGCGCTCTGGGTGTTCTCGCTCTTCGGCCACGCCGACGTGCGGCTGCTCGACGGCGGCCGGCAGAAGTGGATCGCCGAGGGGCGCGAGGTGACCCGCGACAAGACGGCCCGCCCCCGCGCCGACTACCCGGTGCCACTGCGGGACGACGCACCGCTGCGGGCCTACCGTGAGCAGGTCATGGCGCACATCGCCGCCGGCCGCCCGCTTGTCGACGTCCGGTCGCCGGGTGAGTACACCGGCGAGACGCTGCACATGCCGGACTACCCGCAGGAGGGCGCGCTGCGGGGCGGCCACATCCCGGGGGCGGTCAGCAAGCCGTGGAAGTCCGCCGCCAACGATGACGGCACGTTCAAGTCCGCCGACGAGCTGAAGGCGATCTACGCCGACCAACTCGGGCTGAGCCCCGACGACGACGTGATCGCGTACTGCCGGATCGGCGAGCGGTCCAGCCACACCTGGTTCGTGCTGCGGCACCTGCTGGGCTACCCGCAGGTGCGTAACTACGACGGTTCGTGGACCGAGTGGGGCAACCTGGTCCGGGCACCCGTGGTCAAGGGCGACCAGCCCGGCGGCCTCACCGCCTGAGCGGCGCTGCTGGCTCGGCCGCCTGAGCGGCGCTGCTGGCTCGGCCGCCTGAGCGGCGCTGCTGGCTTGGACCGTCCCCGCGCGATGCCCTGTCGCGCGGGGACGGTCGTTTCAGCCGGCGACCGCGAGCACGCCACGCAGGTCGCGGATGATCCCGGTGATCTCGCCGGTCTCCGGGTTCCAGCGCGCCAGGGCCGCCGGTTCCAGCCGGAGAAGCACCGAACCCTTGTTGTCCCAGCCCAGCACCTCGCAGCAGCCCTTGCTGCGCTCCCGACCCAGGTCGAGAACGTGCACCACCGCACCGGTACGGGCGTCCAGCACGGCCGCCCCCTCGGCACCGTCGATCTCGTCGTTGGTGATCCACGCCGCGCTGGCCAGTCGCCCGCCATGCAGCCAGCCCCGGCCGTAGAACTCGTTGACCTGGTAGGGCGACGGCAGCGCATCGCCGGTGATCCGTTCCTCGGAACGGATCGTGGCCTCCCGGGCGGTTCGGGTCCGCAGTTTCAGGCTGCTTCGCTCGCCGATCAGCTCCACCAGCGGTGCCTCGCGGCCGGCTGCCGGGTCGGGTGCGACAACGGCCCAGGTCGACACGTCGATAGTGCTCGCCGTCCCGGTGGCCAGGTCCACCGCGTACGTGCGGTCCTCGCTGCCGACCAGCACCCGGTCGTTCGCCCAGACCACCAGCTCCAGATAGCCGTCGAGCGGAATTCGGCGTACCTCCGCGGTGGTGAGGTCGACAATGACCAGTTCCTTGGTCTGCGCGAACGCCGCCGACTTGCCGTCCGGCGACAGCACGCCCGGCTTCACGGCGGGTGCCTCGTTGTAGCTCGCATCCCGGGTGGGCGCCAGCGTCACCACGTCGAGACTGCGCACCACGCCGTCGTTGCCGAGCACCCGAACCGGGCCGTCCGCGCGATTTTCCTCGTCCGTCGGCTGGAACAGCGCCAGCGCCCGCTGGACCGGTCGCTCGGAGAGCGGCACGGTCGCCGGGCCGCTGAGTCGGGCCAGCGGATCGGGCGGGAAGGTCAGCTCGGCGGGTGGGTGCTGCACGGGGCCCGGATGCGTCGGGACGACTGTCGGGGTCGGTGCCACCGAGTGGTTCGGCGGCGGGTCGGCGGGCGGTCGCAGGGCCGCCACCGTGCCACCGCCGACCAGTGCCACGGCCAGGACGACCCCGCCGGCCGCCCGACGGGCACGCCGCTTACGCCGAGCCCGGTCCCACCCCGCCGACGCCGGCTGGCTGGGTAGGACGTCCTCGACGCTGGCGGTCAGGAGTTGGCGCAGATCCTGTTCGTTCACGGATTCACCTCCACGCCGGTGGCCAGATCGGCCGCGCCCTGCCCCCGTCGGGCGTTCTGGGCGAGATCCGGGGCGGCCTCGCGGAGGCGGCGAAGTGCTGCGTGACATTGGCTCTTCACGGTGCCGACGGTCACCCCGAGCGCCTCGGCGGTGGCGACCTCGGTCAGGTCCTCGTAGTAGCGCAACACCAGGACGGCCCGCTGCCGGGGCGGCAGCAGTCCCAGTGCGTCGTGCAGCGTCAGCCGTAGCGCGCCGTCGCGGTCGTGGGTCGCCCGGTCCGGCGGTGTGGCGCTCAGCCATTCCCGCCGTCGGCGACGCCACCACGACACCGCATCCCGGTAGAGGATGGCCCGCACGTACGCGGCGGGGTCGCCGTCGCGAACCGACGCCCAGCGCAGCGCCAGCTTGAGCAGGGCGTCCTGGAGGAGATCCTCGGCCTGGTGGCGGTTGCCACAGATCAGGTAGGCCGCGCGGAGTAGCCGGTGCTGGTGGCTCTCCACGAAGGCGAGGTAGCCGTCGCGTCCGTCGTGTCTCGTCGGTACCATCCGCCCTCCCTTCCGGCGTCGCGTCACGCGTCACCTGCCAGACGCACGGGGAGGGGTAAAAGGTTGGGTCAGTTTTCCGGCACCTCGGTCAGATAGCGCTGAAGGGTCGGTGCGATCCAGGAGACCAGCTCCTCGGCTGGCGCGTCCACAATGGGTGGCAGGCGGACGACGTACCGGGTGAACGCGAGGCCGAGGATCTGACTGGCCACCAGACCGGCACGTCGGGCGGTCAGCGCCGGGTCGCTGCCGAACGTGGCCACGGCGGCGGTGAGCTGGTCGGCGAAGATGCCCCGCATGCGCTCGGCGGCGCCCGGGTTGGTGCTTGCGGCCCGCAGCAGCGCCACGAGTGTCTCGTCGCCCTCCCATCGGGCGAGGAAGTGCCGGATCAGCACCTCGCCGAGGCGAGCGGGCGGCACGGGGGCCAGATCGGGCAGGCGCAGGTCGAACTCGGCCGCCGCCGCGAAGAGCCCCTCCTTGCTGCCGTAGTAGCGCATCACCATCGACGGGTCGATCTGGGCGTCGGCGGCGATGGCCCGGATCGTGGCGCGCTCGTATCCGTCCGCCGCGAAGCGTTCCCGGGCCGCCCGCAGGATCGCCGCCCGGGTGGCGTCGGAGCGGCGGGGGTGGGTCGGTTGGGTGGACGCTGTCATGTCCACGACCGTATGCCAACAACTGTTGACACACAATCGGCAGCGTCCTAACGTCGCCAACAAGCGTTTGCCAACAATCGTTGGCAACAGTCTCTCCGGAGGTGGCAATGCTGCCCGCGAGCACCGATGTCCTGGTGGTGGGCGCTGGCCCCACCGGTCTCGCCACCGCACTGACGCTGGCCCGACGCGGGATCGAGGTGACAGTGCTCGACCAACTGGCCGCGCCGCCCACGACCTCCCGTGCGGCAGTCGTGCACGCGTACACCCTGGAGGTGCTGGACCGGATCGGCGCGGCGGCGCCGCTGATCGCTCAGGGGGTGCGGTCGCCGCGCTTCACCGTCCGCGACCGGGACCGGGTGTTGCTGGCGGTGCCGTTCCACGAGTTGCCATCCCGCTTCCCCTACGCGCTGCTGGTCTCGCAGTCGGTCACCGAGACGGTCCTCACCGGCCGGTTGGCCGCCCACGGCGTCCAGGTCCGGCGGCCGTCGCGGTTGACCGGCCTGACCCCGGTCGGCGACGGGGTGCTCGCGCAGGTCGACGGGGAGACGCTGCGCGCCCGGTACGTGGTCGGTGCCGACGGCCTGCGCAGCACCGTCCGGCAGGCCGCCGGCATCGGCTTCACCGGCCCCGTCGGCGAGGAGTCCTTCGTGCTCGCCGACGTACGGGTGGACAGCGCCCTGCCCGACGACGAGGTGGCGCTCTTCCTCGCCCGTACCGGTCCGCTGATCTGGGCGCCCCTCCCGGACGGAGTGGTCCGACTGGTGGCCGCGGTGGCGACGGCTCCGACGGATCCGGATGCGGCATACCTGCAAAGGCTGCTCGACGAGCGTGGCCCGGCGCGACGACCCGATCTGGTGACCGAGGTGCTCTGGGGCTCCCGGTTCCGGGTGCACCACCGGATCGCCGACACCTTCCGGGCCGGGCCGGTGCTGCTGGCCGGCGACGCCGGGCACGTGCACAGCCCGGCCGGCGGCCAGGGCATGAACCTCGGCATCTGCGACGCGGTCGCCCTCGGCACCGCGGTGGCGGACGTCCTCGACGGAGGCCCCGAATCGTTGCTCGACGACTACAGCGCCCGGCAGCGGCCGATGGCCGAGGACGTGCTGAGCTTCGCCGCCGGGCTGACCCGGCTGGCCACCGTCTCCCCGACCCGCCGACCGGCCCGTGACGTGCTGCTCCGGGTGCTCGGCGCACTGCCGCCAGCGCGCCGGAAGGTCGCGCTGCGCCTGTCCGGGCTGTCGCACCGGGCACCAGCGCCGGGTTAGCCAACACCGGGTCCGCCGACGCCGGCGGTGTTGGGCACGCCGGCCGCGGCCGGCCGCAGTGTCCGCCACGCGGCCACTGTGACGAGCGCGAACGTGCCGGCCGCCGCGCCCGCCACCGGCACCGTGCCGTACGCCGCGGCAGCCAGACCGGCGAGCGCCGCCCCGACCGGTGCGGTGAGCAGACCGACCATCCGCTGGGCCGCACCCACCCGGCCGAGCAGCCCGGTCGGCACGTGCCGCTGCCCGTACGACGCCGACAGGCTGTTCCACACCACCGTCCCGGCGGCGAAGACCGCCAACGCGAGGCCACCCGGCACCGGATGTCGAGCCAGCGCGAACCCGGTCAGCGCCACGGTCTGCGCGGCGAGCACCGCACGCAGCGTCGACACCGTGCCGAACCGCGCGGCGAGCCGCCCCGCCCCGAGAGCCCCCGACACACCGCCGACGATGGCGGCGGCGGCGAACAGCCCGTACCCGGCGGGCGGCACCCGCAGCACGTCCAGCGCGTAGAGCACCAGCACCGCCATGATCCCGCTGATCGCCAGGTTGCTCGCGGCGGCCAACACTGTGACCCGCCACAGTGTCCGGTGCCCGCGCAGCCACCGCATCCCCTCGACGATCTCGCCGCGCACCGAACCGCGCCGCGCTGGCCCGCCCGCGACCGGCACCGGTGCCAGGGCCAGCACGAGCAGGGCGGCGGCGGCGAAGGTGACGGCGTCGATGGCGAACGGCAGGGCCGGGGCGGCGGCGAACAGGACACCTGCCGCGGGTGCGCCGACGAAGCCGCCGGCCACCGCGGACCCCGCCTGAAGTCGACCGTTCGCCCGGGGCAGCGCGTCCGGAGGCACCAGCGCGGGAAGCAGGGCGAACGACGCGGAGTCGAAGAGGGTGCCCAGCGCGGCGAGGAGGAACGCCGCCAGCAGCAGCACCGCCACACCGACCCGGTCGAGGGCGACCGCCACGGCCAGCGCCGCCACCACGACGGCGCGTACCCCGTCGACCAGGGCCATCGTCCGACGACGGTCCCAGCGGTCCGCGTACACGCCGCCGAGCAGGCCGAAGAGCAGCGGCGGCAGCTGACCGGCCACGGTGACCGCCGCGATGATCCGGGGGTCGCGGGTCACCGCGGCGGCCAGCAGGGCCAACGCCGGCGTACGCAGCGCGTCCCCGAGCCGCGACGCGACGGCGGCGGACCAGAGCAGCCGGAAGTCCCGGCCGAGAGCTGAGGAGGTCATCCGGCGACCGTGCCGGTTCGACCGGGTCGAGGGTCAAGCCGTCGAGACGAAAGAGGGACGCGCCTGTCGGTGATCATCGGTACGGTGGGCGCCGGCACCGGACCGGGGAGAAACAGGCGTGGACCACACTTTCCAGGTCGACCTGCGTGGCGTGGTCGACCTGCTCAGTCATCACCTCTACGGCAGCCCGCGGGTCTACGTCCGCGAGCTGCTCCAGAACGCGGTGGACGCGATCACCGCGCGACGTGCGGCCGAGCCGGACGCGCCGGCACTGGTCCGCATCGAGACCCCGGACCGCACCGGGGACGGCACCCTGCGGGTGCACGACACCGGCATCGGCCTGACCGAGGCGCAGGTGCACGAGTTGTTGGCCACCATCGGCCGCAGCTCGAAGCGCGACGAGCTGGGCTTCTCCCGACACGAGTTCCTCGGCCAGTTCGGCATCGGCCTGCTCTCCTGCTTCCTGGTGGCCGACGAGATCCAGGTGCTCACCCGGCACGGCGACAGTCCGACGGTTCGCTGGACCGGGTACGCCGACGGCCGGTACGCGGTGAGGCTTGCCCCGCCGGAGGCCGCCCGCGCCGAGCCGGGCACCACAGTCACACTGGTGCCCCGCCGCGACGCCGACCAGTGGTTCACCACCGCTACCGTCACCGACCTGGCCCGACTCTTCGGGGCGCTGCTGCCGGTCACCGTCCGCGTCGGCGACGTCGTCACCACCACCGGGGCACCGCCGTGGCCGACCACACCGGGTGCACCGCTGGACCGCGCGGCACTGATCCGCTACGCGCGGGAGACGCTGGGTGTCGACCCGTTCGACGTGCTGCCGCTGGCCGTGCCGGAGGCCGGGCTGACCGGCGTCGCCGTCATCCTGCCCACCCCGGTGAACCCGGCGGCCCGAGCCGGGCACCGCGTCTACCTCAAGCGGATGCTGCTCACCGAGAACGCCGACGGGCTGCTCCCCGAGTGGGCGTTCTTCGCGCACTGCGTGGTGGACGCGACCGAGTTGCGCCCGACCGCCAGCCGGGAGGCCCTCTACGAGGACACGCTGCTGACGGCGACCCGGGAGGCGCTCGGCGACCAGGTGCGCGGTTGGCTGGTCCGGCTGGCGCGGCACGACCCGCACCGGCTGGCGCAGTTCCTCCAGGTGCACCACCTCGGCGTGAAGGCCCTGGCGTTGCACGACGACGAGATGCTCCGGCTGGTCGACAGGTGGTGGCCCATGGACAGCAACGTCGGCACGCTCACCCTCGCCGAGTTCCGCGAGCGCTACGGCGTGGTCCGCTACGCGGCGAGCCTCGACGAGTTCCGTCAGCTCGCCGCCGTGGCCGCCGCGCAGGACCTGGCGGTGGTCAACGCCGGCTACACGTACGACACCGAACTGATCGAGCGGCTGCCGGTGGTGGACCGCTCGGTGTTGATCGAGCGGCTGGAGCCGAGCGACCTCACCACCCGCTTCGACGCACTCGACCCGTCTGTGGAGTTGGCGCTGCGACAGTTCCTCACCGCGGCGCAACGGGCCGTCGAACGGTCCGGCTGCGAGGTGGTCATCCGGGCGTACGAGCCGGTCTCGCTGCCCGCGCTCTACCTGGTGAGCCGGTCGGCCGCGTTCAACGACCAGCTCGCGGCCAGTCGGGACCGGGCCGACGAGCTGTGGGGCGGCGTCCTCGACGCGCTCGCCGCCACCGCCCCGCCGGACCGCCCGCAGTTGGTGCTCAACCACCGCAACCCGCTGGTACGACGGGTGGCCACGCTGAGCGACCCGGAGCTTGTCGGTCTCGCCATCGAGGCCCTGTACGGGCAGGCGCTGCTGCTCGGCCACCATCCGATCCGCGCTGCTGACGCCGCGCTACTGAATGATTCCTTCCTCGGCCTGCTCGGCCGGGCTGTTCCGGGACGGGAGTGAGCATGAGCGACGATGATCTGTGGCGGGTGCTGCGCGGGATCGCCGACATGCCGTACGGGGCGGGGCAGATCGCCGCGCTGGAGCAACTGCTGCGCCGGGTGGACGCCTCCGACGATCGGCAACTCGCGTTCGTCACCAGGATGCAGGCCACCACCGGTTACATCTACGGCGGCGAGCCGGCGAAGTCCTTCGTGACCTTCTCCTGGTGTCTGTCCGAGTTCGACAGTGACCCGCAGCCCTACCACCAGCGTCACCTGCACCAGTTGCTGTGGCACTTCAAGTACATGGTCAACGGCCTGCTGAACTTCCCCGAGGTGCCGCTCGACCGCACGTACGCCGTGCTGGACGACATGGAACGCCGCTACCGGGCCGGCGGGCACAGCCTCCAGACCGTCCACAAGCACCGGTTCGAGGTCGCCGACCACGTGGGTGACGCCGAGGCGGCCGCGCACTGGTACCGGCTCTGGCAGACCACCCCGCGCGACGAACTCTCCGACTGCGCCGGCTGTGATCCGACGAGTCAGGTGAGCTACCTCGCCGACAACGGGCGCGACGCCGAGGCGGTGGAGCTGTCCGAGCCGGTGCTCGCCGGCCGGCTCAGCTGCAACGAGCAGCCGCAGGCGATCCTCACCGCGCTGCTCCTGCCGTACCTGCGAACCGGGCGGGTCGAGGAGGCGCGGGACGCGCACCGGGAGGCGTACCGCCGGCAGCGCGGCAACCTCGCCGACCTGTGGGACATCGGCGACCACATCGAGTTCTGCACGTTGACCGGCAACGAGGCGCGGGCTGTGGAGCTGGTCGAGCGACACCTGGACTGGTTGGACAAGCCGCCGTCGCCGGCCGCCGCCATGCACTTCGCGGCGGCTGCCGCAGCGGCGTTGCGGCAGGCCGGCGAGTCGACAGTGTATCGCCGGGCCGCCGAGGGCCAGCCGGCCGCCGAGGTGTCCGCGGCTGCGCTGGCGGACGAGTTGGCCGAGACCGCGACCGGTCTGGCCGCCCGCTTCGACGCCCGTAACGGCACCGCCCACCAGTCGGAGTGGATCGCCCGTCGGCTGGCCGTGCGGGCGAGCGGGGAGCATCTGCCGCTGTCGGCGAGTGTCCGCCGCCGCCCGACCGGTCGGACCGCCGACCGGGCGGAGCGGGTACGGCCCGGCAAGGCTGAACGACCCCTCGTTGACCTGCCCGCCGACGCCGGCCCCGAGGACCTGCTGGACCTCGCGGACCAGGGCTGGGGTCGACACGACCAGGCCACCTTTCGGGCGGCGCTTGCCGCCTTCGACGAACGGTTCGGCTCTGCCGAGCTGCCCGCCCGTACGTCCGCGCACCGGTTGGCGCTGCGGGCGGGCGAGCGTGCCGACGAGGAAGACCTCGAGAGCGCGGTCGAGCTGAACCGGGCGGCGCTGGAGCTGTACCGGGAGGTGGGTGAGGACGTGCCCGCCCAGGTGATCGCCGGGCGGCTCGGCGTGCTGTTGGCCCGGTCCGACGAGGGCGCCGAGGAGGGGCTGATGCTGGCCCACGAGGCGGCCGAGGCCCTGGACCGGTCCGGCGACGCCCGGGAGCGGGCGGGCGGACACGTCCGGGTGGCGTCGGCGCTGCTGCACCGGGAACGCTGGGCGGACGCGCTCGCCGCGCTCGACCGGGCACCGGCCGACGCGGGCGGCGACAGGCATCTGCTGGCTCGGATCGCGACGTACCGGGCGCACCTGCTGGAGCAGTTGGACCGCCTCGACGAGGCTCGCGTCGCCGTCGACGAGGCTCGCCAGCTCGGTCGTGAGCTGGGCGTCGGCGAGGTGATCCTGACCGCCTGCCTGGCCCATGCGCGGATGACCGACGATCCGGCGGACGCCGTGGCCGCCTGCGACGAGGCGTTGGAGGCGGCACCGGCGGACGCCGAGCTGCCGGTCCGAGTCGCCCGCGCTCGGGCGTTGCAGTCGGCCGGCCGGGCCGTGGACGCGGTGGACGACTTCGTCGAGGCGGTGACGCTGTGCGTGGAGCGGGGCGCCGAGGGGGACGCGTTCCTGCGGTGGGAGCTGGCGAACGCGTACCAGATGGTGGGCCGGCTCACCGAGGCCGCCGAGGTCGCCGAGGAGGCCGTGCTCGGCCTGGATCGGATGGGCGCCCAGGCCGAGGCCGACCGCTGTCGGCACCTGTTGGCCGGCGTCTACGCCAGGCTCGGTGCTGTTGACCCGGCGTTGGCCCTGCTGGAGCAGTTGGCCGTCAATCTGGACGGCCCGGACAATCTGCCCTACCGGGCGCAGGTGCTGGAGGAGGCCGGCGGGATCCTCTTCGACGCCGACCGGGACGCGCTGGCGGGCGAGCGGTTCGCCGCCGCGGCTGAGGAGTACCGGCTCGGCGATCTGCCACTGGACGAGCTGCGCGCCCGCCGGCGGGAGGTGAACGCCTGGCTCTGGGCCGATGACCGGGAAGCGGCGCTGCGGGCCGTCGAGGTGGTGGACGGGGTGGCGGCGAAGCTGGCCGGGCAGACGGAGCCGTCGGTGACGTACGAGCTGGCGATGGCGGCCGAGTGCGGAGCACGGGTGCTCACCGGGGAAGGTCGACTCGACGAGGCGTTGGACCGGCTCGACGGGGTGCCCGACCGGTTGCGGTCGATCGAGGCGTTCAGTGAGGCCGCCATGGCCGAGCGACTCACCGGTGAGCTGCTGCTGCGCCTGGACCGGCCGGCCGAGGCGGAGGTGCTCCTGCGCCGGGTGCTCGGTGGGCTGCCGGCCGACGCGCAGCCGGTCCGCCAGACGGCCTGGCTGCTGGCTCGTGCGCTGGATCTGCTCGATCGACCCGCGGAGGCCGCCGCACTGCGTGCGGAGCACGACCTGGAGGAGGACGACTGACCCGCAGCGGGCCGCCCCCGACCAGGTCAGGGGCGGCCCGACAGCGGTGCGAGCGAAACTCACCGGCAACCACCGCACACGGTTCGCGGTCTAGGCTTGCCCGGTGACGGTGGAGCAGCAGACACGGGGTGCGGGCCGGCGCAGGTCCCGCAAGGACGAGATTCTGGAGATCGCGGTCGGTCTGTTCGCCGCCCGTGGTTATCACGGTGTGTCGATGGACGACATCGGCGGGGCCGCCGGGGTTACCGGTCCGGCGCTCTACCACCACTTCGCCGGCAAGGAGGCCATGCTGGCCGCCGCGCTCATCCCGGTGAGTGAGGGGTTGCTGGCCGGCGGGCGGGAACGCGCCGCCGGGCGCTCGGACGACCCGCGCGGAGTGCTGGAGTCGCTTATCGATTTTCACGTCGAGTTCGCGCTGGCCAACCCGGCAGTGATCGCGTTGCACCTGCACGAGTTGGACCGCCTGCCGGAGGAGCCGCGGCGACGCATTCGCCGCCTGCAACGGCTCTACGTCGAGGAATGGGTGACAGTGCTCACCGCGCTGCACCCGGGCATGCCCGACGGCGAGGCGCGGGTGCTCGCGCACGCCGCGTTCGGCCTGATGAACTCGACCCCGTTCCTCGGTGGTGAGGTGGACCGGCGACGTCGTGCCGAGTTGTTGCGCGGTGCGACACTGGCCGCGCTGCTCGCCTGAGCCGACTCGTCAGAAGCAGGCCGGTCATGATTCCCTGACATCGTCCCAACATCCGGACGCCGGGAGGAAAAATGATCGAGTCACTGCTGGTCGCCAATCGGGGCGAGATCGCCCGCCGGATCATCCGCACCGCCAGGCGGCTCGGCATCCGCGCGATCGCTGTGTATTCGGAGGCCGATGCCGACCTGCCGTTCGTCGCCGAGGCGGACGAGGCGGTCCTCATCGGCGCACCGGCCCCGGCGCAGAGCTACCGCAACACCGAGGCGATCCTCGCCGCCGCGAAGTCGACGGGTGCGCAGGCCATCCACCCCGGGTACGGCTTCCTGTCGGAGAACGCCGACTTCGCCCGTACCGTCGAGTCGAGCGGCCTGATCTGGGTCGGGCCCCCCGCGGACGCGATCACCGCGATGGGCGACAAGATCAATGCCCGGAACCTGATGTCGGCGGCCGGTGTCCCGGTCGCGCCCGGCACCACCGATCCGGCCGCCGACCTGGACGCGGCGCTGACCGCCGCCGCCGAGATCGGCTATCCGGTGATGGTCAAGGCCGCAGCCGGCGGTGGCGGCATGGGCATGGCCGTGGCCGTCGACGAGACCGCGCTGCGCACCGAGTACGACAAGGTGCGGGCGTTCGCCGAGCGGATGTTCGGTGACGGCTCGGTGCTGATCGAGCGGTTCTTTCCCCGGGTGCGGCACGTCGAGGTGCAGATCCTCGGCCTGGCCGACGGCCGGGTGGTGGCGCTCGGCGAGCGGGAGTGCTCGGTGCAGCGACGCAACCAGAAGCTGGTCGAGGAGTCCCCGTCGCCGGCGGTCTCGCCGGAGCTGCGGTCCCGCCTCCTGGCGGCGGCGGTGCGCGCGGGTGAGGCGGTCGGTTACCGCAACGCGGGCACTGTGGAGTGCCTGCTCGATCCGGCCTCCGGCGAGTTCTTCTTCCTGGAGATGAACACGCGGCTCCAGGTCGAGCACCCGGTGACCGAGTACGTCTACGGCATCGACCTGGTCGAGGAGCAGCTGCGGGTGGCGTCCGGGTTGGCCCCGACCTTCGATCCGGACGCGCTGACGCCACGTGGCCATGCCATCGAGATGCGGATCAACGCCGAGGACCCGAAGCGTTTCCTGCCCGGCCCCGGTGTGATCAGGACCTGGGTGGAGCCGACAGGTACGGGTGTGCGGGTGGACTCCGGCTACACGGAGGGCAACACTGTCACGCCGTTCTACGACAGCCTGCTGGCCAAGCTGATCGTCAGCGGCGCCACCCGAGACGAGGTGCTCGACCGCGCGCAGGAGGCGGTGGCCGCCTTCCGGATCGAGGGCCCGAAGAACAACGTCCCCTTCTTCACCGAGCTGCTGATGAACGAAGAGTTCCGCTCCGGCTCCTACGACACCGGCATCGTCCCCCGCATGCGCTGACCCAGCCCACCCCGGTCGGGTTGATCAAGAGCTTCGTGTCATCCGGGGCCGAAATCCTGACACCAACCTCTTGATCAACCCGGACCGGCGGGGGTGGTGGGCCTCAGGGACGGTTGCGCAGGTTGTGGCCGCGGGTGTGCCAGGGCTCGGGGGCCAGCTGGGGCGGCTGCTCCCTGCTCTGCCCGGGCAGGCCGACGGTGCCGGTGTCCAGCCGGGGTGCGCGGTAGCGGTCGTGCGCCGAACCGCCGGCTCTGGCTTGGCTGGGCGGGAAGTGTCTGGTGTTGGGCGGCGGCCCGTTCAACGGGTCGCGTTGTCGAGGCAGGGCGTCCGGCGCGGGGCCGCCGCTCATCGACTGACTGGCAAGGTCGGCCCGTAGCTGGCTGATCTCCACCCGGTGGGCCACCACCGTCTGTTCCAACTCCTCGATCCTCTGCTGTAGCCGCCGTTCGAGGTCCGAGCCGGTGCGCGCCTCGGTCGACCGCTCGGCCCGGTCGCCGCGGGTGCCGGTCGGCGGCTCCTCGTCGCGGGCCAGCGTGTACAGCTCGGCGAAATGGTTGAGCGTCGCCTGGCGGAGCGCGGCCGGCAGCACATGCTCGACCACCAGCACCACCGTCTGCCAGGGCGGGCCCTTGCTCTCGGCGGTGAAGTGCCGGGACAGCCTCTTGCGCAGACGGGCCAGCTTCTTGCGCGAACCCGCCCGGTCGCGTTCGGATCGGGGCTTGTAGATCCGATCGGCCAGCTTCTGCCAGGTGTCGATCGGCCCGATGTCGGGGCAGTTCTCCACCACGTCGCGGACCGCCAGCGCGTACGTCGCCACGGCGGGGTTGGCGTAGCGCCGCTGGTATTTCGCTTCCAGCGTGGATCTCGGGACCAGTCGGTGTCTTCGGGGGCGTTCCTCGGGCGGCAGCGGGATATCTGCTTCCGTGGTCATGTCGTTCCTCTCAAATTGGTCGTCATGCGGGTCCTTCCAAGAGCGCACATGACTCGGACCAGTATTTGTACCGCCTCTGATCAAGCATCCGTGTATTGAAGCCTGTGTCACCAGTCAGATTCTGGCCGGGTGGCTGGCCGGGTAGGGCTGCCCGATGACCGATCGTTCAGCCCTTACGCCAGAACGTTTTTGGCCGGGTCGTGGTCGCGCCGCGTGCGCCGCACGGGTTGGCCGGGTCGAGCTGCCGCGACCCGGTCACAAGATCGTCATGTTCCTCGGACCAGGTCGTTGTCGTAGCGGACGGGAAAGCGCCCACGCTCATACCGATTGGTTGTTGATCGTGGGAAAGTCGTGGAACTTCCATCGACGGTGAGTCCCATCGCTATTGCGGACCGATTACCGGGAGGATGAGATGATCGGCAATGGTGTGCGCCGGCCGAACGAGAGTCGGCTTATGGTCGGCATTCTGCGAAAGGCGTCCCTCGGCACCGATGGTGCCGTGGTGCTGGCCCTGGTCGTGGGTCGAGAGGACGCCGCCGCGTGCGCCGGCGCCCTCTCGACCGCACTCCGATGCGCTGCGGAGCTCTTGGAAGGACCGTCGCAGCGCTGACCACCGGAAGCGTGCTGACGGCGGGGCCGAGCCGATGGCCGGCCCCGTCGTCCCGCCGGCATCAAGGTAGCCACCCCTGTGCCGGTGGTTCTATCGCACCGGGAGCGAACGGAACCTTTCGGTCCGATTGGGCCCCGAAGGGTGGCCGGAAGCTGGCCAGAAGGGCCACTACGGCAGGCCGGGCCGCGCGCCCCAACTCGGCACGTCGGGCCAGCAACCGGTGCCGCTACCGTTGTCGGTGCAGGGCTGGAACAGCCATGGCCCGACGTCACAGCGAGGTGACCACCCTTATGACAGACCTGCCAAACTCCGTGTCGATTCGCGAGGTCGGGCCACGGGACGGGTTGCAGAACGAGGACCCCATCCCGACCGAGGCCAAGGTGCGCCTGCTCGACGCCCTCTCCGGCACCGGCGTACGCCGGATCGAGGCGGTGTCGTTCGTGCACCCCAGGGCGATTCCGCAGATGGCCGACGCCGACGAGGTGTGGCAGCGGGCGGTGCGGGCCGACGGGGTGCGCTACTCGGCACTGGTGCCGAACACCCGAGGCGCCCAGCGCGCCCTCGCGGCCGGTTTCACCGAGATCGAGGTGGTGGTCTCGGCCAGCGACACGCACAACCGGCGCAACGTCAACCGATCCACCGACGAGTCACTCGACGACATCGCCGAATTGGTCGATCTGCTGCACGGCGCCTCCGCGCGGGTCGAGGTGATCGTGGCGACAAGCTTCGGCTGCCCGTACGAGGGGGAGATCGACCCGAAGCGGGTGGCCGGGATCGTGGACCGGGTGGTCCGTGACGGCGCGGACCGTGTCGCGTTCGGCGACACCACCGGCATGGGCACGCCGCGTCGGGTCCGTGAGCTGCTGACCGCCGTACGCGACCGGGACGCAAGCGTGCCGGTGCTGCTGCACTTCCACAACACCAGGGGTACGGCGCTGGCGAACCTGTTGACCGCGCTGGAGCTGGGAGTCACCGAGTTCGACGCCAGCGTGGGTGGTCTGGGCGGCTGCCCGTACGCACCGGGGGCGAGCGGCAACCTGGCCACCGAGGAGGCCGTGCACATGCTGCACGACATGGGCATCGACACCGGCATCGACCTGGCGGCTCTGATCGAGGTGGCGGAGTTGGCCGAGGAGTTGCTCGGCAAGAAGCTGCCGTCCGGCGTGCTGCGAGCCGGCCCGCGTACCCGGCTGACGCCGCTGCCGAGCTGAGGCCGCGACGAAGGGGCCGGCGCACGCGCCGGCCCCTTCCATCTGTCAGGTCGATCAGCTCACCGGGGTGAGCACGCTCGGCCAGCTGTCCCGGAAGATGTCCGCACTACGGTCGGTAGCGCTGAACGTGCCGGCGAAGAGGTTGCTCACCCGGTTCGCCTCGGCGCTGCTCGGGTACGGGTTGGTGCAGCCGGTGCCCGCGCTGCCACCGGACATCAGGATCGCGCAGTTGCCGTTGTAGTTGTCCGGCAGCCCGAGGATGTGCCCGATCTCGTGGGTCATGATCCGCAGCGGGCTGTACTGCGCGGCCTGCTGGGTGTCGATGTAGACCCGGCCGTTGCCGAGGCTGGTCCGCACGGCGTACGAGCCTCCACCGGTGATCTGGTAGATCCGCAGGTTGGAGCCGCAGTTGGCGGAGAGGGTCAGGTTGACTGTGGCGTTGTTCCAGATCGAGGCGGCCTGGTTGGCGGTGCCGGCGTAGGCGCCTGCCTGGCTGGTGTTGTAGCAGATGGTCGCGGCGGCGGACGCGGGCGCGGGGTTGGCGACCGTGACGCCGAGGGTGGCACCTGCCGTCGCCACCAGGGCGACCGCGAGCCGACTGAGTCGTGAGGTCATCGCTGACTCCAATCCGGGAGGAGGGGGTGTCAGGAGCCTAGCGACAAGTATTCATGTTATTCAATGTCTTGTGCTGGGCCTCGCCCGTCTGATTCGCTCATGGGTCGCGGGCGGTCGCGCCGATGCGCTAGCCTAACGATCGTTCAGGTCAGTATGGCGGAGGAGTCGGCGTGACGCTCGACGGTGAGGCACTGGAGCAGCTGCGCAAGCGAGCCCGGTCCGGCGGCGCGGACAAATACCATGCCGCCAACGCGGCCAAGGGCAAGCTCTTCGCCCGCGAGCGGGTCGCACTGCTTGTCGACGAGGGCTCGTTCGTCGAGGACGGCCTCTACGCCAACGCGCTCGCCGATGGGCTGCCCGCCGACGGCGTGGTCACCGGCACCGCCACCATCGACGGCCGGCAGGTCTGCCTGATGGCCAACGACTCCACCGTCAAGGCCGGCAGCTGGGGCGCCCGCACCGTCGAGAAGATCATCCGGATCATCGAGCGGGCGTACGGCGCCGGCGTGCCGATGGTCTACCTGGTCGACTCGGCCGGCGCGCGCATCACCGACCAGGTCGACCTCTTCCCCGGCCGCCGCGGTGCCGGCAAGATCTTCTGGAACCAGGTCCGCGCCTCCGGCTCGATCCCGCAGGTGTGCGCGCTGTTCGGCCCGAGCGCCGCCGGAGGGGCGTACATTCCGGCGTTCTGCGACGTGGTGGCACTCGTCGACGGCAACGCGAGCATGTATCTCGGCTCGGACCGGATGGTCGAGATGGTCACCGGCGAGAAGACCACACTGGAGGCGATGGGCGGGGCCAAGGTGCACACCGCCGAGTCCGGCGTCGGGCACTTCCTCTGCAAGACCGAGGCCGACGCGCTCGACGTGGTGAAGACCTACCTGTCGTACCTGCCGGCGAACTGGACCCAGACGCCGCCGACCGCCCCGGCGGTCGCCGCGCCCGCGAAGGCCGACCTGGCCGCGCTGGTGCCGGTCAGCGAGCGGCAGGCGTTCGACATGCGGCGGTACGTCAAGGGCCTGCTCGACGAGGGTTCCTTCTTCGAGATCCAGGCGCTGTGGGCCAAGGAGCTGACCATCGGCTTCGGTCGGCTGGACGGTCAGGTCGTCGGCGTGCTCGGCAACAACTCGATGTTCAAGGGCGGCGTGCTCTTCGTCGACTCCGCCGACAAGGCCACCCGGTTCGTGCAGCTCTGCGACGCGTTCAACGTGCCGCTGCTCTTCCTCAGCGACGTCCCCGGCTTCATGGTCGGCAGCGCGGTGGAGAAGCAGGGCATCATCCGGCACGGCGCCAAGATGATCACCGCGATCTCCGAGGCGACGGTGCCGAAGATCTGCGTGGTGGTTCGCAAGGCGTACGGCGCCGGCCTCTACGCGATGGCCGGCCCCGGGTTCGAGCCGGACGCCACCATCGCCCTGCCCAGCGCGAAGATCGCGGTGATGGGGGCCGAGGCCGCCGTGAACGCCGTCTACGCCAACAAGATCTCGGCGATCGAGGACGAGGCCGAACGGGCCGCGTTCGTGGCCGCCAAGCGTGCCGAGTACGAGCAGGACATCGACGTCGTCCGACTCGCCAGCGAGCTGGTGGTGGACGCCATCGTCGAGCCGCACGACCTGCGCACCGAGCTGGTCCGTCGCTTCGCCGCGGCGCGTACCAAGGATCGGCACTTCTCTCGCCGTCGGCACGGCGTCACCCCGGTCTGACCCGACGGCCGACCCCGTACCGCCACCCGTCCCCGGCGTCACGAGCGCCCGACGGCACCGTCCCCACAGGAGGATGAGATGGACTTCCGGCTCACCGACGACCAAACGGCGCTGCGGGAGAGCGTGCGGGACTTCGCGCGCGAGGTGGTCGCCCCGGTCATCGCCGAGCACTACGAGCAGCACACCTTCCCGTACGAGGTGATCCGTCAGATGGGCAAGATGGGCCTGTTCGGCCTGCCCTTCGGCGAGGAGCACGGCGGCATGGGCGGCGACTACTTCGCGCTCTGCCTGGCTCTGGAGGAGCTGGCCCGGGTCGACTCCAGCGTGGCCATCACGCTGGAGGCGGCTGTCTCGCTGGGCGCGATGCCGATCTACCGGTTCGGCACCGCCGAGCAGAAGGCGACGTGGCTGCCCCGGTTGCTCAGCGGCGAGGCGCTGGCCGGCTTCGGGCTCACCGAGCCGGGCACCGGTTCGGACGCCGCCGGCACCCAGACGCGCGCGGTGCTCGACGGCGACGAGTGGGTGATCAACGGTTCGAAGGCGTTCATCACCAACTCGGGGACCGACATCACGGCCATGGTGACAGTCACGGCGGTGACCGGCACGAACCCGGACGGTTCCAAGGAGCTGTCGACGATCATCGTGCCGACCGGCACGCCCGGGTTCACCGTGGCACCCGGCTACTCCAAGGTGGGGTGGACCGCCTCGGACACCCACGAGCTGACCTTCGACGACTGCCGGGTGCCGGCGGCCAACCTGCTCGGCGAACGGGGCCGCGGCTTCGCCCAGTTCCTGCGGATCCTCGACGAGGGTCGGATCGCCATCGCGGCGCTCGCGGTCGGCCTGGCCCAGGGCTGCGTCGACGAGTCCATCAGGTACGCGAAGGAGCGGCACGCCTTCGGCAAGCCGATCGGTGCCAACCAGGCCATCCAGTTCAAGATCGCCGACATGGAGCTGAAGGCGCACACCGCCCGGCTGGCCTACTACGACGCTGCCGCCCGGATGCTGGCCGGCGAGCCGTTCAAGCGGCAGGCCGCCATCGCCAAGCTGCACGCCAGCACTATCGCTGTGGACAACGCCCGGGAGGCCACCCAGATCCACGGCGGGTACGGCTTCATGAACGAGTACCCGGTGGCCCGGTTCTGGCGGGACTCGAAGATCCTGGAGATCGGCGAGGGCACCAGCGAGGTGCAACGCATGATCATCGCTCGTGATCTGGGCCTCTGAGATTCCCACCGGGTAGGCCTGTGGCGAAGTCCAACAAGGGGCTTTGACACAGGCCCTGGGCCGCCCAGTCGGCCCCGACCGGGCTGTCCGTAGGGCTGTCGGATTATCGGCCAACGGGGCGTCGGTAGCCCGACGTTCGGCTGCCGACGGTCGTAGTCCATCCGTACTCTTCGTGGCCATGACTCCGGATCATGATCGGTCACGGAGCCCGGCTGGGCGTACCCCCCTGTCGGAGCTGCTCCGCGGGCATCGACGTGCCGCCGGCCTGACCCAGGCCGAGCTGGCTTCCCGGGCCGGGGTGGGTGTGCGGACGGTGCGTGACCTGGAGCGCGGCCGGGCGGTCCGGCCGCAGCGGACCACTGTCGAGCTGCTCGCCGCGGCGTTGGCGTTGGCCGGCACCAGCCGGGCGGCGTTCCTGGCCGCGGCCCGCGGCCCCTCCGGCGCCGACCCGCCCCGGGCGGACGCCACCCCGACGGCGCTCGGGATCGGTGGCAGGACGACGGCGGAGGCGGCATCCGTCGACCTGCCGGCGGCACTCCCGCCGCCGGTCGCGCTGGTCGGCCGGGATCGTGACCTCACGGAGCTGGCCGAGATGCTGACCGCCGAGCGCGGGCCTCGGCTGGTGAGCCTGGTCGGGCTGGCCGGGGTCGGCAAGACCGCTCTGGCGACGGCGGTGGCGCATCTGGTGGCCGTCGACCATCCGGCCGGTGTGGCCGGGATGCTTGTCGGCGAAGGCTCGGACGGGCCGGACGTGCTCGCCGCCTCGATGGGCGTCCTCGGCGCGGCGCGGCTACCGGAACTCGTGACCCGGCTCGCCGGGCAGCCGGCGCTGCTGGTGATGGACGCGGTGGAGCGTGCGCCCGGCCCGGTGGCCACGGCGCTGCACCGGCTGCTCGCCGCGCTGCCCTCGCTGCGGGTGTTGGTCACCGGGCGGCACCCGGTCGGCCTGCCCGGCGAGAGAGTCTGGCCGGTCGCGCCACTCGACGTGCCGCCACCGGGCGCGGAACGTTCCGGATCGACCCCGCTCGACACGTGGCCAGCTGTCGCGTTGTTCATCTCCCGGCTCGCCCAGGTCCGTCGGGAGCCGCCCACCCGCGACGAGTTGCCAGCGCTCGCCGCGCTGGTCCGCCGGCTGGGCGGGCTCCCCTTGGCCATCGAGCTGATGGCCGCCCGGGGCCGACTCCTCGACCTCACCGAACTCCTCGACCGGTACGGCGACCGGGTGCTCGACCTCGCCACCCCCGCCGAGCCGGCGGCCCACCCCGGCTGGGACGCCCCGGATGCGCGCACCCGCTCCACCGGTGAAGCCGACACGGGTTCGGCGGCGGGCTCGGTCACCCTGCGCGAAGCGGTGGCGACCAGCTACCGCCTGCTGGCGCCGGACGAGCGGGCAGCGCTGCGGCGGCTCGCCGTGTTCGGCGACCGCTGGTCGGTGGAGTTGGCCGAGGAGATGCTCGGCGACGAGGCCGACCGGGACGGCACAGTGGCGATCGACCCCGTCGCGCTGCTGGACCGGTTCGTCGAACTGGGGCTGCTGAGCGTACGCGGCACCGGGCCGTTCCGGTTCCGGCTGCTCGACGCGGTCCGCGACTACGCCGTCGAGCAGGCGGCCGGCGCCGGCGAGTTGACGGGCATCCGACGTCGGCACGCCGAGGTGATCGCGCGCCTGGTGGCCCGGACCGCGAGCGACCTGGTCGGCCCCCGGCTGCCCGACGCGGTGCACCGGCTGGACGAGATCAGCAGTGACATCAGCTCGTCGCTGGTCCACGCCGCCACCGACGACCCGTTGACCGCGCTGCGGCTGGCGGCGTGCCTGACCCGCTGGTGGCGGTTCCGTGGGCGCGACGTCGCCGGGCGGCAGTGGCTGCGGCGGTTGCTGGCGGACCCGCGGACCGCGCACGCCGCTCCGATCCTGCGGGGCTGGGCCGCGCTCGGGGTTGCCCGGCTGGCGGCCGAGCACGGCGCGGGCGCCGAGGAGCTGTCGACGGCGCGTGCGGCGTTGGACATCTTCCGGCAGGCCGGCGACGTCACCGGGGAGTTGGAGGCGCGAAACATGCTCGGCACCCTGCTGATCTCCGTCGGCGGGCAGGACGAGGCTCGCGAGCAGGCCGAGACGGCGCTGCGGTTGGCCGCCCGCAATGGACGTACCCGGGATCTGGCGGTGGCCCAGAACAGCCTCGCCTGGCACGAGATCCGGACGGGTGACCTGGCCGCGGCCCGGCGCAGGCTCGCCGCTGTGGACCGACTCGCGGCCGAGAGTGGCGAGCAGCGACTTCGGGTGTTGGCCTGGGCCAACCGAGCCGAGGTCGCCCGTCTGGAAGGCTGGTACGCGGACGCCGTCGACCAGGGCCGGCGGGCGATCGCGGCGTTGTCCGAGTTGGGTGATCCGAGACGCCGCCGCCGGGTGCTGGGGAAACTCGGGCTGGCGTTGGCCCAGGACGGGCGTGGTGCGGAAGCGACAGAGGTGCTCACCGAGTTGCGCGCGGGGACCGTCGACGCGATGGCGGCCGAATCGCCGCGGGCGTCGGCTCGGCGGGGCGTGGTGCCGCGACAGCGCTCGGAGGACGCGGCGCTCTCCTCGGGTGGGCCGGAGGCTGGGCTCTGTGCGCTGATCGAGGGCAATCTGGCGCTGCACCGGGGTGACCGGGAGTTGGCCGCCGAGTGGTTCGCCGCCGCCGTCGACGCCAAGGGTCAGGATCACCGAGACGTGGTGGAGGCGCTTGTGGGACTGGCCGCCAGCACCGCGAACCCAGCCGTCCTGGACCGGCTGGAGCGGGTCTGCGAGGAGAGCGGCATTCGGCTGCTGCCACAGGAGTCAGGCCTGCTCTACGCGCTGACCGCAGTCCGGAGTGGCCCGGAAGCACCCTAGTGCTCTGCCGCTGGCGAGCACGCGGCTGATGGACGTCGGGGCGGGGAGTGGCGCGGACGAAGAGCCCCCTTGGTGCTACCCCTCGCTGATCGCCCGCGCCGTCACCCCCCGGTTGATCCCCGGTGCAGGAAGCCTGCCACCGCCATGGAGGCGGAAAGTCAGGTTAAGCGGCATTCTTCGGCTTGGCTGGCTCAGTTCTGCCGCTTTTTCTGCCGCTACTGGCCACTGTCACCGCCCCGGTGCGCACCGCTGGGTGCCGGCGGTCTGCTGCTCGGGGCTGACGTCGTCGCTGCCGGCGGTGGCGCACGGATGCGCGGCGTCGCGGACCCGGCGTAGCCCGTCGAGCAGGGCCGCGAGTGCCTTCGGGTCGAGTTGGCCGGTGAACCACTGCTCGATCATCTGTAGATGCCCGGGCAGCGTCTCGTTCAGTCGCTGCATTCCCGCGGCGGTGACGACCGCGTACGAGCTGCGCCGGTCGTTCGGGCAGGCCCGCCGGGTGAGCAACCCGTCACGTTCCATCCGGTCGACCACGCGCGTCACGCCGCTTGTCGACAACGAGGTCTGTGCGGCGAGGTCGGTCATCCGTAGTTGGTTGCCCGGCGAGCGGGCCAGTCGGGTGATGACCTCGAACTCGACCGAGGAGAGGCCATGCTCCTCGAGTTGGGCGGTGAACCGGGCTGACAGCCCGGCGTGTGCCTCGAAGAGTAGGCCGACAGCGGTGATCCGGGGATCGTCGAAGACGTTGGTCACTTGTTCATCCTAGCAGTACTTGACACAGGGAATATTGTTGCGGTTATATTTGCTTCGGCAGTCGTTCGGCTATTAAACATTCCCCCTGGAGGACAGCAGCATGACCAGCAGCACCGATGTGGTTACCCGCGACTGGGACGGCCTCACCATCCCGGCGGCTGGCACCTACGCGCTGGACGTGGCACACAAGCGTGTCGGCTTCGTCGCCCGGCACATGATGGTGAGCAAGGTCCGCGGTGAGTTCAAGGAGGCGACCGCCACCATCACCATCGCTGAGGATCCGCTGCAGTCGTCGGTCTCCGCCACCATCCAGGCCGCCAGCATCGACACCAACCAGACCGACCGGGACGCGCACCTGCGCAGCCCCGAGTTCCTGGACGCGGAGAAGTTTCCGACGCTCGAGTTCCGCAGCACCGGGGTCAAGTCCCGTCGTGGCAGCGAGTTCGTGCTCACCGGTGAGCTGAGCATCAGGGGCGTCACCCGTCCGGTCGAGCTGGAGGCGGAGTTCGAGGGTGTCGGCCGCAGCCCGTTCGGTCAGGACATCTTCGGTTTCTCCGCGAGCACCGAGATCGACCGTGAGGAGTTCGGTCTGACCTGGAACGTCACCCTGGAGACCGGGGGCGTGCTGGTCAGCCGCAAGGTCAAGATCGAGATCGAGGGTGAGGCCGTCCGTCAGGCCTGATCTGCCCCGGATCGCCGGTACACCGGGCCCGCGCCGCACGTCGGCGCGGGCCCGGTGTCGTCTCCACCGCCAGCCCCGAGATCGTGGTAATTGTCACGACTTGTTCGCGCCGCCCTCGGGTCCATCGGGTGAACGACGGGGTACAGATGGCGCCACGAGTGCGTCCGCTCCGGCCTCTGGCCCCGGTCAGGTGCGCGCTCTTACCGTGAAGGGTTCACAATGCGCTTGCCGGGAGGCAGAATCCCGACCGCGCCGGCTGTCGGGAGGACACATGGGCAAGGACGTCGCGCAGGGCGCCTTCACCCGGGAGGATCGAGTCCGCTACCGGCAGAAGGTGCGACGGTGCCTCGATGTCTTCGCCCTCATGCTTGACGACTTCGGGTTCGACGCCGACCGGCCGATGACAGGGCTGGAGATCGAACTCAACCTGGTCGACTCGGCGGCCGAGCCGGCGATGCGCAACGAGGAGATCCTCGCCGACATCGCCGATCCGCTGTTCCAGACCGAACTGGGACAGTTCAACCTGGAACTCAACGCCGAACCCCGACTGATCGACGGCACCGGCTTCGCCGACTACGAGCGCGACCTGCGCGGCAGCCTCTCCAGAGCCGACGAGCGTGCGGCCAGATCCGACGCGAAGATCGTCCTGGTCGGCATCCTGCCCACCCTCACCGAGGGGCACCTGGTGGAGGACAACCTCTCCACCAACGAGCGCTACCGGGTGCTCAACGACCAGATCGTGGGCGCCCGCGGCGAAGACATCGAGCTGGACATCCGCGGTGTCGAGCAACTCCGGACGCACACCGACTCCATCGCCCCCGAGGCCGCCTGCACCAGCCTCCAGTTCCACCTCCAGGTCGCACCGGACAGCTTCGCCGACTACTGGAACGCCTCCCAGGCCATTGCCGGCGTGCAGGTGGCGGTGGGCGCGAACAGCCCCTTCCTGTACGGGCGTCAACTGTGGGCCGAGACGCGGATCGCCCTGTTCCAGCAGGCCACCGACACTCGCCCGGACGAACTCAAGGCCCAGGGCGTACGACCCCGGGTGTGGTTCGGTGAGCGGTGGATCACCTCGATCTTCGATCTCTTCGAGGAGAACGTTCGGTATTTCCCGCCGCTGCTGCCGATCTGCGAGGACGAGGACCCGGTGGAGGTGCTGCACGCCGGCGGTGTGCCGCAGCTCGGGGAGTTGAGGCTGCACAACGGCACTGTCTACCGGTGGAACCGCCCGGTCTACGACATCATGAACGGTCGACCGCACCTACGGGTGGAGAACCGGGTGCTGCCGGCCGGCCCGACGGTGGTGGACATGCTCGCCAACGCGGCCTTCTACTTCGGGCTGGCGCGGGGTCTGGCCGAGGCGGACCGCCCGATCTGGAGCCAACTCACCTTCAGCTCCGCCGAGGAGAACTTCCAGGCCGCCGCCCGCCGGGGCCTCGATGCCGTGCTGCACTGGCCCGGGCTCGGCGACGTGCCCGTCACCAAGCTGGTGCTGGAGTGGTTGCTACCCACCGCCGCGGCCGGCCTGGACGGGTTCGGCGTCGCACCGGCCCAGCGGGACCGGCTGCTCGGCATCATCGAGCAACGCTGCCGCACCGGCCGCAACGGCGCCGTCTGGCAGACCGAGGCGGTGTGGGCGGCCCAGCGGGGCCTCGGCATGGACCGGTCGGCCGCGCTGCACCACATGGTCCAGCGCTACGCCGAACTCCAACGCCTCAACGAACCCGTCCACACCTGGCCAGTCCCCTAACCCACCCCCACCCCCCACCCCACCCCCGATCGCGTCGATCATGAGGTTATTGCCGCGACACGCCGTGTCGGATGGCAACAACCTCATGATCAACGGGGCGGGGCGGGGCGGGGCTGGGTGGGGTGGGGCTGGGCGGGGGCGGGGAGTGGGGGTGGGTGGGTTAGTTGGAGGTGGGGCGGGTGGATCGGCGGGTTGCGCCGGTGGGGCGGGCGCTTGGTGTCGGAGCCTCTGCGGGGGCGGAGACGGATGGTTCGGTGCGCGGCGCGGGCACCCTCGGTGCGGATACCCGGGGCGCTGCGTCCGGACCTGGCGCTGCGTCCGGACCTGGCGCTGCGTCTGGACCTGGCGCGGCACCCGGGCCCGGTGTGGGGCCTGCCGTGGTTGTCTGGAGTGCGGCGTCGGTCCTGCCGCGTCGAAGCGTGGTGGCGACGGACGAGCGGGAAGTCGACGGCTCAGAGTCGGGCTCGGCGTACGGAGCCGGATCGGTCCCAGGGGTCGGCCCGTCGACGGTGGCTCGGGTCGAGTCGACCTGAGCAGCCGGGCGGGCGTCCGTCCTCGGGACCGGGGCAGCCGCACCCCGACTCCGCTCGGCGCGATCGGCGAGGACAGCGGCCACCACGGAGCCGCCGATGCCGGCGAGCACCGCGTACGGGGCGATCAGCTGGGTGGACAGCTGCGCGGGGCCCAGCGTCGACAAGTGCGGCAGGGTGGTCAGGTAGGCGAGCGCGACGAGCACCGGACCGGCGGCGCCGGAGGCCGCGGCCCCGACGCGGTGCCCGACCGACCGGGCGCTGCGCCGGGCGGCCAGCACGCCGATCAGCAGCGCGGGCACGAGTGCCAACAGTGCACCGGGCCAGTAGAGCTGGTCGGCGATCCAGTATCGCGGCTGGTCCGGATCGAGCTGCCAGGTGCCGAGCTGGGCACCGGTCAGCCCTCGTCCGACGCGTACCCCGTCGATCACCGAGACCACCGCGAGCAGCCACAGCCAGGCGGCGGTCGCTGTCACGTTGACCGCGGCGGCCCGAGAGCGGAGCGCCCAGACCGCGACGAGCACACCGATCAGGATGCCCAGCGACGCCTGCACGGCGGCGGTCAGTTGCGGCTCGCCGGTGTCGGCGCCGGTCGCGACCCTTGCGGGAACGGCGATCAGCAGTACGGTGACCAGCCCGCCGACCCCGGCGCCGAGCGCCAGGGCCACCCGCCGCAACAGGCCGCCTCGGTCGTCGGACGGCACCTCGGCCGGCTGCGGCGACCGCCTCTCGGCCGTCTCCGGGCCGGACCGGTCGTCGGCCGGCTGGGGTGATCGCCGGTCGGTCGTCTCAGGGTCTGTGGTGTCGATGGCAGGTGGAGGCGCGACGTCGGAAACCTCGGTCGCCGGCGGCTTGGGCGTCGTGGATGCGCCGCGCTGGTGTAGCCGCTGCGCCCAGACCGCGCCGAGGACCGTCGAGCTGGCGGCGAGCCAGGTGGCCCAGGCGAGGCCGTCGGCCCAGGCCGTGTCCGTGGCCCCGAGATCGGTGGGCGTCCAGGTGATGACGCCGAGCCCGTAGCCGAAGCCCAGTTGCGCGGCGCCCGCGCCGGCAGCGATTCCGATCGCGGTCGCGATCGACACTCCCCAGCCCTGTCTGGCCATGCCGGGCAGCGTAACGTCCCGTCGTCGGTGCGGCGAGTCGCAACGACCCGCCGGTATGGACGGACCGTCGGTGCGGCGGATTGGGCGGCGGGCGGTACGGTCGCCGGTGATGAGGCGGTGGGCGGTATGACGGACACGAACACGGGCTCGCAGGATGCCGCGGGCGGCGGCACGAGCCGGGCCAGCGTGCTGCTGGGTGGTGGGTTGGCCGTTGTGCTGCTCGCCGCGATCGGCGCGACCGGCGGCTGGCTGTTGGCCGGCGACGGTGACCCACCCTCGAGGGATCCGCTGGCCGCCGCGACCACGACCGCTCCGCCGACCAGCCGGGCCACCGCGCCCCGGCCGAGCACCGGCCGGGCCACGCCGTCGGCCGTCCGCACCTCCGCCACGGCGACCAGGGGGTCCGGGCTGACCGTGCCACCGGTGGTCGGCACCGACTTCGAACAGGCCCGGGACGTGCTGCGCGAGCAGCGACTGGGCTGGCGGCTGGTGTTCGGCGGCGGGTCCGGTCGCACGGTCGAGAGCACCTCACCGACCGTGGGCACCGAGGTCGCCCGGGGGACGACTGTGCAACTCCAGGTGGCGGGGCCGGCACCAGCGGCCGAGGTGCCGGACGTGGTCGGGAAGGACTGCGCCAAAGCCGTCGACGATTTGATCGACGAGGGCCTCTACCCGCGTTACATCAGCGGCCGCAACGGAAAGGTCGCCCGGCAGGAGCCGGTGGAGGACGGCCCGGCCCGGTGGAACGACGAGGTCAGCATCTGGTGCGGGTCGGGCGCTCCCGAACAACCGACGGCGAAGCCCACTCCCTGATCTCGGGCCGGCAAGCCGCGGCTGCCCGGCGGGATCGGTGCGCCTCGCTTGTGCGCGGGCGGCGCGGCTCGGCACGCTGCTCCCCACCGATGGCCGGTTGGGAGGCTAGGTTGACGGTCGAGGGCCATGACGCCCGTCCGGTCCGGGAAAGGACGTGCGATGAGCGACGACCGCCAGGAGCCGCCCGCCGGCGAGCACGACGACGACCGGACCCGCCCCCTGCCACCGGCCACCGACCGGGCGGAGCCACCGCAACCGACCCGACCCGCCAGCGCACCGGACGAGACGGCGCCGATCGACCGGGCGGCCCCGGCTCATCCCGCCGCGTCGCCCGACCAGACCATGCCGATCGACAGTTCCGCGGGCACGCCTGCCGGGCCGGGCACGCCGCCGGGTACCCCGGTCACTCCGGGCACGCCGGCGGACCAGACGACCCGGATACCTGTGGAGCAGACGACCTCGCCGTCGTGGTCCGGGCGGGCCGAGGTGCGACCGTCCCGGCCGGAATCCGGCAGCGAGTGGTACGTCGAGGAGCAGGGCGGCCGGCGCTGGTGGCTGCCGATCCTGTGGGGTGTGCTCGCGCTGCTGCTCGTCGGGCTGCTCGGGGGAGCGCTCTGGTTGGCGCTCGCCCAGCGCGATGACGACCGGGACGACCCGGCTGTCACCCCGTCAGCCCCGTCAGCCAGTGCGACAAGTGCCACGAGTGCCGCACCGACCAGTGCCTCCCCCAGCTCGGCGGCACCGACAAGTGAGTCACCGAGCGGTTCGCCGACCACCAGCGCGCCGGACGAGGTGCCGGTGCCGCCCCTGGCCGGGCTGCCGCAGGCCACCGCCGAGGGGTTGCTGGGCCGGCTCGGCATCTCCTACCAGGTGGTGTACCGCCCGTCGGAGCTGCCACCGGGCACCGTGGTGGGCACCGAGCCGGGAACGGGCACGCCGGTGTCGACCGACGACGAGGTGTCGTTGATCGTCTCCCAGGCCCGGCCCTCGACCGGGGTGAACCCGACCGCGCCGACTCCGACGGTCACGAGCACGCAGTGACCGGTGGTCACCGCCTCCGGCGGCGGGTGCCAGCCGGGCCGAGGCTGACCTGACCGGTGCTCACCACCTCCGCCGGCGGGTGCCGACCAGGCCGAGGCCGGCCATGGAGATGGCGAGACCGAAGATCCCGGACCAGAACAGGGAGCGGCGGACGTCCGGCGCGGTGTCGTGGGCCGGAGCTGCCTCGGTGAGTTCCTGACGGCCGTCGGACTGGCCTCCGGCGCCGCCGCCGACCACCGGCCCGGTCGGGTCGGTGCCGACGGCATGCTCGCCCGGGCCATCGGCGCCGAGCCAGTCGGGTTCCTCGTGCGCCGGTGGACCGTCGTCCGTCGGCGGGTCGGCGTCGACCACGGTGATCTCGGGTGCGGGCACCGGTGTGGCCAGCCGGGTGGACGACATCGCCGGGTCGTGGACGAGGACCAGGATCGTGGCCACCGCGCCGAGGAGGGCGAGCAGTCCGAATGCGTAGGCGATGAGGGAGCGGTGGTGCCGCCGCAGGGCGGGCTGATTGACCATGACCATCCCAGGGTCAGGGTCCTGGACGCGCGGGTGGAACAGTGCCGGGGTGGGCGTACCAATTCTATGGTGACGGCACGCCCACCGGCGGCGGATCGGGTCGGTCAGCCGACCCGGATCGGGGTACGCGTGACCGGTCGCCGGGCGCGTACGGTGTGCGGGCGCGGCTCGGGGGCTGCCTGTAGCTGTTGCAGCCCTGCCCGCTGGACGAAGATCGACCGTCTGTTGACCGCGTCGCCAGCGGTGTTCAACTCGTAGCCGTCGAGCCAGAGCCAGCCGTCATAGGTGGGCCAGTCCAGCACTCGGATCACCCGGAACTTGATGGGCCTGAGGAACTGGACACTCGCCGCGCGAGTCACGAGCAGTACGTCACCGGTGCGGGGAAGCACATGGGCTCCTGGGGAGGAATGGCCGGCAACTGTGCCGGCGGTGCCTGAACGGGGGACGTCTCGGCCGGCGACGGGGTCGTGCCTCGTGAACCGGTGGTGCGGATGGCGGTGGCCGGGCCGTACCTCGCTGGTGGCGTGCCGCCACCCGACCACCACCCGGATGCTTCCGGGGGCCGCGCCCGCCGCCGCAGCTTGCCGGCTTGCAGCAGCGGGGTCTTTACCCCCGGAGCAGGTCTCGGTCGTGTCGGCCGGGCCCGCGTCGCGCCCGATGCCCCCGGCTCGGTGGGGTCACCACTGCGCGGGAGTGGACGGAGACGCTGAGTAACCCGTGCCATACGGACAGAGTGCATGAGGGACGTGCCACATGCAAGTTGCACGTCGACTTTTGCCGATACGTGAGCGAGTCCCGCGAAAGGCCTATTGAAGCCTTCCTCGTACGGACGGCACACTGGGACCGGTTTCGCCCGTCGCGGCCGGCCGAGGACCGACACCACCCCTCGTCGCGAACGCCCGCCGGACGACGGTCGCGCCACCGGCGGGTGTCATCAGTGGCGCGTCGACCGGAGGTAGCCCGAGTGGGGTCGAGCAGCCAGCGGCGGGGATCAGCGATTCGCGGTTTGCGCGATGAGTGAGCGGCGCAGTCCCACCATCAGACGGCGGAGGCTCGGCGCGGAGCTGCGCCGCCAGCGTGAGTCCGCCGGGATCACCATCGAGGTGGTCGCCGAGCAGTTGGAGTGCTCGGCGTCGAAGGTCTCCCGGATCGAGACCGGGCACACCACCGCCACCCCGCGCGACGTCCGGGACATGCTGCGGATCTACGGGGTGGTCGGCGCCGAGAGTGACGAGCTCGTGCAGATCGCCCGGGAGGCCCGCCAAAAAGGTTGGTGGCATCCGTACAGCACGGTGCTCGTCGGCGCGTACGTCGGTCTGGAGGCGGCGGCGAGTTCGATCCGGGCGTACGAACAGCAGGTCGTGCCGGGTCTCCTGGAGACCGAGGAGTACGCCTCGGCGATGATCCGCGCGGCCCGGCCGGACTTCACCGCCGATCAGGTGCACCAGAGGGTGCGTGTCCGTTTGGGCCGTCAGTCGTTGTTGACCCAGGACGATCCGGTCGATCTGTGGGTGGTACTCGATGAGGCGGTGGTACGTCGGCCGGTAGGCGGGGACGAGGTGATGCGTGGCCAACTCAAGCGGTTGGTCGAGGTTGCCGAGCTGCCGAACGTGACGCTGCAGGTCCTGCCCTTCGAGGTGGGCGCGCACGCCGGCATGGACGGCACCTTCACGATCCTCAGCTTCCCTGAGCCCGGTGATCCGGATGTTGTGTACGCGGAGAACGCCACGGGTGGGCTTTTCCTCGAGAAGAGCGACGAACTGCAGAAGTACAGCTTCATCTTCGATCACATCCGCGCTGCGGCCATACGTCCAGAGGAGTCTGTCGCACACATCGCAAAACTGGCAGAGGAGCCGTTGTGGAAATGGCGACCAAAGGGTTCCCCGTGGACCTGACGCAGGCAGCATGGTTCAAGAGCTCGAAGAGCGGGCCGAACTGTGACAACTGCGTGGAGGTGGCGTACGTGACGGGGGCGGTCGGAGTGCGGGACTCGAAGGACAAGGCGGGCCCAGCCCTGGTCTTCGCACCGAGTGACTGGCATGCCTTCGTCGGCGGCACCCGAGGCGGTGCGTTCGGCGCGGTCTGACCGAGTGGTCAACTGAGGTCCCCGTCCGGATCCGGACGGGGACCTTGCCGTGTCCGGGGGAGGGTCGGGCGGGGTGGCGGGGCGAGGTTCCGCCGGGATTCCCGTCGCCACAGCCGGCCCGTCTCGTTGAACCGGTCGGTACGGCGCGGGTCGACGACCCGTCGCCCCGACCGGCAACCGAGCGAGGTAGGCGAGACGGATGACGACGATCGGGTCAGACAATCTCACCAGCGGTCCGGGCAAACCGGAGCGGTTCGGTGGAAAGTACCGCGGAGCGCGTCGGGACAGCGTACTGACCGAGGTGGTTTCGACAGACCAGGAGATGAGCGGGCGGGACGGGTCGGTCTCCGAGTCGGCCGATATTCCGCTCTCGCTGCCCTCACTGGACCCGAACCCGCTGGTGGAGCCGTCGTTTCCGCCCACCGGCTGGCCGATGGAGCCCAGCGGCTCGCTGGCCGACCACCCGCTGCTGCGCGGTTTGCTGATGGAGTTGCCGCCGAGGGGCAGCGTGCCACCGCCGGGCTGGCTGGACCGCTGGTTCGAGGCGACCAGGGCGATCCTGGAACTGCTATACGTGCAGGGCGCCGGCCGTCCGCGCTGATCGCGGAACGCTGGGCTGGGCCCGCTCGGCGAACCGGCTGTGCCGCAGGGCGTGCCGGACCCCGATGGCGATCACCGCGAGCGCGCCCACGGTGATCGCCGGCCCGGTGACGCCCGGGTCGGCGCCGAGATCGGTGCCGATCGCCTCGATCACCGCCGGCACCGTGGCCAGGGCGGTCACCTGTAGCGGCAGGCCGACGAGCGGGTGGGCCGCGGCGGCGCGGAGCCCGTGTGGCGCCGGCGTGCCGGGGGCGCTGACGAACGCTCCCGCCCCGGCCCGCAGCCGCCGGATCCGCCGGAGGGAGCAGACCGTCGCCACGAGCGCCGGACCGGCGGCCAGGGTGAGCCCGGCCGCGGCACTGTCGACCGGCGCGGTGCCGGCACTGAGCAGGCCCGCGCCGAGCACGGCCGCGGTGAGCGCCACGCCGGTCAGAGCCAACACCAGCAACCATCCGGTACGCCGGCGCAGCAGGCAGGTGGTGCGCAGCCGGGGGAGCCCGTCGGCCACGACGCCGGCGGCCAACCAGACGGCGGCTACCGGAAGCAGGATGGTGAGTTGACTCTCCATGTTCGAGAGTCTTTCCCGAATCGCGCCGGTGCGAATCCGGGCCGGTCCCCTGTTCGCCCCGGACCCCAGGCCCGTAGGGGTCATCGCACCGAGATATGGACGTTTCGGCATGTCCAACTACCTGGTCGCTGACTTACCCTCAGCTAGATCGGCAATTGTCGATTGATGTTGGGACCGGTGGTCACGTTCCACCACCGGTCAGAGGGAGGTAGGAAATGGGTCTTCCACGAAGGTCCGTACTGGTCGGGGTGGCCACGGCGACCGTGCTGGCCGTCGGCACGCCAGCCCTGGCCGCCGAACCCGCGGGCGAGGTCAGGGCCGCCGGCGGAGCCACCGCCGTGCCGGACAGCTACATCGTCGTTCTCAAGGACAGCGCCGTGGCCCGCGACCGGGTCGGTGACACCGCGAAGCGGCTCTCCGGCCGCCACGGCGGCACCGTGGCCCGCACCTACGGCGCGGCGCTGCGCGGCTTCGAGGTCAAGGTCAGCGCGAGCGCGGCGGCGCGGATCGCGGCCGACCCGGCGGTGGCGTACGTCGAGCAGAACCACACAGTGTCCATCTCCGGCACACAGGCCAACCCGCCCTCCTGGGGCCTGGACCGGATCGACCAGCGCAACCTGCCGCTGGACAGCTCCTACACCTACCCGAACACGGCCAGCAACGTGCACGCCTACATCATCGACACCGGCATCCGGTTCTCCCACAACGACTTCGGCGGCCGGGCCACGTCCGGCTACGACTCGGTGGACGGCGGGGCGGCCGACGACTGCAACGGGCACGGCACGCACGTCGCCGGCACCGTCGGCGGATCCTCGTACGGGGTGGCCAAGGCGGTCCAGCTCGTCGGCGTCCGGGTGCTGAACTGCTCCGGCAGCGGCACCAACGCCGGTGTGATCGCCGGCGTCGACTGGGTCACCGCCAACGCGATCAAGCCGGCGGTGGCGAACATGAGCCTCGGTGGCGGCGCGAACAGCTCACTGGACAACGCCGTGCGCAACTCGATCGCCTCCGGTGTCACGTACGGCCTGGCGGCCGGCAACGACAACGGCGCGAACGCCTGCAACACCTCGCCGGCGCGTACCACGGAGGCCATCACCGTGGGCTCGACGACCAGCTCGGACGCCCGCTCGTCGTTCTCCAACGTCGGCACCTGCCTGGACATCTTCGCGCCCGGCTCGTCGATCACCTCGGCCTGGTACAACAGCAACACCGCGACCAACACGATCAGCGGCACCTCGATGGCGACGCCGCACGTGGTCGGCGCGGCGGCGCTGGTGGCCAGCGCCAACCCGAGCTGGACCCCGGCGCAGGTCCGCAACCAGTTGGTGGCCAACGCCACGCCCAACGTGGTGAGCAACCCCGGCTCTGGCTCACCGAACCTGCTGCTCTACGTGGGCACCGGCACCACCCCGCCGCCGCCCACCGGCTGCACCGGCACCAACGGCACCGACGTGTCGATCCCGGACGCCGGCGCGGCGGTGACCAGCTCGATCACCATCTCCGGCTGCGGTCGCAACGCCTCGTCGGCCTCCACCGTGGCGGTGAACATCGTGCACACCTACCGCGGTGACCTGGTCATCGACCTGCTCGCCCCGGACGGCAGCGCGTACCGGCTGAAGAACAGCAGCACCTCGGACAGCGCCGACAACGTGAACACCACCTACACGGCCAACGTGTCCGGTGAGGCCGCCGACGGCACCTGGCGGCTTCAGGTACGGGACACCTACTCGGCCGACACCGGCTACATCAACACCTGGACCCTGACCGTCTGACCCTGCCTCCCGCACGACCGAGGCCCCATCCCGAAGAGCTCGGGTGGGGCCTCGTGTCGTACGGGATCGGGGGTCAGACCGAGAAGGTGGTCGGCCGCTCGGTGGCCGGCGCCGGCGGGCGGGCCTTCCACAGGCCGACCTTCTGGGCGGCGAGCCGGGTCAGGTAGGCCGGGTTGAGGATGACGTAGCGGCGCCAGAGCCGCTTCGGCTCCAGACCGAGACGCCAGAACCACTCCAGGCCGGCGCGCTGCATCCAGCGCGGGGGCTGGCGCAGCAGGCCGGCGTGGTAGTCGAAGGCCGCGCCGACCGCCATCAGCGGCATGTCCAGCAGCGGCCGCATGGCGTACGCGAAGACCTCCTGGCGTGGGCAGCCCAGCCCGACCAGGACCAGCCGGGCACCGCTGGACCGGATGCGGTCGGCGATCTCGGTGTCCTCACCCGGCTGGACGGACCGAAACTTGGACGGCTCCACCCCGGCGATCTTCAGTGCGGGGAACATCCGCTCCAGTGCCGGGATCAACCGGGCGAGGGTCTCCTCGGTCGAGCCGTACAGGTAGACCGGCAGGCCCTCGTCGGCGAAGCGGGACAGCACGTGCAGGGTCAGCGTCGGCCCGTAGACCCGGTCGGCGAGCCCGGCGTGGTGCAGCAGGTTGAGCGCCCACCGCACCGGCTGCCCGTCCGGCGTGACCACGTCGAAGGAGTTGAGCCGGGCGTTGTGCGCCGGGTCCAGCACCCCGGTCATCACGCCGTGCACGGCCAGCGCGGTGAGCGCGAGCGGACGCCGCTCGTGCGCCGCGGTCACCACCGCGTCGGTCGCCGTCGCGTAGTCGGTGGCGTCGACCAGGACGCCGAGCACGTTGCGCTTGGTCCGCGCGGTCATGCCTTGAATACCCACTTGCCCACGTTGGCCTCGTAGATCTCCCGCAGGATCATCGGCACGTCGTAAGTGATCTTCCAGTCCGGGTACTGCGCCTCGAACCGCGCCATGCTGCTGACATACCACTGGTGGTCGCCGGTGCGGTTCTGCTCGACGTAGTTGATCCGCGCCTCGCGGCCGGTGATCTCCTCGGCGATCCGGAACGCCTCGATGTGGGAGGTGTTGGAGTGCCGGCCGCCACCGAGGTTGTAGACCTCGGCGGAGCGCGGGGCCCGGAAGAACGCCTCGAACGCGGTGAGCACGTCGCGTGAGTGGATCGCGTCCCGGACCATCTTGCCCTTGTAGCCGAACAGGTTGTATGTCCGGCCCTCCATCACGCAGCGCATCAGGTACGCCAGGAACCCGTGCAGCTCGGCGGCCGAGTGCGCCGGACCGGTGAGCGTGCCGCCGCGGAAGCAGGCGGTCTTCATGTCGAAGTAGCGCCCGTACTCCTGGACCATGACGTCCGCCGCGACCTTGGAAGCGCCGAAGACCGAGTGCAGCGAGTGGTCGATCGACATCTCTTCGGTGATGCCCTCGTACCAGCGATGGTCCTCGGGCAGTTCGTACCGTGTCTCCAGCTCGACCAGCGGCAGGCTGTTGGGCCGGTCGCCGTAGACCTTGTTCGTCGAGCAGTGGATGAACGGCGCGTCGATCGCGTGCCGGCGGGTGTTCTCCAGGATGTTGAGCGTGCCGCCGGCGTTCACGTCGAAGTCCGTGTACGGCTCCTTGGCCGCCCAGTCGTGACTCGGCTGAGCGGCGCTGTGGATTACCACGGCGATGTCCGAGGCGTACTTCTTGAAGACCTGCTCCAGGCCGTCGCGGTCCCGGATGTCCACCGCGAAATGCGTGTACGCGCTGCCCAGGTCGCGAGCGAGCCGCTCAAGGCTCCAGGATGTGGAGCCGTCCTCGCCGAAGAAATACCGGCGCATGTCGTTGTCGATGCCGACGACGTCCAGACCGAGGCCGGCGAAGTGCCGGACCGCCTCGGAGCCGATCAGGCCACCCGACCCTGTCACCAACGCGACACTCACACGCCACTCCCGGTCCATCGGAGGCAGAATCCATCGCAGCATAGCGTGACGTCTGGCCCGTCCCGATATGACGGAAGGGCCCCGCATAAGCGGAGCCCTCGTCGGTGGTGGGGATGGGGGGAGTTGAACCCCCACGCCCTTTCGGGCACACGGACCTGAACCGTGCGCGTCTGCCATTCCGCCACATCCCCGTGGCACAACCCGGAACACTGTAGCCGCCCCGGCCCCGCTGTCTCCAGCGGCCCCGGGAATACTACGCTGTCCAAGCGCTCGCCACTAACGGTTACCGTTCGTGGCGGACGAAAGATTAGCACGGCAAACCCGACCCTTCCGAACGGGTCGAGAGCAGGTGGCCGAGCGGCGTGTGAGCTGCGCGCGCGCCGGCCGGATACCATCATGTCCTCGGGACCCGAGGAGGAGCCGGTGAGCGTGCTGCAACGCTTCGAGAAGCGTCTGGAAGGCCTGGTAGAAGGGGCCTTCGCCAAGGTCTTCAAAGGGGTGGTCCACCCCGTGGAGATCCTCAACGCCATGCAGCGGGAGGCCGAGGCGCACAAGGCGATCCTGGCCGGTGGGCGCACGTTGGTGCCCAACCGCTACGTGATCGATCTCTCGCCGTTCGACCACAGTCGGCTGGCGCCGTACGCCGCTGCGCTGGCCCAGGAGTTGGCCCAGTCGCAGGCGGAGTTCATCGGCGAGCAGGCCTGGACGGTCTATGGCGACGTGATCGTCGAGATCGAGCGAGGCGAGGGCCTGGACACGGGCATGTTCCGTGTCACAGCCGAGGTCTACACCGGTGGCGAGGTCGCCCCGGTGTCGGCGCCCGGCTACGACGCCGGCCCGCCCGCCTACCCCGCGTACGACCAGGGTGGTGGCTACGGCCCTCCGCCCGGTCACGGTGGCGGTCGCAACGTGCGGCTGGTCTCCGGCGACGGTCGCACCTACCCCCTTCAGATGGGGTCGACGGTGATCGGTCGCGGCGACCAGGCCAACCTGCGTCTGCCCGACGTCGGCATCTCCCGGCGACACGCCCGGTTGGATTTCGACGGGGGTCAGGTCGTGCTGACCGATCTGGGGTCGACAAACGGCACCATGGTCAACGGGCAGCGGGTCTCCGCTGTCGCACTCAACCCCGGTGACATGGTCCAGCTCGGCACGACGACGCTGACCTTCCGCGTGGACGGCTGACCCGCCTTGCCGGAACTGGTCATCACAGTTGCCCGGTTCGGGTTCCTGATCCTGCTGTGGATCTTCGTGTTCACGGTGGTCGGCGTGATCCGCCGGGACCTCTTCGCGGGCGCCCGCTCCGGGCGTCTGGTGGCCGCGCCGCGCGCGGTGGGCGCCTCGACGGGGCAGGCGACGAAACCGGCGAAGGTCAAACGGGGAAGGGCGGCACACCAGCTCGTGGTGACAGCCGGTCAACTGGCCGGCACCAGGATCACTCTCGGTGAAGCGCAGATCACCATTGGTCGGGCTGAGGACTCCACCCTGGTCATCACCGACGACTACGCCTCCGCGCGACACGCCCGGCTCGTGCCGCGCGAGGGGCAGTGGTACGTCGAGGACCTCGGCTCGACTAACGGCACGTACCTCGATCGCGCTAAGGTCACCGGACCAACCCCCGTCCCCCTCGGCGTGCCGATCCGGATCGGCCGCACTTCCCTCGAATTACGGCCATGACTCTGACCCTGCGCTATGCGGCCCACAGCGACCGCGGTCTGATCCGAGACGGCAATCAAGACTCCGTCTACGCCGGGCCGCGGCTACTCGCCGTTGCCGACGGCATGGGCGGCATGGCCGCCGGTGACGTCGCCAGCAACATCGTCATAGGTGCCATGGCGCCGCTCGACGAGGACGTCCCCGGGGACGCTCTCGTCGACGCGTTGCGTTCGGCAGTGGGCACCGCCAACCAACAACTCCGCGACACCGTGGACGCCAACCCGCAGCTGGAGGGGATGGGCACCACGCTGACGGCGACCCTCTTCACCGGCAGCAAGCTGGGGATGGTCCACATCGGCGACTCGCGGGCCTACCTGCTGCGCAACGGTGATTTCGCGCAGATCACCAAGGACGACACGTACGTCCAGATGCTCGTCGACGAAGGCCGGATCAGCGCCGAGGAGGCGAGCAGCCACCCACAGCGGTCGCTGCTCACCCGGGCCCTCGACGGCCGGGACATCGACCCGGAATACTCGGTGCGCCAGGTGCTGCCCGGCGACAGGTATCTGATTTGTAGCGACGGCCTGTCGGGTGTGGTCAGCGCCGAGACCATCGGCGAGACTCTGCGGGAATACACCGACCCGCAGCAGTGCGTCGAGCGGTTGGTGCAGCTCGCGCTGCGCGGCGGTGGCCCGGACAACATCACGGTGATCATCGCCGACGCCACGGATCAGGACATCGTCGAGGCCAGCCCGATCGTCGGTGGTGCCGCCGCCCGGGACCGGGGCATGGCGACCTCCGCTGACGACTCGACTCCGGCCGCCCGGGCCTCGGCGCTCGCCGCGCCGCGTCCGGCCGTGCCCGAGGAGCCGGCGGCTTCGGACGACGAACCGGACCGTCCGAAGCGCCGCCCGGTGCGCACCGCCGCCATGGCGCTGGCCCTGCTGGTGATCGTGGGCGGAGGGGCCTTCGGGGGCTGGACGTACACCCAGCGGCAGTACTACGTGGGAGCCACCGAGGAGGGCCAGGTCGCCGTCTTCCGCGGCGTCCAGGGTGAGATCGCCGGGATGGACCTCTCCACGGTGCACCGCCGCAGCGGCACCCGACTGGACGACCTCACTGTCGCCGCGCAGGACACCGTACGGGTCGGCATCCGGGCCAAGAGCGAGCCGGACGCCGAGCGTCAGCTCGCCGAGCTGACCAGCGACTCCCCGAGCAACCCCAACCTGAAGCCGCTCTGCCCGCTCGATCCGTCCGCCGCGGCGGGTGGCACGCCGACGCCGGCCAGTGCGAGCCCGAGCCCGAACGGCAGCCCGAGCCCGAACGGCAGCCCGAGCACCATCGCGTCCCCGACATCCAACGGGGTTGTCAGCGCGAGCCCGACCGTCGGCGCCACCGCCATCGGCTCGTCCACCACACCCGACGTCACGCCCTCCGACTCGGCCACGCCGGCGCTCGACCCGGCCGCCTGCCGATCTCCTGAGTGAGCGTCGGCTGAGATCCCGAGGATTCCACCTGTGACCGTAGCGGCCACACCGGCACCCTCGCCCGCCACCGCGGGCGAGCAGTCCGGCGTACGCCTGGCGCGGTCGCGCCGCAACGCCGAGCTGTCCCTCCTGCTGCTCGCCATGGCGTTGGTGGCCGCCTACGGGGCGACCGTCGAGGCGAACCTGCTGGACACCGTCACCCCGGACTTCTGGGTGCCCGCCGCCGCGCTCGGCGCGGTCTTCCTCGGCCTGCACCTGGTCATCCGATTCCTCGCCCCGTTCGCCGACCCGGCGCTGTTGCCGGCGGTGGCCCTGCTCAACGGGCTCGGGGTGGGCTTCCTGCGCCGGATCGACCTGGGCGACGCGCCAGTGGCCGACCGGGAGAGCCTGGCCACCTTCGCCGGCATCGGCGGGCGGCAGTTGGCCTGGACGCTCGGCGCGGTGATCCTCGCCGCCGGCCTGCTCGCCATCATGCGCGACCACCGTTCGGTCTCCCGGTACGCGTACACCCTGGGGTTGGCCGGCATCGTGCTGGTGATGCTCCCGGCGGTGTTGCCCCGGAGCATCTCCGAGATCAACGGTGCGAAGCTGTGGATCCGGGTGGGTGGTTTCTCCATCCAGCCGGGTGAGTTCGCCAAGCTGGCGCTGCTCGTCTTCTTCGCCTACTACCTGGTCCGCAAGCGCGAGGTGCTCTCGCTGGCGAGTCGACGGTTCCTCGGCATCGACTTCCCGCGCGGGCGCGACCTCGGCCCGGTGGTCGGCGTCTGGCTGGTCAGCCTCATGGTCCTCGTCTTCGAGAAGGACCTGGGCACGTCGCTGCTCTACTTCGGCATGTTCGTGGTGACTCTCTACATCGCCACCGAACGGGTCAGTTGGCTGCTGATCGGTCTCGTCCTCTTCTTCGGTGGGGCCTACCTCGCCTACGTCCTCGGTTCGACTGTCGGCGGCCCGTTCGCCAACTTCTACGTCCGGGCGGAGATCTGGCTGGACCCGTTCGCCGACCCGACCGACAAGGGCTACCAACTCGTGCAGGGGTTGCTCGCCCTGGGCACGGGTGGGCTCTTCGGCGCCGGGCCGGGCGGCGGCCAACCGGACAGCCTGCCCGAGGTGCAGAACGACTTCATCTTCGCTGGCCTCGGCGAGGAGCTCGGCCTCTTCGGGCTCTCCGCCCTGCTCGTCGTCTACCTGTTGATCGTGGAGCGGGGGCTGCGGGCCGCGCTCGCGGTCCGGGACTCGTTCGGCAAGCTCCTCGCCGGCGGTCTCGCGTTCACTCTCGGCCTCCAGGTCTTCGTGATCGTCGGCGGGATCAGCAAGCTCATCCCGCTGACCGGTCAGACCACCCCGTTCCTGTCCGCCGGTGGCTCGTCGTTGATGGCCAACTGGTTGCTCATCGCCGTGCTGCTGCGGGTCTCCGACGGAGCCCGCCGGCCGGTCGGCGGGAGCGCCAGCAAGGCCGCCCGACCCACCGGTGGCACACCGGAGCAGCTGCACGGTGCTCCCACGGAGGTGATCAAGCCGTGAACGCACCACTGCGCCGGGTCGGCGTCGTCGTCATGGTCCTGTTCGGCCTGCTCTTCGCCAACCTCAACTGGGTGCAGTTCCAGAAGGCCGACGAGTACCGCACCAGCGACTACAACGGTCGGGTCCAGGTCGCCGACTACAAGCGCAAGCGCGGCAACATCGAGGCCGGCGGCACGGCGGTGGCGACAAGCAAGGAGACCACCGGCAGGCTGAAGTTCCAGCGCACCTACCCGGCTGGCGCGGAGTACGCTCACGTGCTCGGCTACAAACCGGTCAGCCTGGCCGACACGGGCATTGAGCGGGCGGAGAACGACTTCCTGGCCGGCACCAGCGACCAGCTGATCGGTGACCGGATCAAGGACATGTTCACCGGCGACGAGAGCGGTGGCGGCAACGTGCTGCTCAGCCTCTCCAAGAAGGCCCAGGACACGGCGTACAACCAGCTGCGGAACAACCAGGTGGGGGCGAAGCGGGGCGCGGCCATCGCCATCGACCCGCGTACCGGGGCGGTGCAGGCGCTTGTCTCCATGCCCAGCTTCGACCCGAACCCGCTGGCCAGCCACACCGACAAGGACGCGGCCGCGGCGTACAACAAGCTGGAGCAGGACCCGGCGGGCCCGCTGAAGAACCGGGCGCTCTCCGAGACACTGCCGCCGGGCTCCACGTTCAAGATCGTGGTCGCCGCGGCGGCACTGGAGAACGGCGTCGGCAAGACCACCCAGATCGCGGCCGGTCCCAGTTGGACGCCGCCCACCTCCGGCACCCCGATCCGCAACGCCGACCCGTCGATCTGCCCCCAGTCGAAGGTCACCCTGCTGGACGCGGTCACCGAGTCGTGCAACACCGGCTTCGCGCAGCTCGGCGTCCGGCTCGGCGCCGACGCTGTCAAGGAGAAGGCCCGGCAGTTCGGCTTCGAGCAGGAGGACCTGACAGTCGGTCACCTCGGCGAGGACGGCCTGCCCACGGCGGCCAGCCGGACCGGTGACATGCTGAACCCGGACGGCAGTGTCGACCAGGCCGCACTGGCCCAGTCCTCGATCGGCCAGAACAACGTCCGGATGACCCCGCTCGAAGGCGCCATGATCGCCGGTGCGATCGCCAACAACGGCAGCCAGATGCGACCGTACCTGGTCCAGCAGTTGCTCGCCCCGGACCGGACCACCAGCTACTTCACCGCCAAGCAACGGGAGCTGCGTCAGCCGGTCGAGCCGCAGGTCGCCGCCGACCTGCGCGAGATGATGGTCAGCGTCGTCCAGAACGGCACCGGCCGGAAGGCCGCGATCAGCGGCTACACGGTCGGCGGCAAGACCGGCACCGCGCAGTCCGCACCCGACCGGCCCGACCACGGCTGGTTCATCGGCTTCGTCCTGGACAAGAACGGCACCCCGATCTCCGCGGTCTGCGTGATGCTTGAGCAGGCCGGGCCCGGTGGCAGCGGCGAGGCAGCCCGGATCGCCGGTCAGATCATGCGGGCCACCATCGCCGACCCCGGGGGGCGCTGACATGCTCAGCCCCGGCGTCCAGCTCGGCAACCGCTACCGTCTCGACGAGCGGATCGCCAGCGGCGGCATGGGCGACGTCTGGCGCGGCACCGACCAGGTGCTCGGCCGGACGGTCGCGGTCAAGAGCCTGCTTCCCGCCCTGCTCGACGACCCGGACTTCGCCGAGCGGTTCCGTGGTGAGGCCCGCACCATGGCGACGATCAACCACCCCGGCGTGGTGGACGTCTACGACTTCGGCAACGACCAGCAGATCGCTTTCCTGGTCATGGAGTACGTCGAGGGCGACGCCCTGTCGTCCACGCTGAGTCGGGTCGGCCGGCTCACCCCGGCCCGGACGATGGCCCTCGTCGCACAGGCCGCCGACGCGTTGCATGCCGCGCACGAGAAGGGCATCGTGCACCGCGACGTGAAGCCGGGCAACCTGCTGGTCCGGCCGAACGGCACGCTGGTGCTCACCGACTTCGGTATCGCCCGCTCCGACCTGGTCGGCCAGCTCACCGCCGCCGGTTCGGTGCTCGGCACCGCCTCGTACATCTCTCCGGAGCAGGCGACCGGCGGTGTGGCCACTCCGGCCTCCGACGTGTACGCGCTCGGCGTGGTCGCCTACCAGTGCCTGGCCGGGCGGCGTCCGTTCGAGGGCGACAACCCGCTCGACATCGCGATGCGGCACGTCCGGGAGACGCCTCGGCCGCTGCCGTCCGACATTCCCCCGCAGGTGCGGACGGTTGTCGAACGGGCGTTGGCGAAGGACCCGGCCGCCCGTTGGCCGAGCGCCGCGGCCCTGGCCGGGGTCGCCCGTCAGCTCAAGGCCGCGCTTTCCCAGCAGGCCAGGGCCGGTGGCAACTCCGGGCCGGTCTCCGCGGCACCGGCCTCACCGGCCGCGCCGGGTCGGGCCCAGGTGCCGCAGGCGCACCAGATGCGGCCACCGGGTGCCCGTCCGCCGGCCGCCGCCGGGCCGAGACCGACAGCTGTCGCGCCGGCCCAGCAGCCACGGCCCACCGCTGTCGCGCCGGCTCAGCAGCCACGACCTACCGCTGTCGCGCCGGCCGCTCGACCGCCAGCCGCACCGAACGGCTACCCGCGCGGTGCCGCGGCGGTGCCGACCGCACCCCGGCAGCAGCAACAGCCGGCGTACGCCCGGCAGGCCGGCCCATCGACGCCGTCACCCGAGCCTCGGCGGTCCCGACCGGGAATGGTGCTTCTCGCCATCTTGCTGGCCGTGCTGGTCCTGCTCTGCTCCGGCGTGATTTCCTACTACCTGAACAAGCAGTCGCAGGCCGGCGAACCCGTCGGGTCGAGTGCGCGCACCGTGACGTCCGGCGTGCTGCGACTCGACGGGCGCGACGATGTGACCCAGACGTCGTACCGTCGGGAGATACGACTCCAGCCGGGCGACGGCGGGACGACGACGAGCGAAGGACGACAGACGCGATGACAGCGCAGGCCCGCCTGCTCGGTGGCAGGTACCAGGTCGGCGAGCTGCTCGGCTACGGCGGCATGGCCGAGGTGCACCGCGGTCGCGATCTCCGGCTCGGTCGGGACGTCGCGATCAAGATGCTCCGCACCGACCTGGCTCGGGACGCGACGTTCCAGATGCGGTTCCGTCGGGAGGCGCAGAACGCCGCCTCGCTCAACCACCCGGCGATCGTGGCGGTCTACGACACCGGTGAGGAGACCGCGCCGACCGGCGAGACACTGCCGTTCATCGTGATGGAGTTCGTCAACGGACGGACCTTGAAGGAGGTCCTCGGCGCCGAGGGGCGGCTACAGCCGCGCCGGGCGCTGGAGATCTGCGCCGACATGTGCGCCGCGCTGGAGTTCAGCCACCGGCACGGCATCATCCACCGGGACATCAAGCCCGGCAACGTGATGCTCACCCAGACCGGCCAGGTCAAGGTGATGGACTTCGGCATCGCCCGTGCGCTGGCCAGCGGCGCGACCACGATGACGCAGACCAGCGCGGTGATCGGCACGGCACAGTACCTGTCCCCGGAGCAGGCGCGCGGCGAGGCCGTCGACGCCCGCTCCGATGTGTACGCGGCCGGCTGTGTGCTCTTCGAGCTGGTCTGCGGGCACCCGCCGTTCGTCGGGGACAGCCCGGTCAGCGTGGCGTACCAGCATGTCCGGGAGACGCCGCCGACGCCGAGTGACATCAACCCGGATGTCACCCCGGCCGTCGACGCGATCGTGTTGAAGGCGCTGTCGAAGAACCCGCTCAACCGCTACCAGAGCGCCGGCGAGATGCGGGCCGACCTGCTCCGCGCCGCCGCCGGCCGGCCCGTGCTGGCTACCCCGGTGTTGCGCGAGGCGGAGACTGTGGCGATGGCACCTGCCGGCGGTCGGGGTGGCTACCCGGTTGCCGCCGGTGGGCCCCAGACCGGGCAGATTCCGGCCCGGGTGGGTGATCCGCGCCAGCGCAAGGCGTCCTCCTGGGTGATCGCGACGTTCAGCGCGGTCGGCGTGCTGGCGGTGATCGCCCTGGTCGCCGCCCTGCTCTGGAACATGCAACAGGACAAGGCCAACAAGCTGGTGCCCAACCTCAGCGGCAAGAGCCAGACCGTCGCCTTCACCGAGATCCAGGGCGCCGACCTCCAGCCGAAGCTGGGTGACCCGATCCTGGCCAACGACTGCACGAAGGGCACCGTCGCCAAGCAGGATCCGCCACCGAACACTCGGCTGGAGCAGGGCAGCGCGGTGACCATTCAGCTCTGCGACGGCAAGCCGGCCGTGAAGATCCCCCCCGGCCTGGTCAACTCCCAGTACGAGCTCGTCAAGTCTCAGCTTGAGGGCCAGGGGTTGAAGGTCCAGGACAAGCAGGTGGACAACCCCGCGGCGAAGGGCACCGTGCTCAAGCTGACCCCGCCGTCGGGGACCACCGTCGCGCAGGACAGCACGGTGATCGTCGAGGTCTCCAAGGGCAACGTCGGCAAGGTGCCCAACGTGGTCAACTCCACCCGCGACGAGGCCGCCCAGGAGCTTCGCGAGGCGGGTTACAAGGTCGAATTCCGCGACGGTGACGAGGTGCCGGCGGACCAGGCCGGTCGGGTCCAGAGGCAGAATCCGACCGCGGGCACCGCACTGGCCAAGGACAGGACCGTGACCATTGAGATCGGCATTCCGTTGAAGGTGGTCGACCCGCCGCCCAGCGGTACGCCCAGCGGCACGCCGTCGGTCACGCCGACCACGCCCGGCAGCGGGGGCGGCGTCGGTCTGCCGTTCCCGCCCCCGCCGGGCCGGCAACCCGAGGACTAGGCCTGTCCCGGTATGAGCGACGCCGAAGCGTCGGGTGTCGTCCCGGTACGCCGACGTCCTCGACGCCTCAGACGCGTGGCCGTCCTGGCGACCGCCGTGCTGCTGCTCGCCAGTCTTCCGTGGCTGTGGACGACGACTGCCGCCCGCGGCCACCTGTACGCCGAGGCCGACGCCCCGGCCGCCGAGGTGGTGATCGTCCTCGGTACCGCCGTGGCGGCTGATCGGCGACGGCCGGGCGACCGGCTCGCCGGCCGGTTGGAGACCGCCGCCGAGTTGGTGACCAGCGGGCGGGCCAAGGTCGTGCTCGTGTCCGGCGACGGGGGCGGCGCGTCGGGTGACGAGCCCGCGGTGATGACGTCGTACCTCACCGAACTCGGCGTCGACGCGCGTCGCGTGGTGGCCGACCCGTTCGGCCTGGACACCTACGACAGCTGTGCCCGGGCGCGCGAGGTGTACGGCGTCCAGCGGGCCCTGATCGTGACCCAGTCCTACCACGTGTCCCGCGCGGTGACGCTGTGCCGGCATCTCGGCCTCGACGTCGACGGGGTCACCGCACGGTGCGACGGCTGCGGTCCGGTCCTGCTCGCCGAGAAGTCGATCCGGGACTATTTCGCAAGCGGCAAGGCGGCGTGGGACGCGGCCCGGGATCGGGCCCCGGCGGTCCGCTCACCCGTGGACCCGGCGGTTCAGGACGCGCTGCGCGGCTGACCCGGCCAGCGGGACGCCCCACCGGCCGAGCCGCCTCAGGTGGTGGCGAAGGCCGCCCGGCGGCGGGCGTCGACCTCGGCGGCCAGTGCGGGGGCGCGCTCCAACGCCTCCCGGTGACCGCAACCGGCCAGCCAGTTGGCCAGCATCAGGTGGCCGCCCTCGGTGAGCACCGACTCCGGGTGGAACTGGACGCCCTCGATGGGCAGCGTCCGGTGCCGCATCGCCATCACCACACCGGAGCCGGTCCAGCCGGTGACCTCCAGCTCCTCGGGGAGCGTGTCGGGCAGTACGGCGAGTGAGTGGTAGCGGGTGGCGGTGAACGGGTCGGGCAGGCCGGCGAGTACGCCCACCGAGTCGTGGCGTACCTCGGAGGTCTTGCCGTGCAGCAACTCGGGTGCGCGCGTCACCGTCGCACCGAACGCCTCGCCGATCGCCTGGTGGCCGAGGCAGACGCCGAAGATCGGCAGCTCGCCCGCGTACCGTCGGATGACGTCCAGGCAGATGCCGGCGCGGTCGGGGCTGCCCGGCCCGGGGGAGAGCAGGATGCCGGCCGCGCCCACACTGCCCACCGCCTCGACGTCGATCTCGTCGTTGCGGCGGACCTCGCAGTCCACGCCGAGCTGGCCGAGATATTGCACGAGGTTGAAGACGAACGAGTCGTAGTTGTCGATCACCAAGATGCGCATTGTCACCTGCTCGGGGAGGGCGGCGCCGGGTTGTTCTGGTTGGTGTCGTACGGCAGGTCGTGCTCGTCGCCGGCCGGGGTGTCGCCGGTCACCGGGCCGCCGTCGCCCGATTCGGCGGGAACACCCGACTCGACCTGCACGTCGTCGAAGGGCAGCAGGGGCTCGGCCCACGGAAAGGCGACGTACCAGAGCAGCGCCACAGTGGCGGCCACCAGCAGCACCGAGCCGACCAGTTTTCCGACCACGCCGAACGGCAGCTTGCGCCAGATGAACGCGTACATCCGGTCAGCCTCCCAGCTCAGCCGGCCGGCCCGCCGACTTGGGTTGGGTGCGGTCCAGCTCGGCGTGAATGATCAGCCGCTGGTAGTTGTCCCACTTGGGGTTGCAGGTGGTCAGGGTGAGCATCCGCTTGGTCGGCTTCTTGTTCGGCTCGCCGGGCACCGGTGCCACCACCTCCACCTGGGTGGGTCGGACGATCCGCGACTGCGACACCCGGTAGACGTACCAGTCGGTCTTGCTCTCGACCACGATGGCGTCGCCCTCGCCCAGCTCGTCCAGCCGCCAGAAGGTGGCCCGGTTGCGGTGCCCGGCGACGGAGAAGTTGCCCACCTGGCCGGGCATCGCGCTGGTCGGGTAGTGGCCCGGGGCGTAGCGGATGTCCTCCTGGGTGACGCCCTCGACCACCACCAGGTTCTTGTCGATCTTGGGGATGTAGAGGCCGGCGAGCGGCTTGCCGCGTACCGGCGGCGAAGGCTTGCCAGCCGGGCGAGCCGACGGGACGACAGTCGGGTCGTCGGTCGGGCCCCACTGCTCGGCCAGTTGGTTGGTGAGGTCGTTCTGGTGGGCGTCGACGATCGCCGACTTGCCCCACACCTCGTAGCCGGCGAAGAGCAGCACCACCAGACCGAAGGTGATCAGGATTTCGCCGGTGACGCGGACACCGGTGCGGATTCGTGAGCCGAGCGACGGGCGGGTGAGCTCGGAGTAGACGCTCTTGTAGCCCTCGCCGGTCTGGTGTGGTCGGAGCTGGACCACCCGCTCGCCGCGCCGGGGTCGGGGCGGCTCGGCGGGGTTGTCGCCGCCGGTCGGCTCCTGCGGACCCGGCGTACGGGGGACGGCACCCATCAGCGTTGTCGAGTCCATCGTCGGCGGCCGGGTGGTGGGCCTGGCGGACACGACGGGAATCAACGCGGTGGCGGCGGGGTCGGCGACGCGCTCCGGCCCGCTGGGCGGGACCTGGCCCGGCCCGGCCGCGGAGGAGGTCTCCTGGCCGGCCGGGGAGCCGGTCGGTCGGGTGGGCCGGGCGGCGATCTGGGGGATGAACGCGGTCGGCGCGTCGGCAACCGGCGACGTGGGAGGGCCGGACGGTGCGGGTTGACTCGGCGTGCCGGAGGTCGTCGACCGGGTCGGCGTCCCGCCGGACGTGCCCGGGACGGTCGGGGTGGCACCCGACGCGCCACCGGTGGCCGACGGTTGGGCGGGTGCGGCCGGTTGGGTGGGTGCGGTCGGATGGGTGGGCGCTGCCCCGGGCGTCGCGGCGCCCGGCCACGGCGGAGGTGCGTCGACCCCCGGGCGGCCGGTGGTGGGGGCCGGGTCGGCCGGGCGGGGAGGCTCGGGTGGGGTCGACGGGCGTGCCGCACCGGGGCGGGCGGGCAACACCGGCTCAGGCCAGTTGCCGGTCGGGGTCGGTCGGCCAGGCGTCGGCTCGGGTCTGTCGACCTTGGGCAGGAAGGCTGTCGGATCGTCGGTCTGGTCCCGGTGTCGCCCGTCGCGACGTTCGTCCGGCCCGCTCATTTAGGCACCGTAGCCGAGCGCAGGGAGGTCGAGTCCTCGAATGCGGGGACCCGCACCGTGGAGACCGTCTCCTTGTAGCCGAGCTGGTAGTCGTCGACCGCGTCCTTGAACCACTGGACTCCCTGGGAGCTGGCGAGGGCCTGCTGGAGGGCAGCGGGGTCGCCGATCGCTACGATCTTGAACGGTGGGGAGTACACCCGGCCGTGCAGCAGCAGGGTGTTACCGACGCAGCGTACCGCGCTGGTCGCGAGCACGCGGACGTTCATGATGGACATGGCCTCCGCTCCGCCGGCCCAGAGCGCGTTTACCACCGCCTGTACGTCCGCCTGGTGCACCACCAGGTCGTCGTTGCTGGCGTCCGACTTGGTCTGGTCGAGCTGCGGTGCGTCGTTCAGCTCGACAGTGACCCCGGGCCCGCCGAGGGCGGTGAACCCGGCGGCCTGGAGGCTGCCCTGGGCGCGATTCTGCTGCTCCTTGATCGGGGCGTCCGAGCCGGCCAGGGTGTTGGTCCGTTGCTCGACCTCGCCGCGCAGCGTGGCGGCCCGGCGTTCGCTCGCTGCCACCTGCTCGCGCCGGTCCTCGATGAACTGGTTGAGTTGGGGTCGCCGGTCCTCCCGCAGGGCGGTGCCGCCGGCGGTGGTCGCGGTGGTGGTGAAGAGCAGGCCCGCCGCGGCGGCGATCAGGGGCACCCCGATCGACCAGCCCGGACGCCGTTGACGCGGGCGCCGGGGCAGCAGCCCGGCGGCGGCCCGTCGGAGGACCTTCTGCCAGGAGGTTGCGCCGGATGTGTACTCCACCGAGCGTTCCTTCCGCGTGTCGGGGATCGGTCCGCCCCGGCTGGCCGGTGATGCGAACAGTCCCGCCTTTTTCGGTCACTCCGTGCACCGGCCTGACCCCATTCATGGTCCGGACGGGCAATCGGGACTACGCTAGCTGTCGAACATTATTGGCCATGGACCGTCGCCCCCGCGCCCGGTTGTCAGGCCGGACGAGGTCGTCACCCCTCTGGAGAGCGTCGTGCCCAAGTCTCAGGTCCGCAAGAAGAAGGTGTACACCCCGCCGACGGACGTCCGTCCGACGACGGCGGCGTCGACGCGCAAGCCTAGCCCGGTGTGGTTGCCGGTCACCGCTGTCGCCCTGATCGTCGTGGGCATCGGCTGGCTGGTGCTCTATTACCTGTCCGAGCAGGAGTACCCGGTCGCCGCGTGGGGCTACTGGAACCTCGCTGTCGGTTTCGGCGCGATGGTCGCCTCGCTGGGGCTGCTCTCCCGCTGGCGCTGAGCCGGCTCGGGGCCGTCGCGTCGGCGGTCCCACGTCCACCCACAGCGCCCCTGCCCGGCAGGATCGGGTGGGGCCCCCTATGGTGTCCGCAGGCAGCGTGGCCTACTGCGAGATGACTCACGTTACTGCTGGGTAACCTTCGCGTAGGCTGCACTGCATGACCGAGCACGGCGAGGTCATCAGGCAGCAGACCGGGGAGGCCAACTCGATGGGCAGCGTCCAGATCGTCACCACGATCCTCGCGGCCGCCATCACCGCCGTGGCGGTGTGGCTTGCGGTGCGTGCGGTCCTGAAGATGGTGGCAGTCATCCGGCTCGGGCAGCCGGCACCGGAACGGTTCAGCGACAAGATCACCCGCGCCCGGACCATGCTCGTCGAGACGGCCGGCCACACCCGGATGCTCAAGTGGGGCGTGGTGGGCGCCGCGCACTGGTTCGTGATGGTCGGCTTCGTCGTGCTGTCGCTGCTGGTGCTCGAGGCGTACTTCGAGGTGGTCACCACCGACGGTGGCCTGCCGGTCATCGGGCACTGGACGATCTTCGGCCTGGTCACCGAGATCATCGGGGTGCTGGGTCTGGTCGGCATCCTGGTGCTGATGGCGATCCGGCTGCGCAACCGGCCGACCCGGCCGGGCGGGCGGTCCCGGTTCACCGGCTCGACCATGTGGCAGGGCTACTTCGTCGAGTGGATCGTGCTGCTGGTCCTGGTCTTCGGGTTCGTGATCCGGGGTTTCAAGGTCGCCACCGACCACTTCGAGTTCCCGGTCTGGGCCACCCCGGTCAGCCACGCGGTCGGCGCGGTGCTGCCGGCCTGGGCGGACGGGGTCAGCGTCGCCGCCGCCATCAAGATCATCATTTCGATGACCTGGCTGATCGTCATCTCCCTGAACGTCACAATGGGTGTCGCCTGGCACCGCTTCCTGGCGTTCCCCAACATCTTCTTCAAGCGCGAGCCGGCCCGGCCGGCCGGCTCCGGCCTCGGCGCGCTGCGCCCGATGACCAGCCAGGGCAAGCCGCTCGACTTCGAGGAGGCGGACCCGGAGAAGGACCAGTTCGGCGTCGCCCACGTCGAGCAGTTCACCTGGAAGGGCCTCCTGGACTTCAGCACCTGCACCGAGTGCGGGCGCTGCCAGTCGCAGTGCCCGGCCTGGAACACCGGCAAGCCCCTGTCACCCAAGCTGCTCATCCTGAGCCTGCGCGACCACGCGTACGCCAAGGCGCCCTACCTGCTGGCCGGCGGCGGCAAGGACCTGACCGGCGAGGAGAAGGCCACCCAGGCGCAGCTCGCCCACCTGGACGTGCTGGCCCTGGCCGAGGCCGACAAGCCGCTGATCGGCACCGCCGAGGAGGGCGGTGTCATCGACCCGGACGTGCTCTGGTCCTGCACCACCTGCGGCGCCTGCGTCGAGCAGTGCCCGGTCGACATCGAGCATGTGGACCACATCGTCGACATGCGCCGCTACCAGGTGCTGATCGAGTCGAGTTTCCCCTCCGAGGCCGGCGTGATGCTGCGCAACCTGGAGAACAAGGGCAACCCGTGGGGTGCGCCGCAGAACACCCGCGAGGACTGGACCAAGGGCCTGGACTTCGAGGTGCCCCGGGTCGGCGAGGTGGACGACTTCGAGTACCTGTTCTGGGTCGGCTGTGCGGGTGCCTTCGAGGACCGGGCCAAGAAGACCACCCGCGCGGTGGCCACGCTGCTCAACGAGGCGGGCGTGTCGTTCGCGATCCTGGGCGAGGGCGAGACCTGCTCGGGTGACCCGGCACGGCGGATCGGCAACGAGTTCGTCTTCCAGATGCTCGCCCAGCAGAACGTGGAGACGCTGAACGAGGCGTTCGAGGGCCGGGACAGGGCCAAGCGCAAGATCGTCGCGACCTGCCCGCACTGCTTTAACACCCTGGGCAACGAGTACGGCCAACTCGGCGGCGAGTTCGAGGTGGTCCACCACACCCAACTGCTGGCCCACCTGGTCGCCACCGGCAAGCTCACGCCGGTGCAGCCGGTCGACGGCGGCGTCACCTACCACGATCCCTGCTACCTGGGCCGGCACAACCGGGTCTTCGCGGCACCCCGGGAGGTCCTCGGCGACGCCATCGCCGGCGAGCTGACCGAGATGCCGCGCAACAGCGAACGCTCCTTCTGCTGCGGTGCCGGCGGCGCCCGGATGTGGATGGAGGAGAAGATCGGCAAGCGGATCAACGTGGACCGGGTCGAGGAGGCAATGGCCACCGGCGCGAGGACTGTCGCCGTCGGCTGCCCGTTCTGCTCGACGATGCTCAACGACGGGGTCAACGGCAAGGGCGCCGGCGAGCAGGTCGAGGTGATCGACGTGGCGAGCGTGCTGCTCCGTTCGGTCAAGCCGGAGCAGCCGCAGGGCGGCAGGGAGACGACGCCGGTCGCCGGCTGAGGCGCGTACACCCGGGATCTGTTCACCGACGGCGACGGCGGCCCCGTGCGGGCCGCCGTCGCCGTGCAAGAATCTCGCCGAGGTGAGGCGACATCGACGGCCTGCTCTTGATGACGCTGTTGCCCCTGGTCGGCTTCGTTGCGCTGACAGTGGGCAACGCGTTCTTCGTCGCGGCCGAGTTCGCCCTGGTCACTGTCGACCGCGCGGAGATCGACAGGCGGGCCGCCGCGGGCGACCAGGCCGCCCTGACGGTACGCACCGCGCTGCGCGAACTCTCCTTCCAACTCTCCGGCGCGCAGCTCGGCATCACCATCACCGCGCTGCTCACCGGCTACCTGGCCGAGCCGGCCCTGGCGCGGCTCTTCACGCCGCTGCTGCGCCCGCTGGCCGGGGAGAGCACCGGGCGCTACACCCCGTTCCTGGCGTTGGCCCTGGCCACGCTGCTCTCCATGCTCTTCGGTGAGCTGGTGCCGAAGAACGCGGCGCTGGCCCGGCCCATGCCGGCGGCGCTGGCCACGGCCGGTCCGATGCACACCTTCTCCCGGACGTTCGGCTGGCTGATCCGGGGCCTGAACGGTTCGGCGAACCGGCTGGTCCGGGCGCTCGGCGTCGAACCGCAGGAGGAGCTGGCCAGTGCCCGCTCACCGGAGGAGTTGGGCCTGCTGGCGGCCATCTCGGCCCGGGCCGGCGCGCTGCCGACGGACACCGCGATGCTGCTGCGCCGCACCATCCGGTTCGGCGACAAGCGGGCCGCCGAGGCGATGACGCCCCGGGTGGACGTGGTCGCGCTGCGCGCCACGGCCACCGTGGCCGAGTTGCTCGAACAGTCCCGGCAGACCGGGCGGACCCGGTTCCCGGTGTACGAGGAGACCCTGGACCTGGTGACCGGCGTGGCCGGGGTGCCCGACGCGCTCGGTGTGCCCCTTGCCGACCGGGCCTCGACCATTGTCGGGTCGGTGGCCCGTGAGCCCGTCTACGTGCCGGAGAGCCTCAATCTGGACGGCGTGCTGGCGGCCCTGAAGGCGGCCGGGGCCGACCTGGCCATCGTGGTCGACGAGTACGGCGGCACGGACGGCGTGGTGACGATCGAGGATCTCGTCGAGGAGTTGGTCGGGGAGATCGCCGACGAGTTCGACCCGGCGAGTGTGGACGACACGGACCCGGTCGAGTTGAGGGTGCCCGGCGGCGAGCGCACGGTGCTCGTCGACGGGGTGCTCCGCTCCGACGAGTTGGCCGAGCAGACCGGCTTCCGGCTGCCCGAGGGGCCCTACGAGACGTTGGCCGGGTTCCTGATGGCTCAGCTCGGGCACATCCCGCTGGCCGGCGAGACGGTCGAGGCGGACGGCTGGGAGTTCACTGTGGTGGAGGTGGAGCGGCACCGGATCGAGCAGGTCCGGGTGTTGCGCCCGGCGGAGCCGGACGACGATGACTGAGCTGCTGGTGACAGTCCTGCTGCTGCTCGGCAACGGGTTCTTCGTGGGCAGTGAGTTCGCGCTCATCGCATCCCGCCGGACGGTGATCGAGCCGCTGGCCGCCGGGTCGAAGCGGGCCCGGTGGGCGCTGTCGGCGATGAACCAGATCCCGCTGATGATCGCCGGCGCGCAGCTCGGCATCACTGTTTGCTCGCTGGGCCTGGGTGCGATCGCCGAGCCGGCGTTGGCGCACCTGCTGGAGCCGCCGTTCCATGCCGCCGGCCTGCCCGAGCGGGCGGTGCACCCGGTGGCCTTCGTGCTGGCCCTGGGCGTGGTGGTCTTCCTGCACACTGTCGTCGGTGAGATGGTGCCGAAGAACATCACGCTGGCCGGTCCGGAGGTGTCCGCGCTCTGGCTCGGTCCGGCGATGCTTGCGTTCTGTGTGGCCACCAAGCCGCTGCTGCTCGCCATGAAGTGGGCGGCCCGCCGGGTGCTCGCGATCTGGCGGATCGAGGCGTCCGAGGCGGTGAAGACGGTGTTCACCGCCGAGGAGTTGGCCGGGCTCGTCTCCCAGGCACGCACCGAGGGGTTGCTCGACGCGGAACAGCACGCCCGGATCACCGGCGCGCTGGCCCTGCACAGCCGCACGGCGGCGGACGCGCTACAACCGTGGTCGACGGTGGTGACGGTGGCCGAGGACGTCTCGCCGGCGTCGCTGGAGGTGTTGGCGACCCGGACCGGACGGTCCCGGTTTCCGGTGGTGCAGCGCTCGACCCGTCGGGTGCTCGGCTTCGTGCACGTCAAGGACGTGCTCGGGTACGCGGGACAGGGTCGCCGGTCGCCGGTGCCGGCCCAGGTCTATCGGCCGCTGGCGGTGGTGCCGCCGGAGCGTACGCTGGCGGACCTGCTGCTGGCCATGCGCCGGGAACGGCGGCACATGGTGCTGGTCAGCGACGGCCGGCGCCCTCTCGGTGTGGTCACACTCGACGATGTATTGACCGCAATTGTTGGATGATTCGCCAATACCCATGGTGTGCAGTTGGTTGCCCGACAGTGACGGTTATTCCGCTCGCCTTGATTACCGCCCCGCGCTTCCCTAATGTGGGGCACCGACCGCTGTGGGTCGTCTGCCTCGGCCCTTCCCTCACGCGAGGCGCCCGGCGGTCGGTTGCAAAGGAGTCGGTGCCGGTGGCAACCATGCCCCCTCATCGTCACGACCTGTTTGCGTCTGCTCGGCCGGGTGTTCTGCGCCGTGCCACTCGCCGCCTGCTCGTCCTGGCGGCCGCCGCGGTGGTCGGCGCGGGCCTGCTCGCCGCGCCGGTGCACGCCGCGCCGACGGTCGACGAGATCGAGGCGCAGATCGACAAGAAGTGGGAGCAGTTGGAGCCCACCATCGAGCAGTACAACAAGGTCAGGGCGCAGCTGAAGGTCAACCGGCAGAAGTCGGTTGACCTGCAGAAGAAGATCGAGCCGCTGGCGTTGCAGAGCGAGTTGGCGCTCAACCGGGTCGGCGATCTCGCCTCCCGCTACTACATCTCGGGCCCGTCGCACGACATTGGCGCGCTGCTGGTCAGCGCCAAGCCGGACACGCTCACCGAGCAGCTCACCATCCTCGATCGGCTGGCCGCGCAGGAGCGCAAGGAGGTCGAGGGTGTCCTTGCCGTACGGGCCAAGTACGACGGCGAGAAGCAGAAGCTGGACACGCTGATCGCGACCCAGACCAAGCAGCAGAACGAGCTGGCGGCCAAGAAGAAGCAGATCGACGCCGAGATCAAGCAGCTTGAGGCGTCGATGCCCAAGACCACTGTCAAGACCGCCGGCTGCCCGACCATCAACGGTGTGGTTTCCGTGGCCGCCCAGAAGGCGATCAAGACCGCCTGCCAGCAGGTCGGCGATCCGTACGTCTGGGGCGCCGTCGGCCCGAACTCGTTCGACTGCTCGGGGCTGACCCAGTACGCCTACAAGTCGGCCGGGATCTACCTCACCCACCACACCGGAGACCAGTGGAACGAGGGCAAGGCCGTCGCGCGATCCGAGGCCCGTGCCGGTGACCTGGTCTTCTTCTACTCCGGTCTGAGTCATGTCGGGCTGTATCTGGGTAACAACCAGATGGTGCACGCGCCACGAGCCGGTAAGCCGGTGTCGGTGTCCAGCATCAACACCATGCCCGTCGCCGGGTTCCGCAGACCTGGCTGATCCACCTCGCGCGACACGACGGCCCCCGGTCACCGCGACCGGGGGCCGTCGTGGTTTCTCAGCGGGGCGCACCCACCGGGGACGGCAGGAGCTGCACGTCGGCCAGGTCGACGTACATGATGCGGTGGCCGAACTGGATCTGCGCGTACCGGTTCTTGCCCCGGATCACCGTCCAGTCGCCGGGCGAGGATCCGTCGACAGTACTGGCCCGGTAGTACTCGCCCGGCAGCACCGCCCCGACGGCGTACCGCTGTCCGGCGGCCAGGGTGTACTGAAGCGGCGAGATCGCCTGGTAGGGCACTCCTGCCGGGTAGGCGGCCTGCTCCGGGTAGGCGCGTCCGTAGACCGGGATGGTGGCCCGGCCGGGCTTCGGGGTTGCCACCACGCCGGCGGTCCAGCTGGCGGTGGGCGCCGACGTCGGGTTGTGGAACCACGCCCGCTGCCCGAGGTACCAGATCGCCGTCCAGTCGCCCTGGCGGCCGGCAAGCGCGTACGTCTGACCGGCGGAGGCACGGGCACCGTGGTCCGACACCTCCATCGTGTTGGGGGTGCCGTCGGGGCGCAGCGCGATGTCGTTGACGAGCGGCGCGTCCGCGGCCGGCGCGGAGCGCAGCACCACCGCCGAGGAGCCGCGTGGCGCGCACGGCACACCGGCGGTGACGCAGCCGACGAACGCCGGCTGGTTGGTGGCGAAGTCCGGGTCGATCCGGACCAGACCGGTGGCCGGGGTGCCGGTGTCCAGCCGGGGCGCGTGCAGCAGCGTGAAGTAGTGCGTCCAGTCCCAGTACGGGCCGGTGTCCCAGTGCATCCCCGCAACGTTCGCGGCGACGGTGCCGGGCACGTTGTCGTGGCCGATGATGTGCTGGCGGTCCAGCGGGACGCCCAGCCGCAGCGCGAGGTGCCGGACCAGCTTCGCCGAGGCCCGGTACATCGCCTCGGTGTACCAGGTGCCCTGCGCCGCGAAGCCCTCGTGCTCCAGCCCGACCGCCTTGGCGTTGACGTACCAGTTGCCGGCGTGCCAGGCGACATCCTTGGTCCTGACGTGCTGGGCGACGTGCCCGTCCACCGAGCGCAGCGTGTAGTGCCAGCTCACGTAGGTCGGGTCCTGCACGAGTTGCAGGGTGGTCGCCCAACTCCCCTCGGTGTCGTGGATGACGATGTACTCGACCTTCTGCCGGGCGGGCCGGTCGGACAGGTCGTGGTTGCCGTAGTCCCCGTCGCCGAACGCCGCGTAGGGCGCCGGGATCCACTCGCAGGAGATGGTGCGGGGGCACTCCAGCCCGTCCGGGCGGGCGAGCCGGCGTAGACCCAGCCGGTCCAGCCAGGAACGCTCCGGGCGGATCGCCCGGGCCGGCAGCGTGATCCGCGCTCCGTCATCGGTCATCCGCGACGCGCCCGTGCCGATGGTGGTGAAGACCTCGTCGGCGAAGGCCGCCGCGGCGTCGGCGGTGTCCGCGCCGGCGTAGCGGGCCACCGCGCCGTACCAGGTGGCCGGGTCGGTGCCGGCACCGACCGGCGCACCCAACGCCCGCTGGTACGAGGCCAGCAGCGCCGCGCCGCCCCGGATGTTCACGCCGACGTCGGTACGCAGCGAGTCGGGGGCCGCGCCGGTCAGCGCGGCGGCGGCGTCCACGGTCTGCAACGCGGCGGCCGATGGTGTCGGGTCCGCCGGCCGAGGCGCGGGTTCCAGCGAGGTACGGGAGTCGTCGCCACGCGGATCCTCGGTGCCGCTGCCGGTGTTGTGGTGGCCGGCCACGGGGAGCGCGGCCACGCGTCGGGCGTCGGTCAGGTGCATCGGGCCGTAACCGCCGCTGGTGCTGGGTGTGCCGGCGTTGCTGTCCCAGCGGGACTCCAGGTAGGAGACGCCGAGCAGCACGTCGGTCGGTACACCGAACTCGGCCGCCGCGGCGGCGTACTGCTGCTGGCGGTCGCCGCCAGGCGCGGCGGCGGCGTTGGCGGGTGGCGGCACCGCGGTCGCGGCGGCGACCACGGCGGCGGCGAGCAGTGCGCGCCGGCCGGAGGACAGGGTTGGATGGTGCATCGAACCCCCCAGATTCCACGGGTGCAGGTCAGGTCACCTTCGCGCCGCCCGGGAGCCCGCGTCAATACCTTTCTATGTGTCGACCTGTCTGGAAAGAAATCTTCGCGTGTGGTCGGTGCCCCCTCCGATCGGTACGGAGTGTCACGGCCGCGCGGGTTGCGGAGGGGTAACAAGCGTCTCTACTCTGGTCTTTTGTCGGCCCGATAGCAGCTCCGCCCAGCCCGGGCGGTAACGGACCGACACCGCCGAGTCGTTTCCGAACGAACCGGGGACCCATGTCCCCCGGGGTGAATCCGCAGCCACTGCGGTAGGGCGCCGACTTCCCGCCCGAACCCGTCAGCTAACCCGGTAGGCGGTCAGGAAGAAGGAGTACGGAACCCCGGTGGCACTCCATGCCCCGCGGCCGTCGTCCGAACGGTCGGCAACAGCCGGCCCCATGCCGATCGCGCCGCGCCCACGCTGGTCCCGCTTCACCACCGCGCTCGCCGCACTGGCCGGCGTCGCCGTCGTCCTGGCCGGCAGCGCCACGGCGGCCCACGCCGACCCGTCCGTCGCCGAGATCGAACGCCAGATCGACGCCGACTGGAACAAACTCGAACCGATCATCGAACAGCACAACGCCACCCGGATCGACCTCGCCGCCAAGCGCAGGCAGGCCGACGCGCTGGCCGCCCGGATCGCCCCGCTGGAGCGCCAGGTCGACGCCGCGATGGACAAGGTCAGCGCCCTGGCGGTGCGCGCGTACAAGGGCGAGAACGTGCTGACCGTGAACGCCGTGCTGGGCAGCCGGTCACCCAGCGAGGTGGTCGGACAGCTGGAGATGCTCGACCGCTTCGCGCACAACCAGCAGCAGAACGTCCGCGAGGTGGCCGACCTGCGCGACACGTTGGCCGGGCAGAAGGCGCCGCTCGATGCGATGGTGGCCCAACTGACCCGCACCGAGGCTCAGCTGGCGGCGAAGAAGAAGCAGATCAACGAGGAGATCGACAAGCTACAGAAGCTGCGCCTCAAGGTGTACGGCAGCGGTGGCGGCGGTCCGCTGCGCCCGGCGCCCTGCCCTGCCAGCTATCCCGGTGGCGCCGCCGGCACGGCGGTCAAGTTCGCCTGCGCGCAGATCGGCAAGCCCTACGTCTGGGGTGCCGAGGGCCCGAACTCGTACGACTGCTCCGGGCTGATGCTGGCCGCCTGGGCGAAGGCCGGGGTGTCCCTGCCGCACAACGCCGCCGCGCAGAGCCGTGCCACCAAGAAGGTCGGCAAGCCCGACCTGCGCCCCGGTGACCTGGTCTTCTACTACAGCGACATCCACCACGTCGGCATGTATGTCGGCGGCGGCTGGGTGGTGCACGCCTCGCAGGCCGGCGAACCGGTCAAGATGAAGGGGGCCGATGACGGTCAGGTCCACAGCTACGGCCGTCCAGGCTGATCAGTGCGCTGACCGGGGGCCCGTCGCGATCCGTCGCGGCGGGCCCCCGTTGTCACGGGTTCACTTCAGCGGGTGGGCCAGGTGCGCCAGTGCTGCCAGGCGCGACTCGGCGTCGGCCCCCGCTGCCCCTGGTAACGCGAGCCGTAGACCGCCGACCCGTACGGGTGCTCGGCCGGCGAGGAGAGCCGGAAGATGCAGAGCTGCCCGATCTTCATGCCCGGCCAGAGAGTGATCGGCAGGTTCGCCACGTTCGACAGCTCCAGCGTGACGTGACCGGAGAAGCCGGGGTCGATGAAACCGGCGGTGGAGTGCGTGAGCAGCCCCAGCCGTCCCAGCGAACTCTTGCCCTCCAGCCGGCCGGCGAGCTGGTCGCCCAGCGAGATGACCTCCAGCGTCGAGGCGAGCACGAACTCACCGGGGTGCAGCACGAACGGCTCCCCGTCGGGCACCTCGATCGCCGACGTCAGGTCGTCCTGCTGCATCGCCGGGTCGATGTGGGTGTAAAGGTGGTTGTTGAAGACCCGGAACAGCCGGTCCAGCCGTACGTCGATGCTGGAAGGTTGGACCAGGGTGGGCTCGAACGGCTCCAGGCCCAGCGTGCCGGCCTTGATCTCGGAGACCAGGTCGCGGTCGGAGAGCAGCATCGGACCACCATAGCGGCGGCCCGAAAACCCACCAGATTCGGTGCCGGTGACCAGCGCGTCGAGGTCGCTGCTCGTACATTTGTTCGATAGAATGCTCACATGGCTTCCTGGTCCGAATTCGCCGCCGACGAGCCCCGACTCGCCGACGGGATCCGCGTTCTCCTCCAGCAGTACGGGCCGGGCTTCGGCTACCTGGCCACGGTCCGCGCCGACGGCGGGCCCCGGGTCCATCCGGTCTCCCCGGTCATCACCGACGAGGGTCTCTTCTGTTTCATCATCGACTCTCCGAAGCGCCGTGACCTCGAACGCGACGGCCGCTACGCGCTGCACTCGTTCCCCCCGGAGGAGAGCGACGACGAGGCGTACGTGGCGGGGCGCGCCCGTCCGGTGACCGATCCGGCCCGGGTGGCGCAACTGGCGCAGAGCGCCCGCGCCGAGCCGCAGGTCGACTGGAGGCTCTTCGAGTTCACCGTCGACGTGGCGATGCTCACCCGCCGCGAGCAGCACATCGCGGGCGTCCCGGGCCTCGCGCCGGGTCGGCCGGCCGTCCGGGTCTGGCTCGACCCGCACGCCCCGGCGGCGACTGCCGCGCCACTCACGGTGCCGCAGACCCGCCCGGCCCGCCGCAGCCGTGACGTCCAGTGCACAGCCGCCTGACCGCAGACCAAACACAGCGGGTGCCGGCTCCGTCGTAACGGAGCCGGCACCCGGCTGTACGCACCGCCCCGCCCCGCGCCGCCCGGGCTTGCCCGACATCGCCCGACACTGCCCCGTGTCGCCCGGCACTGCCCCGTGTCGTCCGGCACTGCCCCGTGTCGTCCGGCACTGCCCCGTGTCGTCCGGCACTGCCCCGTGTCGTCCGGCACTGCCCCGTGTCGCCCGGCGTCGTCCTGCGTGGTCCGGCGTCGCCCTGCACTGCCCCGTGTCGTCCGGCGTCGTCCGGCACTGCCCTGCGTCGCCCCGCGTCGGCCCCGTCTCGCACGGCACCGCCGCGCGCCGTCCTGCGGGCGCCGCCCCGCATGATCGACTCGGTTTTGGTGAAATCGCGGTGTCCCGGCCGCTCAGACACCCCGACTTTCAGGAACCCGAGTGGATCAAGCCGGGCCGAGCCCTGGCCGAACCAGGCAGAGCGGGCAAAACGGCGCGCGGGCAAGCGGCGGGCCGGGGTGCCTGGGTGCACGGGCCCGGCGACTCGGGTACAGTGGTGCCGCTTGCGGGTGTAGTTCAATGGCAGAACATCAGCTTCCCAAGCTGACAGTGCGGGTTCGATTCCCGTCACCCGCTCCAGTCGCGAGAGCCCTGGTCAGGACCGATGGTCCCGCCAGGGCTTCCGTCGTTCTAGATGGCTGAAACAGGGCGCTGTGCCATTAGCCCGCCTCGGCGCCCGTCCCGTCGTCCTCGGCGGCCGGTCGCGTCCGACGCCTGCTCGGCTTGTGTCCGGCCGCCCTGACGGCCTTGTCGATCGCGTCGGCGATGACCTGGTCGCCTCCCGATTGGCGTGTTGATAGATCAGCGCCGCGCGGGGACTGTCGTGGCCCATCCGGGCCATGATGTCTCGCAGGCTGGCGCTGGGCGCCCGCGACGCGAGCGTGTTGCCGGGCCCGGTGTGCGGGCTACCCGGCGGCGCAGCCGACATTGTTGAGCGTGAACGCGATCGGCACCGCGTCGCTGGCCTGCCAGGTGCCCAGGACGCCGAAGTCCACCGAGGCGCCCGGCGCCACCAGGGGGTTGTAGCTGAGGTTCCGGGCCGTGACGGTGGCACCGCTCTGCTGTGCCGTGGTGGACCAGGACTGGACGATGTGCTGGTCACCGGGGAAGGTGAAGCTGAGCGCCCAACCGTTGATCGGCACGGTGCTGGTGTTCTTGATGGTGATCTGGGCGGTGAAGCCTCCCGGCCACTCGCTCCCGGTGCGGTAGCTCACGGTGCAGGGCGCCACCGGCGGCGGGTCGATCGGCACCGTGGCGGTCCGGGTGAGTCGCGTGCCGGTGGCGCTGTTCTCTAGCAGGACCGTGACCTCCAGGCCGGTGGCCGTACAGCCGGAGGGCACAAAGTAACCCTCCTGCCAGCTGAAGGTCGCGCCCGGATCGACGGTGACCGCCCAGCCAGGCAGCGAGGGGAGGGCCGGGCAGCCGGTGGGGATGCCGGGGGTGGAGCCGACGAACCGGCCGTAGATCGCCGTGCCGACCTGTTGCTGTTGGGCGGTGCAGTTCTGCCCGACGGCGGTGGCCCTGACGACCTGGCCCGGAACCACCCGGGGCGGGTTGAAGGTGAGCGACTGGATCTGGACGGTACCGGCGCAGGCGTCGGCCGGGACGGTCGCGCCGGCCGGGGCGGTGCCGGCCGGCTCGGCCTGCGCCGCCGCTGCGGGGACGGCCAGTGCACCGGCGGCGCAGACGGCGGCCGCGGCGAGGGTCAGGAGCGTACGCAAGAGGGTCCTCCTGGGTGAGCCGGGGGATACGGGCCTCGCCAGTTGACCGCGTCAATCAATGGCTGTCAATTGATCGGATCGGCGGTCGTCTCCACCACGCGTCGCACCGGCTCGCCGCCGGAGACCGCCGTGATCTCCCGACCGGCCCCCTCGGCCAGGACGGGTTGGCGCTGCCAGCCGGACAGGTATCGGCCGGATCGGCCGATACCTGGGCGTTCCGTAACCAAGGAGCAGGTCGCGCTCCGCAGCCGCCACCTGTGTCTCGACTCGCCGCACGGCGACAGCGGGGCCGAAAAGGCAACCGCCGGCGTGTCGAGTGGGCGGGCTCTACCGGTAGTCGGCGAACACTCGGCGTTCCACGCCGTCAACGGTCACCAGGCCGCCATGGGGAAGGATCCACTGCGGCCGGGTGTGGCCGAAGGGAATGCCGACACAGACCACTGCCTCCGGGTTGTATCGGGTCACCACGTCGACGACCGTGTCGCGCTGCTGCTCGCGTAGCCGTGCCCGGTCCGCGGCAGGGGGTCGGCGCGTCTGGTCGGAGACCGGCGGACGGGCGACCAGCACCGCGTCGACGGCGCTGAGGAGACCGCGTTCACCGAGCGATCGGACGATCCAGCCGACCTCGCGGGCCGGCAGAAGCTTCTCCGACGTCTCGATGACCAGCACCCCGCCCCGCAGAGCCTCCGGGGGAAATGGGAAGCGCCCCGCCGTCAGGATCCACTGGATGACCTCCAGGCAGCCACCCCAGGTGGGGCCGGTGACTGCGCGGCGCGGCCCGTACCAACTCCATGGTTCCGTCGGTTCGCGTTCTCCGAAGGACGTCAACGCCCCCGGGTCGGCCCAGTCGATTCCGACATCCTCGGACTCGCCCGGGTCGGTGATCTCCAACCGCTCGCCGGTGAGTAGCGCCGCTCGCAGCGACCGGGAGTGGATGTCGTCGACGGCTGGCCCGGGGCCGAGGTGCACCTGCGAGGACCCGCCGTAGAAGCTGGCGATGCCGAGGCCCCAGAGCCAGTGGTGCAGGTTGGTGTTGTCGCTGGTGCCGAGGAACGGCTTCGGGTCGGCTCGGGCGAGGTCGGCGTCCAGATGCGGGATGACGGTGATCTGGTCGTCGCCTCCGACGACGGCGAGAAGGCCGCGTACCTCAGGATCTGCGAAGGCGGCGTTGATGTCCGCCGCCCGCGCCGCCGCGGTCGCACCGACCTGGCGGGTGGTCGGGTATTCGACCGGCACGAGGCCGGTCAGGTCGGCGAGCCGTCGCATGGCCTGTTCGTGGATCTCGGGAAAGGCGCCGGCCGCGGCGAAGGACGGCGAGAGAACCGCGATCTTGTCCCCGGGTCGAGCCTTCCGAGGACGAACAAGCTCATGCGTCATGTCGAGATCCAACAGGTACGCCAGTTCGCCCGCATCCTATTTCGCGACAGGTTGGAGCAGGACTGACCAATCCCTATCGGGCGTTCACCGGGATCAGCAGGTCGATCTCGTCGCGCCGCCGGTAGAACTCGATGCTGGGACGCGTCGAGTCGTGGTCGGCGACCTGTTCCGGTATGCCCCATCGGGCGGGCCGAAGACCCCGAAGAACTTCCGCCCCTGGAGTGACCCCACAAGCGTTTCCAGGCGACCCCATGCCTCGGTGATCGCGTCCTGCTCATCGGCCGTGGCGATGAACAGGACCGGCGTCTCGTCGCGTACGACGCGCCGTGTGGTCAGGTCTTGTGCCGGCGTCGACGCATTCATGAACGGCAACCTACGACACCGGTACGACAGGCTCCTACCCGGTTGGCCGCGGAGCGCCGCCCAACTCCTGGTGGCGGCGGAGCAGTTCCCGTAGCGCGTTGATCTCGGCGGCCAGTGCGGCCTGCCCCTGTTCGGTGATCCTGATCCAGGTCTTGGGTCTGCGGCCATGGTAGCCCCTGTCGATCTGGATCAGCTCCGCCTCCTCCAGCACGGCGAGGTGCCGGGAGAGGTTGCCGGCGGTGAGTTCGAGTGCGTCGCGCAGGTAGGCGACCTCCACCCGCTCGGCCTCGGCGGCGATGGTGAGGATGCCGAGCCGGTTGCGCTGGTGGACGGTGTCGCTGAGCCCGTTCGTCGGGTGCCCGCCGGTGCCGGTGCTCATGTCGACCTCTTACCTATGGTGAAAAGAGCGATGATGCCACCGACGAGCAGGATCGGCGCCGGCAGCAGGGCCGCCAGCAGGAAGCTGTGCCGGCTCAGGTCGCCCGGCTCGAAGTTCGCGGTCTGGAAGTAGACGTTCACGAGGACGACCGCGGCGGCGTAGCCCACGGCGACGGCCGTCAGGCCGCGACTGCGTTCCAGTCGGGCCAGGACCAGCAGACCCACCGCGATGACCAGGTGCGGGAACATGCCGCGATCGGAGACGCCCAACAGCGGGGTGGTCAACCAGCTTGTCGCGCTCGACACCTCCGTCGCCGAGTTGAGCAACAGGAACCGCAGCACGATCGGCAGCACGAGCCCGACCAGCGTGCCGACGATGCCGGCGATGACGTACGTGCGGGTTGGTGTCTGCACGCCGACCCGCGCGCCACGCCACCGGTACCAGCCGAGGGTCAGCAGGTAGCCGCCGATGAGCGCCACCAGCCAGTACCACCCGAGGGCCGCTGAGCGTTCGAGGAAGTCCCCACCGAGGCCGGTCAGCGCGGAGTTGCCCTGCGGACCGCGCATGTCGAGGGGGTCGGCCGACTCCACGTACAGGGGTCCCGCCGCCACCACCAGGAGACCGAACAGCAGGAGTGGCAACCAGTAGGCGTGCCGGGCGATCCGGGTACGCCGCCGGAGCGCGGCCACCGACGCCAGGAGTTCTCCGGGTGTGTCTCTGTCGTCCGGTGCGGTGCTCCGTTGTTCCGACACGGCGGCCTCCAGGCTGCTCAGGTTCTCCTGCACTACCAATAGGTTTGCATCGCAAATCATTCTGCGCAAGAGGGTAAGCAGCAACGCGGCCCGCCGATATCGACGGTGGTAGTTCCACCAAGGCCGTGGCACCGCTAGGGTCCGGCGTGGAGGTGGTCCGTGTTCACCGAAGCCTTTCCGATCGTGACGACACCTGACCTGCCAAGACTGATCGGGTTCTACCGGGACGTGGTCGGCTTCGAGCTGACCTACCGGTTCCCGCAGGAGGGTGAGCCGGAGTTCGTCGCACTCCGGTTGGGCAACAGCGAACTCGGGCTGGCCGCCAACCCGGAAGCCGGCGAGCCGACGGCCGCGCACCGTTGGGAGCTGTGCGTCTACGCCGACGACTGCGACGCCGCCGTGCACACTCTGCGCTCGGCCGGTGCGACGGTCACCGAGGAGCCGGTCGACCAACCGTGGGGTGAGCGGTCCGCCCGGGTCACCGACCCCGACGGCAACCGCATGCTGGTGCTGTCCCGCCTGGCATAGCGGTCGGGGTGCCGTCAGCGTCGCCAGAACAGCAGGTGGGTGACCCCGCTGGAGCTGGGCACCGACTCACAGTGGAAACGGTCGAGCAGTTCGTCAGGGCTGTCCCACAACCGCTCGCCCCGTTCGAGGTCGACGGGCGCGACGGCGATGTGCATCGTGTCGACCAGATCGGCCTCGATGAACTCGCGGATGGTGGCGACGCCACCACCGAGGCGTACGTCCCGGCCGTCGGCTGCCTGCTTCGCCTCGGCCAGGGCCTCGGCCGGGCTGACATCGCGGAAGTGGAACGTGGTGTCGGACAGGCTGAACGACGGGCGCACGTGGTGGGTGAGCACGAAGACCGGCGTGTGGAACGGCGGGTTGTCGCCCCACCAGCCCTGCCAGTCGTGGTTCTCCCAGGGGCCACGCTGGGGGCCGAACTTGTTGCGACCCATGATCTCCGCGCCGATGTTGCACTCGGCGTCGCGGGTCAGGTAGTCGTCCAGGCCGCGCGTGCCGCCCGGCTCGGTGCGGTACACGAAGCTGGCGGTGGCGGCCCGCCAGGAGAACAGCGGGGTGGGGTCCGCGTGGCCGAAGGGCCGTTCCAGGCTCTGCCCCACACCGGTGCCGAACCCGTCCCGGGACACGTTGAAGCACTGCACCCGCAGCAGTTGTGGCATGGCGTTCTCCTCTCAGGTTTGCGTGGTGGATTCAGTTCGTGGTCACCGTCGGGCCGCCGCCGCTGCCCCGGTCGTCGAGCACGAGCGGGGCGCGACCACGCACCGCGTACCGGATGTGGGTGACCTGCGGTGTGTGGATGACCCGGGTCGGCGTCAGCTCGATCGCCTCCTTCTCGCCGAGGTCGAGGTCCGCGTCGAACAGCCGGAGACCGGTGCCGAGCACGACGGGTACGACGTGCAGCTCCAACTCGTCGAGCAGGCCGGCCCTGAGCACCTGCCGCACCAGGCTGCCTCCCCCGGCGACAGCGACGTCCTTACCGCCGGCCGCGGCGCGCGCCTGCTCGACGGCGCTGGCCACGCCATCGGTGACGTAGGTGAAGCTGGTCCCTCCTCCCCGCAGCAACGGCTGGCGGGGGCGGTGGGTGACGACGAAGACCGGCGCGCGGAACGGCGGCTCGTCGCCCCACGGCACCTCACCGCCGTCGGCCATCCGGCGCCCCATCACGTACCCGCCGGCGGCGCTGAACGACTCGGCGATGACCTCGGAGTTGGCGTCCTGCTCACCGCCGGCGAAGCCCTGCCGTTCGCGCCACGCCGACGCCTCGGTCGCCCAGCGGGTGACCCGGAAGAACGCGGCACTCTCGGCCGAGTCCATCCAGTTGCCGTGCCCGTCGAACTGTGGGCCGGCGTAGAAGCCGTCCATCGACACCGATAGCTGTGCGGTCACCTTCGTCATCGCGCCTGGTCCTCTCCTCGGCTGACACCTCACCGTGGGTGCCGTTCACCGAGGGGTCGGAGCCGATGGGAGTCCCCCTACCGGGCCGGGATGTGACGCGCGTCACCTGTTGCTCCGGCCGGGGAGGTCACAACCTCCGGTTGCGGATCGCCGCCTCGATCCGCAGACCGAGGCCGGTAAGGATGAGGAAGGTGGCGAGGATGTGCGGATCAAGCCCGTTGTAGTCGGACGCCATGGTGATGAGCGAGATCATGAAGCCGGCCACCAGAGACACCGTGCCAAGTGCTCGTACGGTCTCGACCCGCTGCGCCGGTAAGTCCACAGCCGAACGGTAGCGGGAGCCAGTGCCGCGCGCTGCCCTGCGCGGACGCGAGCCGCGCAGCACGGGCGCGCGCCTCCGTCAGGCACGGCTAGGCTGGCGATCATGCGGATTGGCATCGTGATCCTGCCGGACCAGCGGTGGGCGGAGTCGCAGCGTCGCTGGCGGCAGGTCGACGAGTGGGGCTTCGACCACGCCTGGACGTACGACCACCTGGGCTGGCGGGACCTCGTCGACGGCCCGTGGTTCGACTCGATGGGCACGCTGACCGCCGCCGCCACGGTGACCTCCCGCATCCGGCTGGGCACCCTCGTCGCGTCGCCGAACTTTCGGCACCCGGCCGCGTTCGCCCGGCAGATCACCACTGTGGACGACGTCTCCGCCGGTCGGCTGCTGCTCGGCCTGGGCGCGGGCGGCATCGGTTTCGACTCGGCGGTGCTGGGCGGCGAGACGCTGCCGCCGCGCCAGCGGGTGGAACGGTTCGCCGAGTTCGTCGAGCTGCTGGATCTGATCCTGCGCGAGGACGGCACCACCTGGCGTGGTGACTGGTTCGCCGCGGTGGACGCCCGCAACAACCCCGGCTGCGTGCAGCAACCCCGGGTGCCGTTCGTGGTGGCCGCCAACGGGCCACTGTCGATGCGGCTGGTGGCCCGCTTCGGCCAGGGTTGGGTGACCACCGGCACCGGTGACGACAACGACCTGGCCGGCTGGTGGGACAGCGTGGCGACACTGTCCGCGCGGATGGACCGGACGTTGGACGAGGCCGGCCGTGATCCGGCCACTCTGGACCGCTATCTCTCCCTGGACGCCGCACCGGTCTTCTCGCTCAGCAGTGCGCAGTTCTTCGCCGACCAGGTCGGCCGGGCCGCCGAGCTGGGCTTCACCGACGTGGTGACGCACTGGCCGCGTGCCAGCAGTTGGTACGCCGGCGACGAGGCCGTCCTGGTGGACGTGGCGACGCGGTTGCTGCCGGAACTACGCGGCTGAGCCGGACACGCCCGCTCAGGTGCCGAGGTCGCCGCTGGCCACGCCGCCCTCGCCGCCGGAGACCAGCCGGAAGCGCAGGCAGACGATCGGGCTGTCGCTCTCGACAGGTGTGCCGAGCCGCGCCCAGTATGCCGAGTGCCCGGCCCGCCACTCCTCGATCGAGCGATCCCCCTCGCCCTCGGCGCGGGCGAAGTCCCACGGCACGTCCGCGAAGCGGACCACCTCGACGCCGGTGATCTCCACGACGCCGGCCAGCGCATCGTCGTCGTCGACCAGGGCCAACCGTTCCCCGACCTGCTCCAACTCCTCGCCCTCCTCCGCGTAGTACGCGAGTCGCCCGGCCGTCGCGGTCTTCACGCCGGCGAGCACCAGGGTGTTGAGGGTCGCCCGCAGCTCACCTGGGGTGCCGAGGGCGAGGCTGCGCAGTCCACCGATCCGAGGCCACATCCTGCCGAGGCTAGGCGAGGATGGCGCATGCCGTCGCAATACGCCGTCACGCTGGCAGGTCCGCCGCGTCGATCAGGCCGGTGATCCGCAGGTCGACCGCGACCTCGGGTGGGCAGTCGACCGCCACCACGGCGGTGCCCAGCACCTCGGCGCCGCGCGCCGCGCAGATGTCGTACAGGGCGCGGAGTTGAGCGCCGGTGCGCACCCAGTCGTCCACCACCAGGACCCGGTCGCCGGGGCCGAGGTGCCGGTCGCGTACGGCCAGGTCGACCCGCCGTCCGCGATAGTCAGGTGGACTCTGCGCCCAGGTGAGCGGCCCGGCCGGCAACCGCCCGTCGCCGGGTTTGTGGGCGGCCACGAAGCCGACCCCGAGGGCTGTCGCGGCCAACGGACCGAGCAGCAGCCCGGTGACCGCCGGGGCGAGCACCACAGTCGGCCGGGCGGCCCGGTGCGGCGCGACAAGGGCCGGTCCCAGCTCGGCCAGCACCGCCGGGTCCCGCCACCAGCCGGAGATGTCGCTGACCAGGTGACTGGTGTCCGGGCCGGGGTCGATCCATCGAAACAGGGTGGCCAGGCGTTCGGTCAGCTCAGCGGACATCCGCTCATCCTGCGGCACCCGTGGTCGGGGTGCCGGCACCCGGGCCGGCCGGCCCACCCCGGGTCGGATGATCGGCTATACGTACCCGGGCAAATACGGGCATACTGCAATGATCACGTTGACGTCGGAAGTGCTTCTCTCGTTACGGTCCGACCCGGTTTGTTCAGACGACGAAAGGACCGGGCCGGTGGCAGCCAAGCACTCCCGTACCCGCATCTTCTCCTCTCCGGCGGGCATCGTGGCCACCGCGGCGGTCGGCGTCGCCCTCGCGGTCGGCGGCACTGTCGGTGCCGTTCAGCTGACCTCCGGCTCCGCCCGGTCGGGGCAGGCGACCCTCGACCTCACCCCGACCACGGCCGCGAGCAGCCTCATCCCCAGTTCCCCGGCCGTCTCCCCGGCTGCCAGCGCCTCGCCGAGCGTGTCCGCCAGCCCGTCGGCCACCCGGTCGCAGCAAGCCGCCTCCCGGGGCAAGACCCGTACCGCGCCGCCGAAGCCGAAGCCGAAGCCGACCGCGAAGAAGACCACCGCGGCAGCGAAGGTGCTGGAGAGCGGCTCGTGTGGCGCCTCGTTCTACTCCGACGGGCAGCTCACCGCCAACGGCGAGTCGTTCAACCCCGGCGCGCTGACCGCCGCGCACAAGACGCTGCCATTCAACACCAAGGTCCGGGTGACCAACCCGGCCAACGGCAAGTCGGTCGTGGTGCGGATCAACGACCGCGGGCCGTTCATCGACGGCCGCTGCCTGGACCTCTCCCGGGCCGCGTTCGCCAGCATCGCCTCGGTCGACGTGGGCGCGCTCACCGTCCGCTACGAGGTGCTCGGCTGACCGGGGCAGGTCGCGCCGATTCGGACGCTCGACCGGGCCGGCCGGCCAGAACCTTCCTGGACGACGGGTCAGGTTCATTCACTGGTTCACTTCGATCAGGCAAACTGTCAGTCGTACCCACGCGACTCCTCCAGCCGGGCCGTCGCCCGCTGAGCCCCGGATCCCGCGCCGGCCTCGGCGCGGCCCTTGTCCTGCTCGCGATCGTGTCGGCGGCGGAGGCGGCGGACGGCCGTTTCGCGCACTACGTCGCGCTGTTGTCGGCCGTACCGTTGCTGGCCGCACCCCTGGCGTCCTGGCCGGTGGTGCTGGGGGTGGGGGTCGTGGCGACCCTGACCGGGGCCGGCTTCGCACTGGCCGAGCCGGAGGCTTCACTGATCACTCCGGTCAACGTTGTCACTGTCGCGGTCGCCACCGGCCTGGCGGTGGCGATGGCGTCGGTGCGGCAGCGGCAGACGGAGCAGATCGTCGAGCTGACCAAGCTCGCCTCGGTGGCCCAGCAGGCGGTGCTGCGTCCGCTCGGGCCGAAGGTCGGGACGCTCTCGGTCGCGGGACGCTACATCTCCTCCACCGCCACTGCCGAGATCGGCGGCGACCTGTACGAGGCGATCGACACGCCCTACGGCGTACGGATGATCATCGGTGACGTGCGCGGCAAGGGCCTGGATGCCGTTCGGCTGGCCAGCATCGTTCTCGGCTCCTACCGGCACGTCGCGTACGAGCGGGCCGACCTGCGTGCCGTCGTCGCCGACCTGGACCGCGCGGTGGCCCGTAACGTCGGCGACGAGGACTTCGTGACAGCGGCGCTTGTCGAGGAGCGCGGCGGCACGCTCACCATCGTCAACTGCGGCCATCCGTCGCCGCTGCTGCTGCGCCGGGGCGCGGTGATCCCGCTGGAGCCGCCGGCACCGGCACCGCCGCTCGGTTTCATGCCGGTGGTCCGCCCCCGGGTGGAGCGCCTGGAGCCGGGCGACCGGCTGCTGCTGTTCACCGACGGCCTCGGCGAGGCGCGGCGGGATGGCGAATTCTTCCCCACCGCCGACCGCGCCTGGCGACTGCTCGGTCACGGCACGGTCGCCGACGGGCTGGCCTCACTGGAGACCGCTCTGATCGAGTGGGTCCACGGCCGGCTCGACGACGACATCGCCCTGGTCCTGATGGAGTACGTCGGTGCCCGTACCGGCGCGGCGGCGGCCGTCCCGAGCTGGGAGGTTGGTGCCGCCGAGGGCTGACCGGGCGCTGTTACGGGCTTGTGTGTAATCGCCGTCACTTGGGTCATCCGCTTGTCGCTGCCTACCCGCGAGTAATACAGTCAGGGTTACTGATCGGTAACACCTGTCCGGAAGCGGGGCCAGTGAGCATGACCCACTACAAGAGCAACCTGCGGGACCTCGAGTTCAACCTGTTCGAGGTCTTCGGTGCCGACCGGTCGTTCGGCCAGGAGCCGTACTCGGACCTCGACGCCGACACCGCCCGCAGCTTCCTCGCCGAGCTGGACCGCCTCGCGCGCGAGGACCTGGCCGCCAGCTACACCGACAGTGACCGCAACCCGCCGGTGTTCGACCCGGCCACGCACACCGCGCCGCTGCCGGCGTCGTTCAAGAAGTCCTACCAGGCATTCATGGACTCCGAGTTCTGGCGGCTCGACCTTCCGCCGGCGCTGGGCGGCACCAACGCGCCGCGCGCCCTCTGGTGGGCCCTCGCCGAGCTGGTGCTCGGCTCGAACGCCCCCATCTGGATGTACGCCTCCGGCCCGTCCTTCGCGCACGTGCTGCACGTCGAGGGCACCGAGCGGCAGAAGGCGTGGGCCAAGCTCTTCATCGACAAGCAGTGGGGCTCCACCATGGTGCTCACCGAGCCGGACGCCGGCTCGGATGTCGGTGCCGGCCGCGCCCGTGCCACCCAGCAGCCGGACGGCTCGTGGCACATCGAGGGCGTGAAGCGCTTCATCACCTCGGGCGAGCACGACCTGAGCGACAACATCGTGCACTACGTGCTGGCCCGCCCGGTGGGCGTCGAGGGCGTCGGCGGCCCGGGCACCAAGGGCTTGTCGCTCTTCGTGGTGCCGAAGTTCCACTTCGACGAGACCACCGGCGAGCTGGGCGAGCGCAACGGCGTCTACACCACGAACGTCGAGCACAAGATGGGCCTGAAGGTCTCCAACACCTGTGAGCTGACCTTCGGCGAGCACGGCGTACCGGCCAAGGGTTGGCTGCTCGGTGACAAGCACGACGGCATCCGGCAGATGTTCATGATCATCGAGTACGCCCGGATGCTGGTCGGCACCAAGGCCATCGCCACCCTCTCCACCGGCTACCTCAACGCCCTGGAGTACGCGAAGAGCCGGGTGCAGGGCGCCGACCTGATCCAGCAGGCGGACAAGACCGCCCCGCGGGTCACCATCACCCACCACCCGGACGTGCGCCGCTCGCTGCTGCTACAGAAGTCGTACGCCGAGGGTCTTCGTGCCCTTGTTCTCTACACCGCCACCTGGCAGGACAAGGTCGCGATCGCCGAGGCCGCCGGCGACGAGAAGGCCACCAAGCTGGCCAAGCGGGTCAACGACCTGCTGCTGCCGCTGGTCAAGGGCGTCGGTTCGGAGCGGGCGTACGAGATGCTCGGGCACGAGGCTCTCCAGACCTTCGGCGGCTCCGGGTTCCTCCAGGACTACCCGCTGGAGCAGTACGTCCGCGACGCGAAGATCGACACCCTGTACGAGGGCACCACCGCCATCCAGAGCCTGGACCTGATCTTCCGCAAGATCGTCCGGGACAACGGCAAGGCGCTGATGGTGGTCGCCGGTGAGATCCAGGAGTTCATCTCCTCCGAGGCCGGCAACGGTCAGCTCAAGGAGGAGCGGCAGGCGCTCGGCAAGGCACTGGCCGAGATCCAGAACATCCTCGGTGTGCTGACCGGCTGGCTGGGCGAGGCGCAGGGCGGTGACACCCGCGCGCTCTACAAGGTCGGGCTGAGCAGCCGTCGGTTCCTGCTGGCGACCGGCGACCTGATCGTCGGCTGGCTGCTCCAGAGGCAGGCCGACGTGGCGCTGAAGGCGTTGGCCGGCGAGGTCTCCGCCAGCGACAAGGCGTTCTACACCGGCAAGGTGGCCGCCGCCCGCTTCTTCGCCCGCGAGGTGCTGCCCCGCATCGGCGCCGACCGGCGGATCATCGAGGGTGCCGACCTCGACATCATGGACCTCCCGGAGGAGGCCTTCTAGCCGGCACGCCTGACGATCCCGGGTCGCGTCGCAGCACGCGGCACCGACATCGACGGCCGGTGGGGCATCTGCCCCGCCGGCCGTCGCCGCGTCCGGGAGTGGGTGGGTTGCCCCCTCCCCGGGCTGCCGGCCACCCGCAACGTGGTGCTGGCGACGCCGGCCACGCTTCCCCTCCCCGGGCCGCCCGGTTCCCGCCCACCACACCCCCGTGCGACTCCTGGCTCTGCACCCGCGGAGGCGACACTCACGGTCCGTAGCTGGTGCCTCCGCGGGTGCAGAGCAAAGGACGGCGGAGAGGTGGGTTCGCCCCGCACGCGGCGAGGGCGGGCAGGTATTCGGCAGGGCTGGCCGGGTATGCCGGCGGCGTGACGGGTAACCGTCGCGTGACCTCGAAAGGGAACGCCCAGAGCCACCGCACGGGGGAGTGCAGCGCACATGGGTGTAGGAAGCGGCATTTTTCTCATCGCGATCGGCGCGATCCTGACCTTCGCACTGAGGGCCAATGTCTGGTGGATCGACGTGCGGGCTGTCGGCTGGGTGTTCATCCTGGCCGGGCTGGCCGTACTGCTGACCACTGTCTGGTTCTGGCAGGACCGACGCAAGCGGGCCCGGACCCTCATCGTGGAGGAGAACCGGCTCTCCCATCCGACGGCGATGATGCCGCCGCCGCCAGACCCACCGCCACCAACCGCGCCGCCGTCCTGAGCCGGCACGTGCCCCTGAGCCACCCATGTTGATCGGCGGGTGGCTCAGTCGCGTGCGGTGTGCCGTGCCGTGGTCGGCGCTCCCGCCCGAGCCAACTCCGCCCAGGCGAACCGGCCTCGGTGTACCGCCACTTCGGCGGTCCGCAGACCGTCATCTGGCGCAGCCTCCGGGTCGAGGAGAGCCGAGAGCAGCGAGATGCCCGGATTGTGGGCAATCAGCAGCGCCGTGCGGGCCGCCGGGTCGACAGTGCGGACCAACGCCAACAACTCCTCCGGATGCGCGTCGTACGCGCCGGGCTCGTAACGAACCGTCGGGCGAGGACCGGTCGGGCCGCCCTCCGGTGGCGTACCGGTCATCCCCATCGCCACCCCGTGCCAGGTCTGCCGGGTGCGTCTGGCCGTCGAGCAGATCACCACGTCGGGCAGCAGCCCGTGGTGCGCCAGCCAGGCGCCGGCCGCTGCCGCATCCGCCTCCCCGCGTGCGCTGAGTGGGCGCTGGGCATCGTCTGCGGCGTCGTTGCCCTGCTCGGCCTTCGCGTGCCGCAGCAACACCAGTGTCCGGGTCTCGGGGTCGGTGTCCGTCATGCCCTCAGCTTGCCCGATTGGCGATCTCCGTGCCGGGGTAAGTCAATGGATGCCGCACCCCCTACCGACGGCCGCGGCGCGTCGTACGCCAGGTTAGAGCCGAGGAGCGAGACATGGGCATTGGTGGCAGCATCTTCTTGATCGCGTTGGGCGCGATCCTCGCATTCGCCGTGGAAGCCGACCTGGGCTGGCTGGACCTGTCCGTGGTCGGCTGGGTGTTGATGTTGGCCGGTGTCGCCGGCCTGATCACGACCCTCTACTTCTGGAGCAGCCGCCGCCGCACGGTGGTCGCCGCGCCGGTCCGCGAGCAGCGCGTGGTGGCGGACCGGGTCGTGCCGGTCCAGGACGACCAGGTCGTGCAGGAGTACCGCGAGGTGCGTCGCCCGGGCCGTCCGGTCTGACCCTCGCCCGCACACTCCGGGGCCCCGCAGCGTCGCGGGGCCCCGGCTCGCGCGTTTGCCGTCGGGTGGGAGTTCAGGCGAGCAGCGCGAAGTAGATCGCGATGTGGTGGCAGAGCGCCGCCAGCAGCGTGCAGGCGTGGAAGAACTCGTGGTGACCGAAGACGGTCGGCCATGGATTGGGTCGGCGCAACGCGTAGAAGACCGCTCCCGCGCTGTAGATGGCGCCACCGGCGATCAGCAGCACCAGTGCCGCGACACCGCCGCCGTGCAGGATCTCCGGCAGCATGGCCACCGCCACCCAGCCCAGCGCCAGGTAGAGCGGCGCGGACACCCAGCGCGGCACGTGCGGCCAGACCACCTTGAGGGCGACGCCGGCCAGTGCGCCACCCCAGACCAGGGCCAGCATCACGGTGGCCGGCCGGGGCGCGAGCAGCAGCACGCAGAGCGGTGTGTACGTCCCGGCGATGAACACGAAGATCATCGAGTGGTCCATCCGGCGCATCACCTGGTAGCCGCGCTCCGACCACACGCGACGGTGGTAGAGCGCACTGGTGCCGAAGAGCCCGCACACAGTGAGGCTGTAGATCAGGCAGCTGACCAGGGGCGCCCACCCCGGACGGGTGGCGGCGATCGAGCAGAGCACGATGCCGCAGAGCAGGGCGACGAAGAAGGCGTACGTGTGGAGCCAGCCGCGCATCCGGGGCTTGCCGATGTCAACAGGCTTCAGGCGCAGCGGGGCGGAGGTGCTCACGCAGCTAGGCTACGACACCGTAGGTTACTTGTAAGTAGTGGTGTTGGTGACACCTGGCACCGTCATCGTGAACTCCGTATCGGCACGACATCGGTGAGGATGAACGGATGCGGATCCGAACCGTCGGGGCGCACGCCCTGCTCCTCGACTGCACCGCCCCCGCCGACGTTCCCGGAGCCACGCTTGTCGGAGCCACGCTTGTCGAAGCCTGGCGGGCCGAACTGTGGCGGCGTCGCGAAGACGGGGAACTACTCGCCGTCGAGATCGTGCCAGCGGCCAGCACCGTCCTGCTCGACGGCCTGCCCGACCCGGCCGTCACGATCGAGCAGCTCACCCGATGGGCGGCCGATGTCCCCCACACCAGCCGCGCCACCGCCGCCGACGGACGCGGCGACGACGGACGCGGCGACGAGCGCGCCACCGACAGACGCGCCGCCGACGAGTCCGCCGCAGACGGACGCGGCGGCGGGGCGGAGGTGGTCGTTCCGGTCGAGTTCGACGGGCCGGACCTGCCGGCGGTGGCCGAACACTGGGGCGTGACAGTGTCAGCCGTGCTGCGTCGGTTGACAGGCACCCGGTTCCGGGTCGCGTTCTGCGGTTTCGCCCCCGGGTTCCCCTATCTGACCGGGCTGCCCGCCGAGCTGGCGCTGCCCCGGCTGGCCACTCCTCGTGCCCGGGTGCCGGCCGGGTCGGTCGCGCTGGCCGGGCCGTACGCGGGCATCTACCCGAGCGCGTCTCCCGGCGGCTGGTTGCTTGTCGGCCGGACCGACCTGGTCCTCTTCGACGTGTACGCCGACCCACCGGCCCGGCTCGGCCCGGGCACCCTGGTCCGGATGGCGGCAGTGTGACCCGCTCGGCCGCTGTCGAAGTGCTCCGCGCCGGTGCGTTGACAACTGTGCAGGATCTGGGGCGGCCCGGCTGGGCGCACCTGGGCGTACCCCGGTCCGGTGCCCTCGACCCGGCGGCTCTGCGGTTGGCCAACCGGCTGGTCGGCAATCCGGAGCACGCCGCCGGCCTGGAGATCACCCTGTCCGGCTGCACACTGCGGCTGACCAGGGCCACCACGGTGGCGGTCACCGGTGCCGAGGTGACGGTCCACGCGGGCGATCGGCCCGGTGACACCGGGCGTCCACTCAGCGTGCCGGCGGGGACGGTGTTGCGGATCGGTCCCGCCCGACGGGGTGTACGGAATTGGTTGGCGGTGGCGGGCGGTGTCGACGTGTCGCCGGTGCTCGGTAGTCGGGCCACCGACACCCTGTCCGGGCTCGGCCCGCCCGCGCTGCGTGACGGCGATCTGCTGCCGCTCGGTGAGCCGTGCGGGGCACCCGCGCCGGTGGACCTGACCGTCTGCCCCTCGCCCCCGCCGGAGCTGCACCTGGTGCTGCGCCTGGGCCCGCGCGAGGACTGGTTCACGCCGGCCGCGTTCGACAGGCTGTTCGGCTCCTCGTACACCGTCAGCCCGGTGAGCAACCGGGTCGGCGCGCGGCTCGCCGGCGTGCCGCTGCCCCGCGCGGTGGCCGGCGAACTGCCAAGCGAGGGCATCGTGCTCGGCGCGGTGCAGGTGCCGGCGGACGGACAACCCCTGATCTTCCTCGCCGATCATCCGACCACTGGCGGATACCCCGTCATCGGGGTGGTCACCGACGTGACAGCGCTCGCGCAGGCCCGCCCAGGGACTACCGTCAGATTCCATGGACCTCAACGCTGACCTGGGTGAGGGATTCGGTATCTGGCGGCTCGGCGACGACGAGGCGCTGCTGAGCCTCGTCACCTCCGCCAACGTCGCCTGCGGTTTCCACGGCGGCGATCCGTCCACCATGCGGCGGGTCTGCGAGGGCGCCGCGCGGCGCGGGGTCGCCGTGGGCGCGCAGGTCGGCTACCGGGACCTGGCCGGCTTCGGCCGGCGGCACATCGCGTACGACTTCGCCGAGCTACGCGACGAGGTGACCTACCAGCTGGGGGCGCTTGACGCGTTCTGCCGGCTGTTCCGCACCCGGGTGCGCTACCTCAAGCCGCACGGCGCGCTCTACCACGCGGCCAGCACCGACGAGTCCCAGGCGGCGGCGGTGGTCGCCGCGGTCAGTGGCTACGACCCCGAGCTGCCCATCCTCTGCCTACCCGGCTCGACGCTCGCCCAACTCGCCGTCGGCGCGGGTCTGCCGGTCGTCGCGGAGGCCTTCGCCGACCGCGCCTACCTGCCCAACGGGGCACTGGTGCCACGCGGCACCCCCGGCGCGGTGATCACCGACCCGGAGCAGGTGGCCGAACGGGCGGCGCGGATGGCCACCGAACGCAGCGTGGTGGCTGTCGACGGCACCGTCATCCCCTGCTCGGTCGACTCGATCTGCGTGCACGGCGACACCCCGGGCGCGGTCTCCGCCGCCGAGCTGGTCCGCGCCAGCCTGATCGACGCCGACATCACCCTGGCCCCGTTCGCGTGAGATCGGAGGGGCCCACCCGGGCCCCTCCGATCACCTCAGGCGTCCAGGCCGCGCAGCACCAGCGGCAGTCGGGTCGCGGCGCCGTCGACGACCCGCACCGGTACGCCCCAGTCCTGCCGGGTCAGGTGGCAGGCCGCGTGTTCGACGTCCGCGTCGCAGGTCGCCGCCTGGGCGGTCACCTGCAACACCCCGGCGGTGACCTCGGCGTTGAGTACCAGCCGACGGGACAGCTCGGTGCCCGTGCCGGCACCGTCGACGAGCAGCTCCGGCGGAGACGCGGAGACCACCAGTCGGGTCGACGGTCCGAACGTCTCGTCCAGCTTCTGCCCCGGCGCCGGGGTGAAGACGATGTCCAGGGTGACCTCACCGGCCGCCACATCTGTCGACTTGCGCTCGGTGCGGTGCCGGGGCCCGTCGACAGTGCTGGCACCCGCCGCCGACAGGGCACCCGGGGCGAGCCGGGTCAGCCGGTGCGCGGCGGACTCCACCACCAGCACCTCACCGGCCGGGGTGAGCACCAGGTCGCTCGGCTCCGCCAACCCGTCGGCGACCGTGGAGACCTGGTTGGTGACCGGGTCGAAGCGGCGAACCGCACCGTTGTACGTGTCCGCGACCAGCACCGAACCGTCCGGCAGCGCGCACACACCCAACGGGTGTTGCAGGAGTGCCGACTCCGCCGGACCGTCCACGTGCCCGAAGTCGAACAGGCCCTGCCCGACGGCGGTGCCCAGCACACCGTTCTCGACGTACCGGAGGGAGCTGGTCTCGCTGTCGGCGATCCAGAGCCGGGCGCCGTCGGTGGAGACGGACAGCCCCGACGGCTGCGCCATCCACGCCTCGGCCAGCGGACCGTCCCGCAGCGCCTCGACTGTGGTGCCGGCGTACATGCCGGCGGTCCGCTTGATCGGGTCGAACCACCAGAGCTGGTGGATACCGGCCATCGCGATGATCAGCTTGTCGTCGTACCAGGCCAGATCCCACGGCGAGGAGAGATCCACGGCGAGCGCGTCGTGGGCGTGGTCGTCGACCTCGGCACGCCACTGCCGGCCGCTGCCGGCCACGGTGACCACCTCGCCGGACTCCAGCCGTACGCCGCGCAGCAGGTGGTTGACCGTGTCGGCCACCACCAGGTCGTAGCCGGCCACCTCGGCGACGTGCGTGGGCAGCAGGCACACCCCCTGCGGCTCGGAGAACGTCGCCTCGGCACCCGGCCCGTCGGCCCGGCCCCGCTCGCCCGAGCCGATCCGGCGTACCGGCGTCTCGCCGTCGGGGGCCACCTCGACCAGGGAATGCCGGGCCGAGTCCGAGACCAGCAGGTTCCCGGTCGGCAGCAGCACCGCCTTACCGGGGAAGCGCAGCGCCGTCTCCGGTGCCGGCGGCGGAACGTACGGGCCGTCACCCCGGTGCAGGGTGCCCTTGGCCTCGTGGGTGGCGATCAGCTCGTCGAGCAGGCGGGCCAACCCTTCGGCGTGACCCTCGCCCGCCATGGTGGCCACCACGTAACCCTCGGGGTCGATCACCGAGAGGGTCGGCCAGGCTCGGGCCGCGTACTGCTGCCACATGTCCATCTCCGGATCGTCGAGTACGGGGTGGTGCACCCCGTACCTTTCGACGGCGGCGACGAGCGCGTCAGCGTCCTTCTCGTGCTCGAACTTCGGCGAGTGCACGCCGATCACGACGAGCACGTCGCCGTACTTCTCCTCCAGCGGGCGCAGCTCGTCGAGCACGTGCAGGCAGTTGATACAGCAGAACGTCCAAAAGTCCGCGATCACGATCTTGCCGCGAAGGTCCTGCAAGGTCAGATTCCGTCCACCCGTGTTGAGCCACTGGCGGCCCCGCAGTTCGGGTGCACGTACGCGCGCTGTCGTTCCCATACCTGCCAGCCTGCCACGCGTCCCGCTCCCCGCCGCCGTGACCCGGACGACAGGCCGCTCAGGGCTTTCCGGACGAGTTGCGGGGAGCCGTCGCGTGCGAACCTCAGGCAGTCGGCGGGGCTAACGGGCCTCGGCCCACCCGACGAAGCGGGGCGTCAGGTCGGGAAGCGCGGTGCCCGGGTTGAGTTTGGCCAGGTCGGCAGCCGCCTCCTCCTGGACCTTCGTCAGGTGCGCCAACAGCCCTGGTCGATCGTTGCGGTACTCGCCGAGGAGGCGCAGCTTCGCGGCCGAGCAGGGCCAGAGGATGCCGCAGGCAGGGCAGCGCCAGGAGGGCCTGATCGGGAGGTGGTCCTCAAGTCTCACCATCAGCCGACCCTCAGCGGGGCGCGGCGAATCGGACGGCGGGGCTCGCTGGCGGTGCGTGCGGCCTGCGCCAGAACCTGCACCCCACCGCGCATCACGAACAGCTCCCGCCGAGCCACCGCGTCACCGGCGGCATTCAGCTCGTAGGCCTCGATCCAGACCCACCCCTCGTAGGTGTATCGCTCGGGGAACTCGCGAATCACCCGCACATTGATCGGGCGAAGGAACTGCACGCTCGCCGCGGTGGTCAGGCGGACCAGGTCGCCGGCCTTCATCTCCCCCATCATCTCGACACCCACCGACTGGCTGGGACGCGGTCGCGCCGCTCCACCGGCGGGACCGGGAACGGCCCGACCGGGACGATGGTCCCTGGCGGCCAGGGTGCGGGTGGTGGTGTCAACCGCTCAGGCTGCGGATTGGGCTTCGGTTCGGGTGGCTTGTCCGGCACGCGCACTCTCCCTGCTCGTAGCTCTGGGTAGGGGCCGCCCTCGTGGAGTGCCCACCAGAGGGCGGCCCCGGTACAACGTGACCGGCGGCTCTGCGCTTCAGCCGGCCACGTCGTGTATGCCCACCCTTGCGGAGGGTTGCCTACCAAACACACCCCGTAGGATTATGGACATAGGACGTAACTGCCAAACCACTATGGGGGCGGTATGAATCGAGCGGTACTGGCGGCAATGGCTGCTACCGGCCACACGACCGACAGCCTCGCGGCGCAGACCGGGGCCGATCCAAAGACCGTCGCGCGGTGGGCAAACCCGGGACGGATTCCGCAGCACCGGTACCGAACCCGGGTCGCCGAACTGCTTCGGCGCGAGGTCGGCGAGTTGTGGCCGGACGTCATACGCCGTGAGCCGGACTGGTTCCGCCAGTGGGCCGACCATGAGCGCGAAGCTATCGCCTTGCGTTGGTTTGAGTCGTCAGTGCTTCCCGGGCTTCTTCAGACCGCCGACTACGCCCGCGCGGTGCTCGGCAGCAGCCCGACAGCGGCCGGCGACGTTGCGGACTCCGTCGAGACTCGGCTTCAACGGCAGGCCGCAGTCTTCGACCGCCCACAGCCGCCGCTGACCGTGTTCGTCATCGACGAGGCAGCGCTACGGCGCGGCGATCCCGACGTGATGGCCGGTCAACTCGACCACATGATCGCGCTCGCGGCGCGGCCGACGGTCATGATTCATGTGCTGCCGCTGCGGGCGGGTTTCCACCCCGGGCAGGCGGGCCCGTTCATCATCGCGACGGACAAAGACGGGGAAGACGTCGGATATCTCGACGACCAGGCCGCAGGGCACATCACTAATGACGTTGCTCCGTTGTGGGCGGTGTGGGATACCGTGAGGTCAGTTTCGCTCCCGCGAGACCAGACCATCGACCTGATGAGAGCGCGAGCATGGATGACCTGACCAGCGCCCCGCAGTGGCGCACGAGCACCCGCAGCAGCTCGAACGGTGGGGCGTGCGTGGAGGTCGCCGACAACCTCCCCGGCGTCGTGCTCGTTCGCGACACCAAAGACCGCGACGGCGGAACGTTGACCTTCGGCCCCGCCGCATGGCAGGGCTTCGTCAGCTTCGCGAAGGCCCACAGCCCCGTCGCCTGACAGCATCGCAAAGAGGCCCCTGACATTCGCGTCGGGGGCCTCTTTGCGTCTCAGTAGGAGTCGCCTCACGCGTTCAAAGCGGCCCCGCGTAGCTCCTGTAGGTAGGTGTAGGCGGACCGGAGCGGGCGGCCGGTCGCCTGGGCGGCCTCAGCGGCGGAGAGCGCCGGTTTAGCGGCGAGCAGAGCGGCGACCTGCGCGCGAGCGCCGCTGGCATCAGAGAATGGTGATCTTGACCGCCCGTGCGGGGTAGCCGTCCTGGCCTGGAATTTCGTAGTGACATCGCACCCGCTGCCCTGGTTCAAGGCTCCGGTATTCGGTCGGCCCGGCGACGATGTGGCTGAAGTGCACCCAGACCGTCAGGCCAACGTGATCGAGGGCGACAGTTCCCCATCCCTCGTCGCGATTCCAGGTTTTCACCACGCCGGTGTCCTGCGGACCCTGATCACTCACAGGTGCCAGGGTATGGGCTCGGCGGCGGCCGGGCAGGGAAGCTGCCGTGCCCGGCCTCCAAACGCCACACAGCGACCCACATCGAAGGCAGGCCGCCATCGGCACGCGCTGGTGCCCAGAGAGGCCGGCGATCAACGACCGCCGATCGACCATGACGGCAGGTGGTGATTGCTGCCAGCACCGACAACCGAACCGCGGGCTATCTCGACACCCAACTTCACGGCCAGGTGGCGTCCGAACCGCCGGATCTGGTCCTGCTCATGGCAGCATGGGAGAACCTTCGCGGTGCGGCACTATCTCATGGGCAGTCGATCACCCTCATAAGGGAAGTGGCGGAAAACATGGACCTGACCGACGCGCGGTGGCGCAAGAGCACCCGCAGCAGCTCCAACGGCGGCGACTGTGTTGAGGTTGCCGACAACCTTCCAGGTGTCGTCGCGGTACGCGACTCGAAGGACCCGGCGGGTCCGGCGCTGACCTTCCCCCCGGCCGCGTGGGTCGCGTTCGTCGGCCAGGTCGCCGAGCGGTCGTAACCGACCCCAGACGCACGAGAGCGCCCGTCCCGGATGCCGGGGCGGGCGCTTCATCGTGTGTGGGCGACGCGCGGAGCTGCGCGTTCGTGGGCGCCGTCGCGGCGGGTCGGATATCCAGACGGCCAGGCCGCAGGGCACACCACTCGCGACGTGGCTCCGTTGTGGGCGGACATCAGCTGCCAGAAGAACTGGTCGCGGGCTGGCCCGCCCAGGCGGTCAGTGCGTTGGTGCGTTCGCTCGCCGGCTGGTCGTCGCGGCTGAGCCAGGCAACGTGCCCGTCCGGGCGGACGAGGATCTCGGTGACACCGGCCAGGGCCGGGTGCGCTCCGGCCGAGGCTGCCCCGAGGACAACCCGGTCGGCCCAGCTGGCCACCTCAGCCGTCGCCGGGCCGGCGTCGGTCAACCTGAGCAGCACGAACGAGCCTCTGTGCAGCAGCTCGTAGACGCTGGCGTGCGAGGTCAGCGCAATGTCCGGCATACGAGCGCCGATTAGTGGTTCCGCAGACGTGCCGTACCGGGTGTCGAGTGCCGACACCGCGCCGGCGATCCGTCGGTTGACGACATCGATGCCGAGCAAATCGTCGATCAACGCACGCAGGGCGGTCGCCGGCGATTTGTACTGCCCGACGAGCGTCAGTTCGAGCAGCAACGTCTGCACCTCGGTGTTGGCGGTGACGGCGGCACCGACCGGATGCCGCTCATCGTGGTACGTGTCGAGCAGTCCGTCCGGTGCCCACCCGTGCACTGCCGCAGCCAGCTTCCAGCCGAGGTTCGCCGCGTCCTGTAGCCCGGTGTTGAGACCCTGCCCGGCCGCCGGGAAATGGATGTGCGCAGCGACGCCGGCCACCAGGATCCGGCCGGCCCGGTATCGCGCGGCGAGTCGGGTGGCGTTGCCGAACCGGGACAGCCAGCGGGGCTCGGCGACCCCGAAATCCGTTCCGCAGGACCGCAGCAGCGAGGCCCGGAACTCGTCGAGCGTCACCGGTGTTGACGACGGCTCCCGCATCCGTTGTGGGTCGACGGCCACGAAGCGGGTCGTCCCGTCCCCGAGCGGGACGGCCAGCACCCCACCGGATTCGGCTCGGCCCAGGGCGGAGGCGTCGACGACGGCGAAGTCGCCGAGCATGCCGGTAAGGGTCTCATCGGTTCCGGGAAACTCGATCCCGGCTGCTTCCCGGACCACGCTGCGGCCGCCGTCGCAGCCGACGGCATATTTGGCCCGCAGCACGGTGTCGCCGACCGTGACGGCGACACTGCCGGTGTCCTGGGAAACCCCGGTTACCGCTGAACCACGCGAGATCGGTACGCCCAAGCTGAGCGCCCACTCGGTGAGCAGCCGCTCGGTCTGCGCCTGGGCAAGGAACAGCGTGTACCCGTGCCGGCTGTCCAGCGCGGCGAAGTTCAGCCGTGTCGGTAGACCCGCGAAGTGCCATCCGGGCACGGGCTTACCGTGCGACAGGAATGTGGCGCCCAGCCCGCGCTGGTCCAGCACCTCGACGCTACGCGGGTGCAGGGTGAGCGCACGGGACTGGCGCTGTGGTGCATCGCGCCGTTCCACGACCCGTGCCCGGACCCCGGCCAGCGCTAGTTCACCGGCGAGCAGCAGCCCGGTCGGGCCCGCTCCCACCACGATCACATCGGCATCCATCCAGCAACCCATCCTAAATTAGTGAACGGTGTTCACGTGAACGCCGTTCACTATAGTGCTGACTATGGGCTTCGAGGCAACCCCCGAACCGAAATCCGGTCCGACTCGCGGTCGGCCGCCCAGGCTCGACCGTGATCGCACCGTCGACGAGGCGCTGCGCCTGCTGGACGAGGGCGGACTGGACGCGCTGACCATGCGCCGTCTCGCCGAGGCGCTGAACGCGCAGGCCGGGGCCCTCTACCGGTACTTTGCCACCAAGCAGGATCTGCTCACCGCGATGGCCGAACGGATGCTCGCCGGATGCGGAGACGTCGCCGACAGCCCCGACTGGGCGCAGACCGTCACGGCGCTCGCCCATCGGCTGCGCGCCTCCCTGCTCGCACACCGTGACGGTGCCCGCGTCTACGCCGGCACCCGCTCGATCGGGCCGAACACCCTGGGCTTCGCCGAGACCGCCGTCGCGGCGCTCATCAAGGCGGGTTTCGCGCCCGACGACGCCGCACGCGCCATGTTCTCGATCGTGCACTTCACCGTCGGGCACACCCTTGAGGAACAAGCGGCCGACGGCGACCTGGCCGACTTCGCCGAGCTGCGCAGGGTCGTGGATCCCGGGACCTACCCCGCGTTGACGGCCGCCGGCACGGCACTGACCGACGCCGGCTTTGCCACCCACTTCGCATTCGGGCTCACGGCCCTGATTGACGGCCTACGTGTCGGGCTTTGGAAATAGGCAGGGAACAGCGCCCGTCCCGGATGTCGGGGCGGGCGCTTCATGGTGTGTGGACGACGCGCGGAGCTGCGCGTTCGGTAGTCATCGACGGGGCCACGGTTGCCCGTGACCCCGCCGTCGGTCGAGTTACTTCCCAGCGGGCTTGAGGCAGAGCACCCGGTTGGCGCCGCTACCCGGCAGCACCACGTGTGGCTGCGTCGTGTCGGTGCACTTCTCCTTGGCGTCCACCCTGGAGACGATGGAGAAGGAGCCCGCCTCGCCACAGGTTGCCGCCGAGGCGCCACCCTGACCGGACTGCTTCACGCAGCTGCCGACCGCCGGATCGAACGGCGCTGGGTCGTCCTTGCCAACCTTGCCGAGGAGCAGCAGCAGGCCGAGCGGCACCGCCAGGATGAGCACGGCGGCGATCAGTACCGCGGCCAGCACGCGGCCGTTGCGTACCTTCGGTGTCGGTAGCTCAGCCTTGGGGCTGTCGGTGGCGTCCGGCTTGAACGAGTCGAACCGGCCCTGATCCGACTGGCCGGGCTCCTGGCCCCAGGACGGCACGGGCTGCTGCGGTGGCGGGAAGGCCGGCGGGAAACCGCCGCCCGGTGCCGAATCGGTCGCCGGCCCGCCGAAGCCTGGGCCGTCGGAACCCGGTCCGCCGAAGTTCGGCGTGCCGTATGTCGATGTGCCGCCGACCGCGGCGGTGCCGGCGGCAGGTGGGCCGCCGAACTGGTCGGCTGGCCGCTCGGCACCGCCGTGCGGCCGGGTGCCGTTCACCGGCCGGTTGTTGCCCGGCGTGTCGACGAAGGACGGCACACCCGGAGGGAACGCCGGAGGCGGCGGCGGGGCCGCACCGAACGCGTTCGGTGCGGGCTGCCGGTCGTCGAAGCGCGGCTCGGCGGCGGGCTCACCGCCCCAGCCGGGGCCGAGCTGCCGCGCCGGCTCGTTCTGCCAGTCCGGTGCGCCCTGCCGCGGCGGCTCGTTCTGCCAATCCGGGGCGGCCTGGCGCGGGGAGTCGTTCTGCCAGTCCGGTGCGGCCTGGCGGGGCGGCTCGTTCTGCCAGTCCGGTGCGCCCTGGCGCGGGGACTCGTTCTGCCAGTCCTGTGCACCCTGACGTTCGGCACCCGAGTCGGCCTGGAACGCCTCCGGCTCCGGCTCGTTGTCGGGCTCGGGTCGCGCCGGCCGGCCGTACACCCGGGGTTGGGGTGTGGCCGTGCCGGTCGGACGGATGGCCTGGTCGGTCGGGGGCATCACCCGGCTGGCCAGCGGCACCGAAGCGCTCGCCGTGGCCTTGGCCGCCGCGCCGGCTGCCGACTCGGCGTCCGCCACCGGCACCACCGCGCGGCCCGCTCCGGCCTCCGGAGAGGTACGCGGTGCGGGCACCACAGCGCCACTCGCGTGAGCGTCCTCGGCGCGGCCCCAACCGGCCGGGTCCGCCTCGTACTGCGCGGCGACGTCCGGTGTCTCCCGCTCGGGGTACGCGGGCTGCTCGGGGATCGGTGCGAACTGGGCCTGGGGCACGTAGTCGGCCGGCGGGGCAGCCGCCAGGCTGGCGCCGGGCACGCGCTGCTCCTGAGGAGGCAGCGGCACCGCGTTCGCCGGTGAGATGCCCGGTGCGGGACCGGGTTGGTAGGCCGGTGCCTCGTCGCCCCGGTCCGCCTCCCAGCCGCCACGGGCCTGGGCGGAGGCTTCCGCTTCGGCGCGACCCCACACCTCGCCGGGTGCCCACGGCTCGACATCGGCCGCACCATCCCTGCCGGGCGCGCTGGCACGGGAGGGAAGGCCGCTCTGCTGCGCCGGCGCGGGCTGATCCTGTGGCGACAGCACCCAGTCGGGCTGCTGCGGACGGCTCTCGGCCTCGCCCCAGGCGGCCGGCTGCGCGGGCTGGTCCTGCCGTGCGTCGCCGTCACCCCACCCGGGGGGCTGCGCCTGCTGCTGGGCGGCCCAGCCACCGGAACGGGCCGGGTCGTCCGACCCGGGCCAGTTCGTCGCTGGGGCCGGCACCTGGGCCGCGCCACGGGCCGCGTTGGGTTGGGCCGCCTGCTCCCAGGCGGGGGCGGGCTGCTTGGCCGGTTCGGCGGGCTGGCCCCAGGCCGGTGGCGACTGCTCCGCCGGCGTCCACCCTTGCTGGTCGTCGCGTCCCGCCGCGCTGGCGGGCCAGCCGCCGCTGCCGGACGCCTCGTCCTGTTGGGCGCCGCCGGACCAGTTGGCGGCCTGCGGCGACTCGGGCTGCTGCGGCTCGGCTCCGCGCCACTCAGCGGTAGGCGGGTTGGCCTGCGCCGCGCCACCCCAGCCCCCGGCGTTGGCCGGGTCCTGCTGGGCGGGCCAGGCAGCGGTGGCCGGAGGCACCTGTGCGGCGCCCCGCGCGGGCGGCTGGGCCCAGTCGGGCTGCTCGGTGGTGTTCGGGGTCCAGGTGGGTGCCGGCGCGCTCTGCTCAGCCGGCGTCCAGCCCTGCTGTGGCTGTGTGGCCCAGGCTGGCTGCGCCGGAGCTGGTGCGCTGTCGCCGCCGGGCCAGGTGCCGGGCTGCTGCTGCGGCGGCTCGCTCGCGCCACCGCCGGCCGCCCACGCCGGCTGCGCCGGGTCGTTGGGCTGCGGGGCGGCGGTGCCCCAGGCGGGCTGCGCCGGGTCGCTGGGCTGCGGGGCAGCGGCGGCACCCCAGGCGGGGGCCGGTGGTTGCTCGGACTGGGTGGCCCATGCCGGCGTCGACGCGTCGGGCCGCGCCGGTGGCGGGGGCGCCCAGCCCAGGTCTGGGCCGGTGGCGTTGTGGCCGTTGTCCGGCTGCGCCGGGCGGTCGCCGTACGGCGCCGGTCCGCCGGCGCCCGGTGACACCTCGTCCGGCTCTTGGCCGGTGCGGTGCGGGCCCTCGGACGTCATGGGTGCGCCTCCTCCATCACATGTCGGCTCGCCGGTGCCGATCGGTCTCCTCGGCATGGCTGCCGGCGTCACCGGCGTACCGCTGTGCCGGCTCCCCGCACGGTATCGGGTGGTGGCACGGCACGTCCAAGGAGCACCGGTCGTCACTCCCCGTATCCGGTAGGTGTCGAGCAGTTTCGGTTGGCTCGGCCTCTGCCGGGTCGGCGGGCGGCGACCGAAGCCCACCGTACCGGGCGTTGCGGCAGGGCGGAATCCCGGTGGCGGGTGGCCGGGGACGCCGATGGCCCACCCGGCGGGCCGGGTGGGCCATCGATCTGGAGGAGGTGAGGAGAGTCGTGGAGCGTCAGCTCATGTGACGCTGGGCGATGACGAGGATTTCCTCGCGAACTGCCGGCGAGTTCGCCGAGCGCAGCGCGTGCTCGATGGCACGGGCGCGGCGGGTGGCGTCGCGGTGGTTGCGGATTCGCTCGATCATGCTCATTGGTGGGTCCCCCTAGCTATTCGGTTGTCAGCCCCTGATGCGTCTATTCAACAGCAGAACGCCGCCAACTTCCATCGATTATTAGGTGAGCTGGGACACCCGCCTAATAATCGAAGGTCAACAGGCCGTCTGGCCAACGCTTCCGTTGCCCAAACGACACGGCCGGTGTGCCGGGCGTTAACCCGTGGCACACCGGCCGTGGCTGGCGTCTCGAACGATCAGGTCCAGGCGAGCAGCGCCGCCTCCGGATCCGTGAGGAAGTCGCCGATGTCGCGCAGGAACTTCGAGCCCAACTCACCGTCGATGATCCGGTGGTCGAAGCTCAGCCCCAGGGTGGTGACCTGACGGACCTTGACCTTGCCCTTGTGCACCCAGGGCATCTCCCGTACCGCGCCGAAGGCCAAGATCGCGGACTCACCCGGCGGCAGGATCGGAGTGCCCGTGTCCACGCCGAACACGCCGACGTTGGTGATGGTCAGGGTGCCGCCGGACATGGCCGCCGGCGAGGTGCGCCCGGACTTCGCCGTCTGCACCAGGTCGGTGAGCGAGTCCGCCAACTCCCGCAGCGAGAGTCGGCCGGCGTCCTTGATGTTCGGCACGATCAGGCCCCGCTCGGTGGCCGCCGCGATGCCGAGGTTGACGTACTCCTTCACCACGATCTCGTCGCCGGCCCACGTCGAGTTGACCATCGGGTGACGCCGCACCGCCAGCAGCACCGCCTTCGCCACCAGCAGCAGCGGCGAGACCCGTACCTCGCGCCACTCCCGCCGGCCGCGCAGCCGGTCCAGTGCCTTCATCGCCCGGGTCACGTCGACGGTCAGGAACTCCGTCACGTGCGGGGCGGTGAACGCCGAGCGGGACATGTTCTCGGCGGTGAGCTTGCGGACCCCCTTGACCGGGATGCGCTGCTCCCGGTCCGCGCCGAAGCTGGGGGCCGTAGTCGCCGCGATCGGTTCCGCCACCGCGACGGTGCCGCTCACCGCCCGGTGTACGTCCTCCCGGGTGATCGAGCCCAGCGGCCCCGACCCGCTAACCGTGCCGAGATCAACCCCAAGATCCTTGGCAAGCTTACGCACCGGCGGCTTGGCCAACACGGCCCCGCCGCCCGCCCCGCCAGCCGCCCCGCCGCTCGCCCCGCCGCGTCGATCATGGACTTGTGGTGCCGGAATCATGGAGGTCGCGGCTGATTTGTCACCCACCACAACTCCATGATCGACCCCAGCGGGGGCGGCGGGAGCCGCCTCGGCCTGCGCGGGCAGCGCGCCCTTGCGGGGGCGGCGCTTCGCGGCTGTCGTCCGCGGGCCGTAGCCGACCAGCACCGCCGTCCGACCGCCCGGGGCGGCACCGCCGATCAGGCCCGGCTCCACCATGCCCTCGGCCGGTGCCAGCTCCACCGCCGCCAGCGAAGCCGCAGACGGGGTGGGCAGGTCGCCGCTGGGCGTGGCAGTGGTCGACTGCGCCTCCAGCGGGCCGGCGCCCGGGTCGGTGTCGATCGCGATGATCGGCGTACCGACCTCGACAGTGGTGCCCTCCGGGTGGTGGATCGCCTGCACCTGCCCGGCCCACTTCGCCGGGATCTCCACCGCCGCCTTGGCCGTCTCGACCTCGACGATCGGTTGGTTCAGCTCGATCGTGTCGCCGACCTTGACCAGCCAGGCCAGGATCTCGCCCTCGGTCAGCCCCTCGCCCAGGTCGGGCAGGTTGAACGTCTTGATCCGGGACATGGCGCTCACCAGCCGAAGGTGCGGTCGACGGCGTCGAGCACCCGGTCGAGATCGGGCAGGTATTCCTCTTCGACCCGGGCGGCCGGGTAGGGGGTGTCGAAACCGGTCACCCGCAGCACCGGCGACTCCAGGGAGTAGAAGCACTCCTCGGTGATCCGGGCGGCCAACTCGGCGCCGAGGCCGATGTTCGACGGCGCCTCGTGCACCACCACCGCACGGCCGGTGCGCTTCACCGACTCGTACGCCGCCGCCAGGTCCAGCGGGGAGAGCGAGCGCAGGTCGATGACCTCCAGTTCCCGGCCGTCCTCAGCGGCGGCCGTCGCCGCCTCCAGGCACGTCCGCACCATCGGCCCGTAGGCAAGCACCGTCACGTCCGTGCCGGGCCGCACCACGCGGGCCGAGTGCAGGGGGTACGCCTCGGACAGCGGCGCGTCCAGGTCGACCTGACCCTTCTCCCAGTAGCGCCGCTTGGGCTCCAGGAAGACGATCGGGTCGTCCGAGGCGACAGCCTGCTGGATCATCACGTACGCGTCCTGCGGGTTGGAGCAGGTCACCACCTTCAGGCCGGCCGTGTGCGCGAAGTACGCCTCGGGCGACTCGGAGTGGTGCTCGACCGCGCCGATGCCGCCGCCGTACGGGATGCGGATCACCATCGGGATGTTGAGCCTGCCGCCGGAGCGGTAGTGCATCTTCGCCACCTGCGACACGATCTGGTCGTACGCGGGGTAGACGAAGCCGTCGAACTGGATCTCGCAGATCGGCCGGTAGCCACGGATGGCGAGACCGACAGCGGTGCCGATGATGCCGGACTCGGCCAGCGGGGTGTCGATCACCCGCTGGTCGCCGAAGTCCTTCTGGAGCCCGTCGGTGATCCGGAAGACGCCGCCGAGCTTGCCGACGTCCTCGCCCATGATGATGACCTTGGAGTCGTTCTCCAGGGCGCGGCGCAGGCCGGTGTTGAGGGCCTTGCCGATGGTGAGCGTCTCCGTGGCCATCAGTGGGCGCTCCCCTCGAAGGACTCCATGTAGCGGCTGAACTGCGCACGTTGCTCGTCGAGCAGCGGGGAACCGTTCGGGTAGACGTTGTCGAACATCGTCACCGGCTCCGGGTCGGGCATGTCGAGCACCCGCTCGCGCAGGTGCACCGACTCGCGACGGGCCTGCTCGTCGACCTCGGCGAAGAAGGCCGCGTCGGCGATCTGCTGCTTCTCCAGGAAGGCCTTGACCCGGGTGATGGGGTCCTTGGCCTGCCACGCCTCGACCTCGCTGGCGATGCGGTAGCGGGTCGGGTCGTCGGAGGTGGTGTGCGCGCCCATCCGGTAGGTGTACGCCTCGATCAGGCTGGGGCCCTGCCCGTGGCGGGCGTTGTCCAGCGCCGTGCGGGTGACCGCGTACGAGGCCAGCACGTCGTTGCCGTCCACCCGTACGCCGGGGAAGCCGAAGCCGGCGGCCCGCTGGTAGAGCGGGACGCGGGTCTGCCGCTCCAGGGGCTCGGAGATCGCGTACTGGTTGTTCTGGCAGAAGAAGACAAGCGGGGCGTTGAACACGCTCGCCCAGACGAACGCCTCGTTCACGTCGCCCTGGCTGGTGGCCCCGTCGCCGAAGTAGGCGATCGCGGCCTCGCCGTCGTCGGTACCGGTCTTGCCGTCCATGGTGATGCCCATGGCGTAGCCGGTCGCGTGCAGGGTCTGCGCGCCGATGACGATCGTGTACATGTTGAACTTGAACTCGTTCGGGTCCCAACCGCCCTGGTCGACACCGCGGAACAGACCGAGCGGCATGATCGGGTCGATGCCCCGGCAGTAGAGGACGCCGTGCTCCCGGTAGGTCGGGAAGGCCATGTCCTGCGCCCGCAGCGCCCGCCCCGATCCGACCTGCGCGGCCTCCTGGCCGAGCAGGCTGGCCCAGAGGCCCAGCTCGCCCTGGCGCTGGAGCGCGGTCGCCTCGGCGTCCAGCTTGCGGACCAGCACCAGATCGCGGTAGAGGCCGCGGTACTCCTCGTCGGTGAAGTCGACGCGGTATTCGGTGCCGTCCGGCCCGGTGACGCTGTCGATCCGCTCGCCGTCGGGGGTGAGCAGCTGCACCAGCTCGGGGTCGCCGGCCGTGCCCTTCTTGGAGCGGGGTGCCGCCCGCCTGCCGCGGGTGGTGCCCCCGGGGTCGCCCTTTGCCATCGGTCTCTCCCTGTCGTGTCTGCGTCGGCACCGGGGGTAACCCGGCCACGCAACTCGTGCGCCTGCCCGGCTTCTGCCGGACCGGTTCCTGGCGGCCGCGCCTAGCCCCGGTGGGGGTTGCCGCACGGCGTGAGCCGGGTTCTGGCCGAACCCGGATCGGGAGCGCCGGCGCCGGGCCGCGCCTGCCGCGAGGGTGCGCGGAGGTCACGGCTGCGTTGCCGTCGTGCTCCATATTCGCAGAGCAGGTGAGCGCGCCCACAGTACGCCCGCCCCGGATTCCGACAGCCCACCCTTTGGCGTCCTTTGTCGCCATCATGCCGGCCCGCGTTGCACAGGCGATCCGGCGATGATTCGTCACCGTTCGGACAGCATCGCGTGTCGACACGCGGTGGAGGCTGGCTAACGGAGGGTGACTGGTCCAGGCTGATTCCCGCGGGATCGCGCCTATCAGGTCATATGCCGGCTTTGGGGCTGCCGGCGTCCATCCATGTCCTCCGACGGCCGACGACAAGGGGTGTGTGGTGAACGAGCCAGGTGATGGTCCCGGCACACCAGCACTCGGCCGGCATCGGTCGACCGGTGGCTACCGGCGGGTGGTCGGTGTCCACCGCGCCCCCGGCGCGGGCGGCGCCACCCGGGGTTACCTGCTCACCGTCGCCCTGCTGGCCGGCACCGCGTCGATGCCCATCCTCGCCGCGATCAGCGCGGGCTCGGCCACCCCGGGCAGCACCGCGCTGCCGGACAGCAGCGCCCCGTTCATCACGACCCCGTCGGTCGGGCCGGTGGTGATCCCGCTGCCGATGACCAGCCAGCCGGCGCTCCCGCCACCCGGCACACCAAGCGTCGGGCCGACAAGTGGCTGGCTGCCCCCGTCTCCGCGGCGTACCTCGGAAGAGCCTCCATCGGAGCCGAACCGCCCGGGCCGGGTGGCGACCTACCCGCCGCCACCGCCGAAGCCCACCCGTGGCACCTGGCCGGCCATGCCCCCACCCGGCCCCCCGGACCCGGACCCGGACGACCCTGGCCCGACATATCCGGACCCGACGGACCCCGATCCGACCGACCCGGACCCCACGGACCCGGACCCGACCGACCCGGACCCGGACCCGACCGACCCGGACCCGGACCCGACCGACCCGGACCCGACACCGACCTCGACCATGGAGCCGACGCCCACGTTGGAGCCGACGCCCACGTTGGACCCCACGCCGACGCCCGTGCCCACGCTGACGGATGCCCCGACGGCGACCGCCGTGCCGACCAGGGCGCCGTCCGCGCCGGTCAACACCCCCGGGCCACCCGCCACCCCTGCCGCACCGACAAGCCAGCCCGGCCCAGCGGTCCCGTCGCCTCCGGCCGTTCCCTCGACGCCCGCCGACGGCCGGCCCGCACTGGCCTGACCGACGCACCCCACGATGGTCGCTCCCTGCGCCCGCCCGCCCGCACTGACCTGACCGACGCAGCCCACGCTGGTCGCTCCCCCCGCGCCCGCCGCACTGGTCTGACCGACGCACCCTGCCCGTCACCCGGTGCCCGCCCGCCCCACTGCCGGCCCGCAGTGGCCTGACCGACGCACCCTGCCCGTCACCCGGTGCCCGCCCGCCTCACGGCCGGCCCGCAGTGGCCTGACCGACGCACCCCACGGTGCCCGCGACGGTACGGTGACGATCAGGCGTGGCTGACCCGGTTCCGACGGTGGGCACGTACCGGAGGGGGTGGCGTGGGCGGCGGTGCGAAACTGCGCCCGGTCATCGCCCGGCCCGGCCCGGGGCTGCGGGTCGCCCGGCTGGTCACCGAGGTGAGCGCGCCGGCCGTGCTGGTGTCGCTGTTGATCGTCACAGTGAGCTGGCACAGTGCGCGCCGTCCGGGCCAGGGGCTCATCTGGGGTCTGCTCGCCACGCTCTTCGTCATCGGCATTCCGTTCGCCTACGTCGTCGGCGGGGTACGCCGTGGCCGGTTCACCGACCACCACGTCGGCCGTCGGGAGCAGCGCCGTGCGCCGCTGCTTGTCGGCCTCGCCTCGGTGACCGCGGGGCTCGCCCTGCTCGTCGTGCTCGGTGCGCCCCGCGCGGTGCTGGCGCTGGCCGTGGCCGGGCTGGTCGGCCTCGTGGTCGCCGTGTCGGTGAGCCACTGGTGGAAGATGTCGATCCACTCGGCGGTGGCCGCCGGCGCACTTGTCATCCTGATGCTGACCTTCGGGACCCGGCTGGTCGTCGCCGCACCGCTGCTGGTGTTGGTCGGCTGGTCCCGGGTGCGGCTGCGGGATCACACTGTGGCGCAGGTGCTCGCCGGCGGTGTGCTCGGTGCGTTGATCGCCGCGGTGGTCTTCGGCGCGCTGCGCTGACCCGCGATCTGCTCCCGACCGAGGCCCGCCGCCGCCAGGGTCGACGAGAGCCGGGGCGGACGGGAGCCGGGGCGGACGACACGTCGCCCGCCCCGGGTGGAGCGTCAGGCGCCGTCGTCGGCGAGGCGGTGCCGGTTGGCCTCGATCCAGGCGTCCAGAGCGGCCGGGTCGTCCGGGTCCACCCCGTCGGCCATCAGCTGCGCCACCGCGGCGGTCGCCGGGCTGCGCCGCTCACCAGTCGAGTAGAGGCGGGCGAACTCCGGCACCATCTCCTCGATCGCCTCGTCGGTACGCGTCGCCGCCGCCTCGGGCAGCCCGCGCTGGCGGGACGCGTACCGGGCCCAGGCGCGCAGCACCCGGGGCAGCATCGCCGCGTCGTCCATGTCCAGCACGGCGCGGCGGTGCACCCAGTCGAGCAGGAACAGCCCGGACACCGCCGGGCTCCAGCGCATCGGGTCGCCGTCCGGGAAGCTCGCCGAATGGTCCAGCACCAGGCTCAGGCAGAAGTGCAGGGAGGCCAACTCCGCGCCGTCGACGGTGTCCAGCCCGAAGCGGGCGGCCTCCGGCGCGGCGAGGAACCGCCGGACCAGATCGGTGCGCTCGGCCGCGGAAAGCGGCTCGACCTCCGCCGGGCCGGTCGGGTCGGCGGCGGTGGGCAGCAACGCCAGCCGGGCACCGACAAGCGCCCGGTCGGTCGCCAGGGAACCCTCGCCGGGCAGCTCGCCGAGGTCGTCGGTCACCGCGAGGTGGCGGGCCACCTCGCCCCGGAGCCGGGCCGGATTTTCGGTACGGAACCAGGTCAACTCGTCGTCGGCGCACATCTGTCGGACCTGGTCCAGGATCCGTTCCGCCGGCCCACCGACGAAGATGTCCTTGGTGATCCCGATGTTGTGGTCCACCAGGGCCACCAGCGCGTGCTCGTCGCCACCGGAGGCGTCGTCGTACGCGAAGGTGGCGAGGTAGGAGGTCTGGTCGCCGTACACGTCGCCGTACGCCCAGGTGCCGGTGAGGTGCACCCGGCCGAGCTGCCCGGACCAGGCGGGCGCCTGACTGCCCGGACGGACCCGCTCGGTGCCCTCGGCATCCGGGACGAGCGCGGCGAAGACCTGTCGGATGGTGGTGGCCGCCGCGATCCGGCGGCGCGCGGTGGCGGCGAGGAACCCGGTGACGAACTCCCGTACGGCGGTGTCGCGGTCGGTTTCCGCGATGGCGTAGACACTGCCCAGCAGCGCGCTGCCGAGCATCTCGGCGTCGAGGGCGGACTCCAGCTTGGTCACGTCGCGTGCGGCGTGCAGCACCGCGTCGTAGGGGGTCTCAGGCGTGGCCATGCTCCGACCCTACGCCGCCCGGAGCCGATGCAGAGCGGTAGCGAGCCGGGTGAGGCGTCAGCGGCTGGCGGCGTCCCGCAGCGCGTCGCGTGCCTGCGCGTACGAGTCGAGCACTGTCCGTACCGGCGTCAGCACGTACTCCTCGCCGACCAGTGCCACCTTCGCGGTCAGCCGCTGCTCGGCGCGGGCCCGAGCGCGTCGAGCCGCCCACCGCACCACCGGCCGGGTCAGCGCCGCCACCAGCAGCCCGGCCAGCAGGCCGCCGAGCAGCAGCAGTGTGGGCAGCGGCACCTGGCCGACCATCGGGTTGTCCAGCGCCGGCAGGCCGAGTGCGCGCAGCGCGTACCCGAGGAGCAACCAGCCGAGCCCGACCACGGCGGCGAGGGTGACCAGCCACTGCACGCCGCCGACGACCCGCCACCACAGCGGTCGGCGGCCCAGGCCGAGGTCGGTGCCGGCGATAGTGCGGTCCAGGGCGTCCGGCAGGTCGCCCAGGCGGGACCGGGCGGCCGAGGTCACCGCGCCGGGCCAGGCGGCGGGCAGGTCGGCGGCGGCCCGGTCGGCGACCGCGCGGATCGCGAGGCCCAGCGCCGAGCGTTGGGCGGCCGATGGTTCCGGGACCGAGGTGGCCGCGACCAGACTCTCCGCCGGGTCGGCCCGGTCGCCGGTCGGGCCGGGCAGGTGCAGCCGGCGCAGCGGGTCGGGTCGCAACCGCCGCCAGCCCCGGACCACGGGCCAGCCGGTGGCCGCGCCGGCCCGATGCCGGTACGCCTGCTCCACCGCCTCGGTGACCGCTGGCACACCTGCCGCGCCGGCCAACGCCCGGTTGAGCCCGTCGAGCGCCGAGCTGTCCGGCTTACCCGCCGGGCGGGCCGAGCCGACCAGTTCGTCCAACCCGGCGACGACAGTGTCGACGTCACCGGCGAGCCGGCGCAGCGCGGCCTGCCGCTCGGCGACCGTACGCTCCAGCGCCCCGCGCAGCCCCACCATGCCGGGCGGGTCGATGGCGGTGGTCGCCAGCAGCGGCACACCGGTCAGCCCGTCCGTGTCGAGCAGGCGGCGCAGATCGTCCAGGACCCGGGGCACCTCGGCCGGGGACAGCCGGTCGGCCTGGTTGAGCACGACGAGTGTGACGTCCCGATGCCTGTGGAACTCGCGCAGATAGCTGTCGTGGATGACCCGGTCGGCGTACTTCTGCGGGTCGACGACCCAGACCACCTGGTCGACCAGGCCGAGGAGCCGGTCCACCTCCAGGCGGTGGGATCGCTGCACCGAGTCGAAGTCGGGCAGGTCGAGCAGGATCAGCCCGTGCAGTGCCGTCTCGTCGTCCGCGTCCAGGGCGCTCTCCCGTACGAAGCGGTGCCGGGGCAGCACGCCGATCCAGTCGAGCAGACGGGTGGCACCCTCCAGCGGCCCCCACACGCACGCGTGGGTGACGCCGGTGGTCGGCCGGCGTACCCCCACCGGCGAGAGTTCCAACTGGGCCAACGCGTTGAAGAGGCTGGACTTGCCACTGCCGGTGGCGCCGGCCAGCGCGACCACAGTGTGGTCCCGGGACAGCGCCAGCCGGGTGCCGGCCCGCTCGACCAGGGTGTGCGCGGGCACCAGCTCGGCGTCGGGCAGCAGGCCGTCCACCGCGGTCAGGAAGCGGCGTACCGCGTCCAGGCGGTTGACCAGCGCGTCGGCGTCGACCCGCTGGTCACCGCGGAACGCCTCGCGTACCCGACCGGTGATGTTGGTCACCGGTAACCCTCCTCGTGGCCCGACGGCTGGGTGTCGCCGCCAGCGGACAGGCCGCTGCGGTGCCGGGCCAGCTCGACCCGACCGGCGGCCCGGCGCAGCCCGTCACCGGCGTCCGCGGCGGGGCGGGCGTCGGCGGTGCGGCTGAGGAATCGGGCGGCCTCCGCGTCGAGCAGCGTCCGCACCCGGGCCAGCAGGTCGGTGCGGGCCTTGGCAGCGAGGGTACGCACCGCCTGGTCGCCGAAGATCGCCTGGAGCACTGCCTGCGCGGCGACGGTGGTGCCGGCCCCGGTGGCCAACTCCAGCCCGGTCGGGATGAACGCGGTGGAGGCGAAGACGGCGATCATCACGGCCAACCCGGTGGCGTTGACCGCGTACGCGGCGGTGCGGGCCACGAACCGCTTGTCGCCGCCCTCGACCCGGACCAGCTCCAGCACCCCGCGCTGCCAGTCCCGGACCATCCGTTCGGCGCGCTCCGGGAGGTCGTCGCTCGGGTGGGCGAGCGCCGGATCGAGCAGTCCGGAGCCCGCCGGGTGCGCCTTCCACCCCGTGTACGCGGATTCGGCTGCCTCCGAGGACACCCCGCGCAGCAGCGTGACCAGCTGCGACTCGATGGCGTTGCGCAGCTCGACGGAGGGTGCCGGGCGACCGGTGACAGCGGCGACGACCCGGTCGCGGAGGCGACCGATCCGTGCCTCCAGAGTGCGGAAGAACTCCCCGGTGCCGACGAACTCCTGCCAGCGGGCGAGCACCTCACCCCGGAGCAGTCGGCCGTCCTGGAGCCCCTGCTCGACGGTGCGCTCGGCACCCCGGTACGCGGCCCGGACCCGTTCGTTCAGCTCGGCGGCGGCGGTGACCTGCGCGTCGGCGGCGTTGGCCAGCTCCTCGACGGTGGGGTGGAGGGCGGCCAGCGCACCGTCCAGGGTCTGGCGGACCACTGCCGAGCGGGCTTCCGCGTCGCCGGCGAGTCGGGCGAACCAGTCGGCCAGCGCCGCGGTCACGCCCTCGGGCAGCAGCCCCTGACCGTCGACCCAGGTCTCCGGCAACACGAACAGCGGCGCCCGGCCGAGATCCTGTTCGGCGAGCATCTCGGCCAGGTGCGCGGAGATCTCGTCGGTGGCCTCGGCGGGCACCCGGTCCAGCACCATGGCGATCACCGCGCCGCGCGCCCGGGCGCTGCGCAGCAGCTCCCACGGCACCGCGTCGGCGTACCGGGCGGCGGTGGTGACGAAGAGCCAGAGGTCGGCGGCGGCGAGCAGTTGGGTGGCGAGCGCCCGGTTGGCGTCGACCACCGAGTCGATGTCGGGGGCGTCGAGGAAGGCCAGCCCGGCGGGCAGGGCCGGCGCGGTGACGAGGTGCAGGGCGCGCGGATCGTCGCTCGGCTCGGTGGTGCGGGTCAGGCCGGGCAGCAGGTCACCCTGCCGAAACCACGCCGCGTCGGACGGGTTGCACACCAGCACCGGGGAGCGGGTGGTCGGCCGGAGCACGCCGGCGGCGCTGACCCGGGCCTTGACCAGGCTGTTGACAAGCGTCGACTTGCCCGCGCCGGTGGAGCCGCCGACCACCACGAGCAGTGGGGCGTCCAGCCGGGCGAGCCGGGGCAGCAGGTAGTCGTCGAGCTGGTCGGTGAGGGCGGTGGCGGTGTGCCGGGCGGAGCCGGCGGAGGGCAGTGCGAGGGGAAACCGGGTCGCACCTATCGCCTCCCGGAGGCCCGACAGGGCGCCGGGGAGGCTGTCGTCCCCGGTGGTGGCGGGCGGCTCCTCCGCGGTGTCCGGCGGGCCGGTGCGGGCTGCGACGGCGGGCGCGCCGGAACGGGTGGCGGAATCGCCGTGCGTCGTCACCGCTAAAGCGTGCCCGACCGATGCAAGGGAAGACAACCGGACGGTAGTAATGGCTGAGTTGCGTCGGGTTGACTCAACCCGACTTGACGATTCGCCAACGCGTGGCACTATTGAGCCAAGTTCACTCAACTTGTGGTGGGGCCCGCTGCGGGTGGTGCTCGCCAGCAGCCGCGGGCGATGCCCGTCACCTGCACAACCTTACGAAGCGAGGAAGCGAAGATGGCACGTGCGGTCGGTATCGACCTCGGCACGACGAACTCCTGCGTCAGCGTTCTCGAGGGCGGTGAGCCCACCGTCATCGCCAACGCTGAGGGATCGCGGACGACTCCGTCGATCGTCGCGTTCGCCCGCAACGGCGAGGTGCTCGTCGGCGAGGTGGCCAAGCGCCAGGCAGTGACCAACCCGGACCGGACGATCCGGTCGGTCAAGCGCGAGGTCGGCACGAACTGGTCCGTCGACATCGACGGCAAGAAGTACACCCCGCAGGAGATCTCGGCCCGGACGCTGATGAAGCTCAAGCGGGACGCGGAGGCGTACCTGGGCGAGCAGATCACCGACGCGGTGATCACCGTCCCGGCCTACTTCAACGACAGCCAGCGCCAGGCCACCAAGGAGGCCGGTGAGATCGCCGGCTTCAACGTGCTGCGGATCGTCAACGAGCCGACCGCGGCCGCCCTGGCGTACGGGCTGGACAAGGGCTCCAAGGAGCAGACCGTCCTGGTCTTCGACCTCGGCGGCGGCACCTTCGACGTGTCGTTGCTGGAGCTGGCCGAGGGCGTCATCGAGGTCAAGTCGACGAGTGGTGACAACCACCTCGGTGGCGACGACTGGGACCAGCGGATCATCGACCACCTGGTCAAGACGTTCCGTGGTGAGCACGGGATCGACCTCGGTCAGGACAAGATGGCCCTCCAGCGCCTCCGTGAGGCCGCCGAGAAGGCCAAGATCGAGCTGTCCGCCGCCACCACCACCAACATCAACCTGCCGTACATCACCGCTGGCGCGGCCGGCCCGCTGCACCTCGACGTGACGCTGAGCCGCGCCGAGTTCCAGCGGATGACGCAGGATCTGCTGGACCGCTGCAAGGGCCCGTTCGAGCAGGCCGTGAAGGACGCCGGGATCAAGATCTCCGACGTCGAGCACGTCATCCTGGTCGGCGGTTCGACCCGGATGCCCGCCGTGACCGACCTGGTCAAGCAGCTCACCGGTCGCGACCCCAACAAGGGCGTCAACCCGGACGAGGTCGTCGCCGTCGGCGCCGCCCTCCAGGCCGGTGTGCTCAAGGGTGAGGTCAAGGACGTCCTGCTGCTCGACGTGACCCCGCTGAGCCTGGGCATCGAGACCAAGGGCGGCATCTTCACCAAGCTGATCGAGCGCAACACCACAATCCCGACCAAGCGCTCCGAGGTCTTCACCACTGCGGACGACAACCAGCCGTCGGTGCTGATCCAGGTGTTCCAGGGTGAGCGGGAGATCGCGGCCTACAACAAGAAGCTCGGCACCTTCGAGCTGACCGGCCTCCCGCCGGCGCCGCGCGGTGTGCCGCAGATCGAGGTCGCCTTCGACATCGACGCCAACGGCATCGTCAACGTGCACGCCAAGGACCTGGGCACCGGCAAGGAACAGAAGATGACGATCACCGGCGGCTCGTCGCTGCCGAAGGACGACATCGAGCGGATGCGCCGGGACGCCGAGGAGCACGCGGAGGAGGACAAGCGCCGTCGCGACGACGCCGAGGCTCGCAACGTGGCCGAGGCGCTTCAGTGGCAGACCGAGAAGTTCCTCGCCGAGAGCGGCGACAAGCTGCCCGGTGAAAACCGGGAGCAGCTCAACGAGGCCCTCGGTGAGCTGCGGGGCGCCCTCGGCGGTCAGGACATCGAGAAGATCAAGTCCGCGCACGAGAAGCTGGCGAAGGTCTCCCAGGAGGCCGGTTCGCTGCTCTACTCGCAGGAGGCCGAGCAGGGCCAGCAGCCGGGCGGCGAGCCCGGCCCGGGTGCGGCCGGCGCGACAGGTGCGACAGGCGCGCAGGCCGGTGCGGCCGACGACGTGGTCGACGCGGAGATCGTGGACGAGGACGGCAAGAAGTGACGGTCGGCTTCCGACACGTATCCACGGCGAAGGGGATGAGGTAGCCGCATGACGCAGAAGCCACGAGCCGCCGACCCGGGCGACACCGGGTCGACGCCGGGTGGCTCCGCGCCCACGGAGCCGACCACCGGCGACGGGGAGCGGGTCGTCATCCGCAACAAGCGCAAGTTCGTCGACACGGCGGAGCCGGAGGGCACCGCCGCCGACGCGGAGACCGGTGTGCCGGCCGAGGGCCTGGTCGAGGACGCCGAGGTAGTTGTCGACGAGATCGAGGTAGAGGTCAACTCCACCGACGGACCGGAGCCCTCCGGTCCACCGGTGGTGGACGCCCCGGCACAGCCTGTCGACGGCGCCGGCACTGGCACGTCGCTCGGTGCCGAGCTGGAGGCGCTCCGGGCCGAGTTGGACGAGCGCACCAGGGACCTACAGCGGGTGTCGGCGGAGTACGCCAACTACCGCAAGCGGGTCGACCGCGACCGCAACCTGGTGCAGGAACAGGCGACCGGCTCGGTGCTGGCCGCACTGCTGCCGATCCTCGACGACCTGGACCGGGCTCGGGAGCACGGCGACCTGGTCGGACCGTTCGGCACGGTGGCGGAACAACTCACCACCGCACTGGGCAAGTTCGGCCTGAACGCCTTCGGCGAGCAGGGCGACGCGTTCGACCCGACCCGCCACGAGGCGGTCGCGCACCAGACCTCGGCCGAGGTCAGCGAGCCGACCTGCGTCCAGGTGATGCGGCGCGGCTACCAGCTCGGTGAGCGGCTGCTGCGCCCCGCGCTGGTCGCGGTCGCGGACCCGGAATAGTGCGAGACAGTGACCGGGCCGTCCCGCCCACCGCACAACGGTGGGCGGGACGGCCGGGCCGCGACTGTCGAAAGGGGGTGGACCGGTGAGTTCCAAGGACTGGATCGAGAAGGACTTCTACGCCGTGCTCGGCGTGGACAAGGCCGCCTCCGCGGACGACATCAAGAAGGCGTACCGCAAGGTGGCCCGGGAGTCGCACCCGGACCACAACCCGGGCGACGCCAAGGCGGAGGAGCGTTTCAAGGCCGCGTCCGAGGCGTACAACGTGCTGTCGGACTCCGGCCGCCGCCGCGAGTACGACGAGATGCGCTCGCTGTTCGGCTCGGGCGCGTTCCGGCGTAACGCCCGTGGCGAGGGTCAGCCGGGCGGCATGCCGTTCGACGTCTCCGACATGTTCGGTGGCGGAGGCGGCGACCGCCGCTTCGGAGGCGCCGGCTTCCAGGACCTGTTCAGTTCGATCTTCACCGGCGGTCAGGGCGGTGGGCAGGCGGCACCGCGCGGTCCGGCCCGCGGCCGGGACGTGGAGACCGAGGTGGCACTGGACTTCGGCGACGCGGTGCGCGGGGTGACGCTGCCCCTGACACTGCGCGCGCCCGGGGTCTGCGACACCTGCCACGGCAACGGGGCCAAGCCCGGCACGCAGCCGCGTACCTGCCCGGTCTGCCACGGTGCCGGCGTGACCACCCGCAACCAGGGCTCGTTCAGCTTCTCCGAGCCGTGCCGCAACTGCCAGGGCGTCGGCACCGTGGTCGAGGAGAAGTGCCCCGAGTGCCACGGCAGCGGCGGTGTCACCAAGACCCGCACCATGAATGTGCGCTTCCCGGCCGGCGTGGCCGACGGCCAGCGCATCCGGCTGGCCGGGCGCGGTGAGCCGGGCGAGCGCGGCGGCCCGGCCGGCGACCTGTTCGTACACGTCAAGGTTCGACCGGACGAGCTGTTCGGGCGTACCGGTGACGACCTGACGTTGAGCGTGCCTGTCACCTTCGCGGAGGCCGTGCTCGGCACGGACCTGCGGGTGCCTACGCTCGACGGCGCGGTGACCCTGCGGGTTCCGCCGGGGACGCCGAGCGGGCGGGTGCTGCGCGCCCGCGGCAAGGGTGTGGTCCGCCGCGACGGACAGGCCGGTGACCTGCTTGTCACGTTGGACGTGGTGGTGCCGGCCCGGTTGTCCGACGAGGCGCGCGCGGCGCTGGAGGCGTTCGCCGAGCAGAGCCCGCCGGCGGCCCGGGAACATCTCGACGCGCGGGTGCGTCGGGTCAGCTAGTCCGGTGGAAGGGACGCGGAGGTGAGCGGCATGTCGGGCGAGTTCCTCGGTTCGGGTGACCCTGCCTACGAGGCCAAGGTGCTGATGATCTCGGTTGCGGCGCGGATGGCGGGGATGCATCCGCAGACCCTGCGCCAGTACGACCGACTGGGGCTGGTGCAGCCTGGCCGGGCCGCTGGCGGCGGGCGCCGGTACAGCGTCCGCGACGTGGTGCTGCTGCGCGAGGTGCAGCGGCTCAGCCAGGACGACGGGATCAATCTGGCCGGCGTCAAGCGGATCATCGGGCTGGAGCGACTGCTGGAGCAGGCGCAGCAGCGGGTGGCCCGACTGGAGGCGGAGCTGGACGCCGCGTACCGGCGGGTGGCCGAGCTGGAGTCACTCGCCCGCTTCCCGGGGCGGGACCTGGTGCCGACAAATCGCACGTCCACAGCGCTTGTGGTGTGGCGACCCCGCCGTACTCCCGATCGTTGACCTGGCCCCCCACCCGGACCCGACTCCTCGGCCCGGACCACACCGGATTCCCCGGCGCGGTCCGGGCCGCTTCGGTTAGCCTGTGAATACGGGTCCAATCGGCTATTTCGGGCCTGCCGACATGGCGAGGGGGAGCGATGGCGGAACCGGCGAAGAAGGTGGCTGCGCAGACGGAGGACCGGCTGGAAAGCCTGGCCGAAACCGTCCGCAAGAAGTTCGACAAGGTGACCGAGGGGACCTATCGGGACCGGGTCGTCGGCGGTCGGTTCGCCGAGCGGGGCGACGACAAGAGTCGACCCGAACCCGAACCCAAGCAGGACTGACCGGCGACCGACGTGCGGGCCGGGACCCACGGGGGGTCCCGGCCCGTTCGCGGTGCTGAGTGCGGGCCGGGACGCGGGTGTCGCCACGGCGGGGGTCCCGGCCCGTTCGCGGTTACCGAATGCGGGCCGTAGTTCAGCCGAGGCGGCGGTTCTCGCGGACCAGGCCGCCCTCGCACCAGTCCCGGTAGACGAAGAGATCCGGTCGGGCCAGCAGCACCCGCCCGTTGTGCGCCCAGATCTTCATCAGCTCGTCGCCGTCGCGTTCGGCCTGCTCGACGAGCTTGCGGAAGCGGCGCTTGGGGTGGGCGCGGAAGTTCGTCCGGATGCCGTCGGCCGCGTAGATGTAGAGGCAGTGCAGGGCGAAACGCCGGGCCGGGCAGGTCGGGTCCATCGCCAACTCGAAGAGTGTCAGCACCAGTCGGTCGCCGGAGACCAACAGGTCCCAGTCTGGTGGCATCGAAGCCAACGGCACCGAATCAGGCTTGTACGCCCAAGCTCGCAACTCCGCCGGACTCGGATCGACGGGGTTGGCGAAGCCGCGGAACGTCGACTCCTGCACGCTCACCGGCCAACCTTCCACGCTCTCGCCCGCGTTTGGCAACGCTGCCTACGGACCTTGGCTGCTGGGGCGAAACGGTAACCCGCCGTCGGGTGCTGCGGTAGTACCCGCGAGGAGCAATTCCGCAACCGTTGGCACGGGCGGGTTTACTGCACTGGGCCGACGACCGGGGTCCGCTCCCGCCGCTGGGCCGCCGCGCGGTTACGCAGCCACCGCTTGAACCACGGGAAATCTGGCAGCCGGGCGAGGATCGGCCCGGTCACCACGGTGATCAGGACGTACGTCGCGGCCAGCGCCGCCAACCCCGGCTCGACACTCCCGGCGGCCACCGCGAGCCCGGCGATGACGATGGAGAACTCACCCCGGGGTACGAGTGCCAGGCCGGCCCGCCATCGACCAGGCTCCGCGATGCCGACCCGGCGGGCCGCGAGGTAACCGGTGAGCGTCTTGGTCGCCATCGTGACCACGGCCAACGCGAGCGCCGGCAGCAGCACCGGCGGAATGTCCCGTGGGTCGGTGACCAGGCCGAAGAACACGAAGAACACGGCGGCGAACAGGTCCCGCAGCGGGGAGAGCAACTCGGTCGCGTGGTGCGCCACCGGACCGGAGAGCGCGATGCCGACCAGGAACGCGCCGACCGCCGCCGACACCTGGAGCTTCGCCGCGAGACCGGCGATCAGCAGGGTCAGACCGAGTACGCCGAGCAGCAGCGCCTCCGGATCCTTCGCCGACAGGGCAGAGGAGATGAGGTGGCCGTAGCGGATGGCGACGACAAGCACGAGCAGTACGGTGCCCACCGCGACGGCGAGGGCGATGCCGCCGCCGAGCAGGCCGGTGCCGGCCAGGACGGCGGTGACAAGCGGCAGGTAGAGCGCCATCGCCAGGTCCTCGATCACCAGGACCGAGAGGATCACCGGGGTTTCCCGGTTACCGAGTCGTCCCAGGTCGGCGAGAACCTTGGCGATCACCCCGGAGGAGGAGACCCAGGTGATGCCGCCGAGCACCAGGGCGGCCACCCAGTCCCAGCCGAGCAGCAGGGCGAACGCCGCGCCGGGCAGCGCGTTGAACAGGCCGTCGATCAACCCGGCCGGGGCCGCCGAGCGAAGGTTGCCGACAAGTTCGTTGGCCGAGTATTCGAGGCCGAGCATCACCAGCAGCAGGATGACGCCGATCTCGGCGCCAACGGCGAAGAACTCCTCGCTGGCGGCGAGCGGAAGCAGCCCACCGTGCCCGAACGCGAGCCCGGCCAGCAGGTAGAGAGGGATGGGTGAGAGGCCCACCCGGCGGCTGAGCCGGCCGAGGACACCGAGCAACAGCAGCAGCGCGCCGACCTCGACGAGCAGTGTGGTGGAGTCGTGCATCCGCCTCAGCCGTCCGGGTCACTGTCGGCGAGGATGGCGGACACGCCGTCGAGACCCCTGCGGGTCCCGACAACGACCACCACATCGCCGGCCGCGAAGCGGAAGGAGGGGAGTGGCGAGACGATCACTTCGCCTTCGCGCAGCACCGCCACGATGGAGGCGCTGGTGCGGGTACGCGCCTTGGTGTCGGCGAGCTTCCGGTTGACGTACGGCGAGCCGGCCGTGATGGCGATCTGCTCGGTGAGCAGACCGGCGGCCTGCTCACGCAGCCCGGAGAGCTGGCCGAGCATCAGCGACGCGCCGAGGATGTCGGCCAGAGCCTCAGCCTCGTCGTCGGTCAGTGGGATGTCCGCCTGGCAGGAGTCGGGATCGTCGGGGTCGTACAGGACGAGATCACGACGGCCATTGCGGTGGGAGACAACGCCCAGGCGGCGTCCGGACTCCGTCACCAGATCGTGACGTACCCCGATCCCGGGTAGGGCGGTCTGCTCGACACGTACTCGCACGCGCCAAGGCTACCGCTTGGTGAACAAACCGCAGATCTTGGAAGGACAGCGCTCCTCCGTGGAGCTCGCCGCGAGAGATCTTGGAAGAAATGCGCCCCTCCAGGGGCAGTTTCCTTCCAAGATCTACTGCTTCTCGGCCACGAACACACCGACACCTTCCAGCGTCTCGGTCAGCCCGGTCGCGGGATCTCCCTCTCCGACGAGGACGACCAAGGGGTACGGCACTGGGTCTTCTGCGACCGACGGCTGGACGGCGGCCGTCGCTGTGTGCTCCGCGCCGACCATGAAACCCCGTGCACAGCCCGCCTGCCCCGGCGAATCCGCCCATAAGAATCGTGGAGGGCTGTTCCTAACGGTGATCGACTCGGCTTTCAGGATGTCGCGGCGCCCAAGCGGTCCGAATACCCCGATTTTCTGAAAGCCGAGTGGATCAAGCGCGCCAGGGTCAGGACCAGGGTCGGGCCATGCCGGGCGAGGGCGAGGGCCGGGGCTGGGACGCGTCGGCGCCCGCCCCCGGTGCGGCGGGGGCGGGCGCCCAGGCCACGCGATGGTCAGCGGAGGCTGACGAAGAACTCGCGGATGTCGCTGACCAGGACATCGGTGGCCTGGTGGGCGGCGTAGTGACCGCCGACGTCACCGCGGCCCTCGACGTCCGTCTGGTACGCCGTCCACCGGACGATGTTCGCGTGGTCCCGCTCGGCGAAGCGGCGGATGGACTGGAAGTCGCCGGGGAACATGGCCAGCGCGGTCGGCGCGGTGGTCGGCTCGGTCGGCTGCTGGTCGGCGTGGGCGTCCTCCCAGTAGAGCCGGATCGCCGAGGCGGCAGTGCCGGTGAACCAGTAGAGGGCCACGTTGGCCAGGACGAAGTCCGCGTCCAGGCTCTCGTCGAACAGTTGCGCGTTCCAGGCGAGCAGCCCGATCGGGGAGTCGGCCAGCGCGTACGCCAGGGTCTGCGGCTGCTGGCTGTGCACCTGGTTGAAGGAGAACTTGTTCTCGTAGAACCACTGGAGGTGCGCGAGCGCCGCCTGGTCCGCCTCGGACAGGTCGGCGAACTCGGCCGGGTCGCCGGAGGGGAACGAGAAGAGCTGGGTGACGTGCACGCCGAGGACGTGTTCCGGATCGATCCGGCCCAGCTCCGGCGCGACCATCGAGCCGGCGTCGTTGCCGACCGCGCCGTAGCTGGCGTACCCCAGGCGGTTCATCAGCTCGGCCCAGGCGCGGGCGGTGCGGAAGCGGTTCCAGCCGGCGCTGCGGGTGGGCCCGGAGAACCCGAAGCCGGGCAGCGACGGGATGACCAGGTGGAAGGCCGGCGCGGCCGGGTCGCTGGGCTCGGTGAGCGGGGCGATCACGTCCAGGTATTCCAGGACCGAGCCGGGCCAGCCGTGGGTGAGCACCAGGGCGGTGGCGTCCGGGCGGGAGGACCGGACGTGCAGGAAGTGGATCTGCTCGCCGTCGATCTCGGTGACGAACTGGGGGTGGGCGTTCAGCCGGGCCTCGACGGCCCGCCAGTCGAACCCGTCGCGCCAGCGGTCGGCGAGAGCCCGCACGCGATCGGCGCTCATCCCGTAGGTGTCGCCGGCACCGGGCGCCTCGGCGGGCCAGCTGGTGCGGGCCAGGCGGGCGGCCAGGTCGTCGAGGGCGGTCTGCGGGATCTCGACGCGGAAGGGGCGGATCGCGGTGCCGGTCATCTCGGAACTCCTTCGGAACGGAATGTTTCGTTCTGCAATCACAGTAGCAGAGCGGAACGATCCGTTCCACTGTTAGGCTGAGGGCATGTCAACGACTTCCGGCAGGACGCTGGGCGGTCGCCGCGCCCAGGCCGCCCGCAACGACGAGGTGATCCTCGAAGCCGCCCGCGCGGTCTTCCTCGACGACCCGAAGGCGCCGATCGCCGCCGTCGCCGAACGCGCCGGCGTCGGCATCAGCGCCCTCTACCGGCGGTACGCGGGCAAGGAGGACCTGTTGCGTCAGCTCTGCCATGACGGGTTGCGCCGGTACGTGGCCGAGGCCGAGTCGGCCCTCGCCGAGCCGGACGACTGGGCCGCGTTCACGGGGTTCCTGACCCGGGTGGTCGACGCCGACGTGCACTCGCTCACCGTCCATCTGGCCGGCACCTTCACGCCGACCGAGGAGATGGGGCGGGACGCGATGCGCGCCGGCGAGCTGGCCACCGCCCTGTTCGAGCGGGCCCGCGCCAGCGGGCGGTTGCGCCCCGACGCGGTCGTACACGATCTGGGGTTGCTGTTGGAGTCGTGTGCGGCGGTGCGCGTACCGGATGCGGAGCGGACCGGGCAGTTGCGCCGCCGCCAGCTCGCGGTGCTGCTGGCGGGCCTCTCGGTGCCGGGCGCGGACCCGCTGCCTGGGCCGCCGCCGGCGGCCGGTGAGTTCGACTGGCGGTGGCGTCCTCGGGAGTGATGGGCGTCACGCGCTAAGGTTGAGTGGAATACGCTCAACTCTGGTTGTGTCCTTCTCAGTGGACAACGCCGATCCGGGGGAGCCCATGAACACCGAAAAACTCACCACCAAGAGCCGCGAGACCATCACGGGCGCCGTCGCGCTGGCCAACCAGCGTGGTCACGCCACCGTGGAGCCCTGGCACCTGCTGCTGTCGCTCCTGGACACCGATGGCTCGACCGCCACCGGTCTGTTGCGCGCCGTCGGGGCCGACCCCGCCGAGCTGCGCCGGGCCGCCCAGCGCGCTGTCGACGCCCTGCCAGCCGCCCGCGGTTCGAGCATCGCCGAGCCGACGTTGGCTCGCGAGTTCGTCAACGCCATCGGCGCCGCCGAGCAGATCGCCCGGCCGTTGGGCGACGAGTACACCTCCACCGAGCACCTGCTCGCCGGCCTCGCCCGGGTCGGCGGCGCCGTGTCCGGCGCGCTGAAGACGGCAGGTGCCACCGAGGAAGCCCTGGTCGCGGCCTTCCCGAGCGTCCGCGGCGGGGACCGCCGGGTCACCACCGCCGACCCGGAGCAGACCTACCAGGCCCTGACCAAGTACGGCGTCGACCTCACCGCCAGCGCCCGGGACGGAAAGATCGACCCGGTCATCGGCCGGGACTCCGAGATCCGTCGGGTCATCCAGGTGCTCTCCCGGCGTACGAAGAACAACCCGGTGCTGATCGGCGAGCCCGGCGTCGGCAAGACCGCGATCGTCGAGGGGCTGGCCCAGCGGATCGTCACCGGTGACGTGCCCGAGTCGCTGCGCGACAAGAGGTTGATCTCACTCGACCTCGGCGCGATGGTCGCCGGCGCACAGTACCGGGGCCAGTTCGAGGAGCGGCTGAAGTCCGTCCTGGAGGAGATCAAGAACTCCAACGGGCAGGTCATCACGTTCCTCGACGAGCTGCACACAGTCGTCGGCGCCGGTAAGGGCGAGGGCTCGATGGACGCCGGCAACATGCTCAAGCCGATGCTGGCCCGTGGCGAGCTGCGGATGGTGGGCGCGACAACGCTCGACGAGTACCGCGAGCACATCGAGAAGGACCCGGCGCTGGAGCGTCGTTTCCAGCCGGTGCTCGTCGGCGAGCCGACGATCGAGGACACCATCGGCATCCTGCGCGGCCTCAAGGAGCGCTACGAGGTGCACCACGGCGTACGGATCACCGACGCCGCGCTCGTCGCCGCCGCGACCCTGTCGGATCGCTACATCACCGACCGGTTCCTGCCGGACAAGGCGATCGACCTGGTCGACGAGTCCGCGTCCCGACTCCGGATGGAGATCGACTCCCGTCCGGTCGAGGTGGACGAGATCGAGCGGGCGGTCCGCCGGCTGGAGATCGAGGAGATGGCGCTGGCGAAGGAGCCGGACGCCGCCTCCGCCGAGCGGTTGGAGCGGCTGCGCAAGGAGTTGGCCGACAAGCGCGAGCAGCTCACAGTGCTCTCCGAGCGCTGGCAGACGGAGAAGAGCCACATCACCAAGCTCTCCACCGCCAAGGAGGAGCTGGAGCGTCTCGGCGGCGAGGCCGAGCGGGCCGAGCGCGACGGTGAGTTGGAGCGCGCCGCCGAGCTGCGCTACGGCCGGATCCCCGCCCTCAAGACGGAGCTGACGCAGGCTGCTGAGGAGTTGGCCCAGCTCCAAGCCGACGGCGCGATGCTCAAGGAGGAGGTCGGCGCGGACGACATCGCCGCTGTGGTCGCCTCCTGGACCGGCATCCCCGCCGGCCGGCTCCTGGAAGGTGAGACGGCCAAACTGCTGCGGATGGAGGAGTCGCTGGGCGACCGGGTGGTCGGCCAGGCCGAAGCGGTCGGCGCGGTCTCCGACGCGGTCCGCCGTGCCCGTGCCGGCATCGCCGACCCCGATCGGCCGACCGGCAGCTTCCTGTTCCTCGGCCCCACCGGCGTCGGCAAGACGGAGTTGGCCAAGGCCCTCGCCGAGTTCCTCTTCGACGACGAGCGGGCGATGGTCCGCATCGACATGAGCGAGTACGGCGAGAAGCACTCGGTCGCCCGCCTGGTGGGCGCCCCGCCCGGCTACGTCGGCTACAACGAGGGTGGCCAGCTCACCGAGGCGGTGCGGCGTCGGCCGTACTCGGTGATCCTGCTCGACGAGGTGGAGAAGGCCCACCCGGACGTCTTCGACGTGCTGCTCCAGGTGCTCGACGACGGCCGGCTCACCGACGGTCAGGGTCGTACCGTCGACTTCCGCAACGCGATCCTGATCCTCACGTCCAACCTCGGGTCGTCGGTGATCGGTGACCTGACGCTCGCCGACGAGCAGCGCCGCGAGGGTGTGCTCGCCGTGGTCCGTTCGCACTTCAAGCCGGAGTTCCTCAACCGGCTGGACGACATCGTGGTCTTCGCCTCGCTGCGCGGGGACGACCTGCGGGCCATCGTCGACATCCAGTTGGACCGGATGCGGCGGCGCCTGGCCGACCGCCGACTGGGCCTGGACATCACCGAGGCCGCCCGGACCTGGCTGGCCGAGCACGGCTACGACCCGATCTACGGCGCCCGCCCACTGCGTCGTCTGGTCCAGACCGCGATCGGAGACCAGTTGGCAAAGGCCCTCCTGTCCGGCCAGATCCGAGACGGCCAAACAGTAAAGGTGGACCACAACCCAGAACCCAACACCCTCTCAGTAACCCCCGCCTAACACCCCCACCCCGTCCCCCGTCCCCCTGCCCCCCACCCCTCCCCCTGCGGTGATCATGGAGTTATTGCGCGGTTGCGCGGCGTGTCGGGGCAATAACTCCATGATCAACGGGGTCTGGGTGGGGTGGGGTGGGGTCTGGGAGGGGTTGGTGGGGGGTTGGTGGGGGAAGGGTTGGGGCATGTTTGGGATTGGGAAGAAATGGGAGCGGGAGCTTGACGCGGCCCTTGACGAGTTGATCGCGGCTGACACGCTTGCCTTTGGCGGGGTGGGCCTCGCTGGCGCGACCCTGCCGGTGACGGAGGCGTACCACAGTGTCGAGGCTGCCCTCGACGACCACCCCGAGGAGGTCCGCCGGCAACTCGATCGGGTGTTGGCCGACGGCACACCCGCCGGCCGGGCGTACGCGGCCACGCTGCTGGAACGGGTCGACCCGACGGCGGCTCGGGCGGCCTGGACGGCACTGCGGGACGACCCGAGCGAGTTCACCACCTTCGTCGGCTGTGTGCTGGGCCGCGAGACTCTTGGCAACTACGCCAGCCAACGGCTCGCCACACTTTGATCCATCTGCTGACACGGACGAACCAGCGCCCGTCGGGCCGTCCACAGTGCGATCGTGCACAACAGGCGACGCCACCGCTGCCGTCGGTAGCTGAGCTGTCGGTCACGGTACGGGTCCCACCGGAGCCGAGGATTGTTACCGTCTGCGCCGAGGTACCTGGGGAGATGGTCGGGTGGGCAGGTCAGTGACGTACCTGGTGGTGGCGCTTGCCGTACTCGCGGTGATCGTCATCGGGATTGTCGTGCGAACCCGGCGGCCGGCGACGGCCCGGTCCGGCGGGCGATCGTCGGACGCCCGGACGGCGGAGCCGCCGCGTGGCGATCCGGTCCGTCTGCGCCTGGGCGACCGCGTGCGGATCCGCGAGCGGGAGTACGCGGTGAGCGGCACCATCCGCCTGGTCGAGGGGGACTGGAGCTGGGTGCAGCACCTGCTCGACGACGGGTCCGGCACCCGCTACCGGCTCTCCGTGGAGGACGGCCCCGAACTGGAGTTGGTGCTCTGGACGGCCGAGCCGGGCGCGAGCGTGACCCCGGGTGCCCCGACCATCGAGCTGGGTCGGCGGCGCTACACCTGGGCCGAGACGGGGCAGGCGCGCTACACCGCCACCGAGGAGACCGGTCTGCCGGCGGCAGGCACGATGCGCTACCACGACTACCAGGCCGGCGGCACCGCGCGGCTGTCCTTCGAGGCGTACGGCGAAGAGGGTTGGCGGGTGGCCCGCGGCGACCTGCTCGACCCCGCTGACCTGACGATCCGTCCCACCTCCGGGGAGCACTGAGCCCACGCCGGGTGGGCGTGCCGGCTCGCCACGGCATGCCGAAACGGCCGGTTGCCGATACGGTGTGGGCGATCTGAGGGAAGGAGAATCATGGTCGATTCCCAGAGCACACCGGCCCGTCAGCGGCCGTCAGTTGTGTCGATTTCCAGTTACCTGCTCTACCTGTTCGTGGTGCTCCAGGTGATCACGCTGATCGTCTCGCTCACCACCTTCGGCAAGACGCGTGACGCGTTCCGCGCCGCGTACGAGGGCAGCAGCACCGACGGCGACCAGGTGGCAGACGTCTTCGTCGCCATCGGCCTCGGCGCCGGCATCCTGCTGCTGCTGCTCGCGATCGCGCTGGCTGTGCTCGCCATGTTCAACAACCAGGGCCGTAACGGCGCCCGGATCACCACCTGGATCGTCGGCGGCATCATGGTCTGCTGCGTGGGCGGCGGCCTGCTCAGCAACGCGGGCGGCGGGTTCAACACCGGTGGCGGCACCGGCGACGGGCCCAGCCCCGAAGAGATCCAGCGCCGTCTGGAGGAGGCCCTGCCCTCCTGGGTGACCCCGGTCAGCCTGCTGCTCAATGTGCTCAGCCTGATCGTGTTGGTCACGGCGCTGGTCCTGCTGGCGTTGCCGAAGGCCAACCCGTTCTTCCGCAAGGCCGCCACGGCCTGGGAGCCGCCGGCACCGGGTGCCAGCTACCCGGGTAACCCGCAGGTCCCGGGTCAGCCCGGCTACCCGCAGTCGTCCGGTGAGCCGGGCTATCCGTCGAGTGGGGAGCCGAGCTACCCGCCGCCGACGGACCGGCCGGGCGACACGCCGCCCACGGACCGGCCCGGGTCAACCCCACCGTCGACGAGTTGACGGCCCGGTAAGCACGACGCCGACGATCCCTCCGAGTAGGTTGCAACCCGACGCCTACCGGAGGGATTCGTCGTGTCGTACCCCGAATCGGCACCGGCCCGCCGGCCCGCCGTCGTCCTGATCGCCGCGTCCGTGCTGTGGGTGATGGCGGTGGCCTCGCTCGCGTACGCCGTTGTCGACCTGCTGGCGCTTGGCGGGACCGTCGACGCGTTCCGCTCCGCCGCCCGCGACACCGCGGCGAGCCCGGAGCAGATCGACGACGTGGTGACCCTGCTTCGCGCTACCGGCGTGCTGTCGGCGGTGCTGGCGGCGCTGTCCGTGCCGGTGCTCGCCGGTCTGGCCCTCGGGCTCGTGGCGGCCCGCAACGGCGCGCGCGTGGCCACCTGGGTGATCAGTGGGCTCGGCGTGCTCGGTGGTTGTTGCAGCGTGGCGGTGCTCATCGGTGAACGGGCCGCGCCACTGCAGTTGGGTGCCGACGACCAGGCCCTCGCCGAGTTGCTGGGCCTGGTCGGCGACGCGTACCCGTCCTGGTGGATCCCGCTCAACGCCGGGCTTTCCGTCGGGCAGGTGCTCGGTTACCTTGTAGTAGCCGTGCTGCTGGCCCTGCCGGCGGCGAACGCCTGGTTCGGTCACCGCCGCTCGACCGCGCCGACTCCACCATCCGCACCACCCGCGTTCACGTCCGCCCCGCCGGCGCCGCCCGCGCCCCCGTACCCGCCCAGGTGAGGACCGCCCCGTGTCGCTCGACCCCACGACTGCCGAGCGTCGAGCCCTGATCACCGGGGCCACCGCCGGCATCGGCGCGGCGTTCGCCCGACGGCTGGCCGCCGACGGTTGGCACCTGGTGCTTGTCGCCCGCGACGCGACCCGGTTGGCGGAGATGGCCGGCGAGGTGAGTGCCACCCACGGTCGCGAGGCGGAGACGATCGCGGCGGATCTGTCCACCGACGACGGGTGCGCCATCGTGGAGCGACGGCTCACCGACGGCAGCCCGGTGCACCTCCTTGTCAACAATGCCGGGATCAGCCTCAACAAACCGTTCCTGCGCTCCACCGCGGAGGACGAGGCACGCCTGTTGCGGCTCAACGTGCACGCGGTCATGCGGCTGACCCTGGCGGCGTTGCGACAGATGACCGAACGCCGAAATGGGGCAGTGATAAATGTCTCTTCGGTTGCCGGGTTCGGCACGGCGATGCCCGGTTCGACGTACTCGGCCAGCAAGGCCTGGGTCACCAACTTCAGCGAGTCGGTTGGTCTGTCGGCGCGGCCGTTCGGTGTCCGGGTGATGGCCCTCTGCCCCGGCTACACGCGCACCGAGTTCCACCAACGGGCCGGCATCAACATGTCCAAGACGCCCGAATGGATGTGGCTGCGGGCCGAGGATGTGGTCACCGATGCCCTGCGTGACCTGGGCAAAGGCAAGATGGTCAGTGTCCCGGACTGGAAGTACAAGGTGGCCGTCGCCGGCATGCGGCACGCACCACGTCGGCTGATCCAGGCGGTCGCCCGGGACACCCGCGGGCGGATCGGCCGCGACGAGCACTGAGCCTCGACCGGCCCACCGGCCCCCGGTTGTCGTTGCCGAGGCGTTGGCGCGCCGCTGTCAAGACAGTCGCTGAGGGTAGTCGAACATCGCCAATCATCGGTGCCTCGCCGGGCTGGTCAGGGTGGACCCCGCACACGCCGTCCAGACTTGCGCAGTAACCTCTATCGCCATGGGGGACCACGACGACCTGCGTAAATTCATTACCGACCTGGCCGTGGTCCACGGGCGGGTCGTGCTCTCCTCGGGACGTGAGGCAGACTGGTACGTGGATCTGCGGCGCGTCACGCTCCATCACCAGGCCGCTCCTCTGGTCGGCCGGGTGATGCTCGACCTCACCGCCGACTGGGATTACGCCGCGGTCGGTGGCCTCACCCTGGGCGCGGACCCGATCGCGCTCTCGATGCTGCACGCCGCCGCTCCGACCGGCCGGGCCCTGGACGCCTTTGTGGTGCGCAAGGCGGGCAAGGCACACGGTCTACAGCGACGGATCGAGGGACCGGAGGTGGCCGGCCGCCGGGTGTTGGCGGTGGAAGATACGTCCACGACGGGCGGAAGTGTGTTGACCGCTGTCGAGGCGCTTCGCGAGGCCGGGGCGGAAGTCGTGGGCGTGGCGGTTATTGTTGATCGAGGGGCCGGCGACGCGGTGCGAGCCGCCGGATTGCCTTACCGGGCGGCCTATACGTTGGCTGACCTCGGCCTTGTGGCGTAAAAGTTTGCCGATTCGGATCTGCTGATATGCAGGCGGATCGATGCTGCTGGTGGAAGGATGGAATACGTGGGAACTGCGTTGGCCGAAATGACTATGCCTCAGATCTCGCCGCTTAACGGCGAGCCGATCGAACGTGCCGATGCCGAGCGTCTCGCCGGGGTCCTCAAGGCCCTTGCGGATCCTGCTCGGCTGCGGCTGCTCAGCCTGATCCAGTCGGCCCCAGAGGGCGAGGCGTGCGTCTGTGACCTGACGGCGCCGCTCGGCCTCTCTCAGCCGACGGTCAGTCACCACCTGCGTATCCTCACCGAGGCGGGCTTGCTGCAGCGGGAGAAGCGCGGTGTCTGGGCGTACTACAGCCTTGTCCCGAGTGCGATCGCGACGATCGCCGACCTGCTGACCCCGCCGCGTAAGCGGGCCACCAAGAAGGCCCGCTGACGTAGTCGCCGCACGCCGTCCCGCGTCGGGACGGCGGTAGGCGCTGCACGCCGTCCCGACGCGGGACGGCGTCCGGTGGCGAGCCAGGGGTGGCGCCACCGGTGGGTAACACCTGCTCGTCCCCGGCCGCACCGCCGGAGGCCGGGCCCGACATGCCGACGGCCGACCCCCTCACCAGGGGGCCGGCCGTCGTCGTCGTACCTGGGTTCAGCGGTCCTGGCCGTGCTCCGGGCGCCGCCGGTCGTGCTGGTGCCGGTCGTGGTCGAACGCCTCGCGAGCCGCCTCCACCGCACCGGCGGCGCTGGCCGCCGCGACCACCGCGACCGCCTCGCCGCGCTTACGAGCGCGCCGGTCACGAAGGAACTCGAAGAAGATCGGCAACACCGAGATCAGGATGATCAGGGCGACCACCGGCAGGATGTAACGGTCGATCTTGTCGCCGATGGCGTCGTAGATCTGCTCCGCGAGCAGGTAACCGATCAGCAGGATGCCGTCCACCCAGAGCACCGCGCCGACGATGTTCCAGAGCAGGAACGTCCGGGCCGGCATGCCGAGCGCTCCCGCGACCGGGTTGAGGAACGTGCGGACGATCGGAATGAAGCGCGCCAACACCACGGCCTTCGCCGGGCCGAACTTCTCGAAGTAGTACTCGGCCTTCTCCACGTACTCCTTCTTGAAGAGCCGGGAGTTTGGCCGTTCGAACATCGGCCGGCCATACCGGGCGCCGAGCCAGTGCCCCAGCTGGGCACCGACGATCGCGCAGATCGGCCCGCCGATCAGCAGGCCCGCCAGGTTGAGGCGGGTGCCGTCGCCGAAGATCGCGTCCGCCACCGGTGACGCGGCGACGCCGGCGAGGAACAGCAGCGAGTCGCCCGGGAAGAAGAAGCCCACCAGCAGGCCGGTCTCGGCGAAGAGGATCACCCACACGCCGATCAGCCCGAAGGTTTGCAGCAGATCCTTGGGATCGAGCGGGTTCAGGGCGACGCTCTCCACGAGAGCGCGAGTCGTCTCAGCTGTGTCCACGGCCACAAAGGGTACCGAAGCCCAGGTCTGGTGCCGCGCCGGACCGGCCCGCACCACCCGCCCGCGTCGTGGGACGGCCCGACGACGGTGCCCCGCCGACCGGGAGGGTCGGCGGGGCACCGGTGGTACGGGGTGGGATCAGGCGACGAAGCGGGTCCGGCGGCGCTTGGCCACCAGGTAGCCGCCGACGCCCGCGACGAGCAGCAGCGCGCCGAGGCCGGCGATCAGTCCGGTGGACTGACCGGTGATCGGCAGGCCGCCGCCGGCACCGCTGTCGCCACCGCCCGTGCCGCCGTTGTCGCCAGTGCCGCCGTCGCCGTTGCCGCTGGCCGCGTTCACCAGGATCTTGGCGGTGTCGTTGGCCGGCTTCAGGTCCGCGTAGAAGCCGCCCTCGCACTCACACGGCACGTTGACCTTGACCATGCCGGTGGCGTCGGTGACGACCGTGTCGATCCGGAACGAGAACTCGCCGGTCAGCTCCTCGCCCACCGGGGCGAACGGGCCCGGGTAGCAGCGGTATTCGGCCGCACCGGGGGTGCCTGCCGCACCCCACTCGGCCTTGTTGCCGGTACGCGGGGCGCACTCCGCCGGCACCGCGACGGCGGTGGTGCCGGTCGGCACTGTCACGTCGACGAAGGTCACGTCGGTCTTGGTGCGGATGCGCTCCAGCGTCGCCGGGCCGTTGTTGCGGAAGCCGAGCGCGGCGGTCAGCACCGCGCCCTTCTTGCCGGTGAACGTGGCACCGACGGCCTCCAGATCAGCCCCGTTCTTGCCTGTTACATCCACCGACAGGGCACTGTGGTTGTTGCTCGGGTCGGTGTCCGTCTGCTGGCCACGGGCACCACGCGCACCGGCCAACGGGGTCAGCGAGAGCGTCTTACCAGTGCCCTTGCGGGCTGCCGGGGCACCCACCTTCGCGCGCGCGTTGTTGAGGCTCGCGAAGTCCGCGGGGGTCAGCAGCCAGATGTCGCCGGACTCGTTGCCCGGTGCGTAGGCGTCCTTGGCCACCTCGTAGTTGATGGTGGTCGTGCCACCCGAACCCGCCGGAATCGGCTCGTCGAACTCACAGGCGAGAAGGAAGTCCTCCTCGTAGAAGCAGTTGTCGAAGCGGTCCTTGGCGCGGATGCCGTAATCGGTGTCGAACAGCGCCACCACGGCCTCGACGTCGGTCCTGCCGACGTTTCGAACTGTCAGCGGAACCTGGAACGCACTACCTGGCGACGCCTCCACCTCGGTGTCAGGCCCGCCCGCCAGGTCGACGCCCTCGCCGATCTGGATCCGCGAGGCGTAGGTGGCGACGGACTTGCCGGCGGACGTCACGCTGATCTTCAACTCGCCGGTGTCGCCGGCAGCCGCCTCGTCGGTCGGCGCGATCAGCACGTCACCGAAGAACCCGCCGTAGACCTCGTCGACGACGAAGGGAAGGTGCTCGACGCAGGTCAGAATCCCGGCCCCGTCGGGGGAACAGTCGTTGCCGGTGCCGCCGGCCAGGGTGACCTTGCCGGTCAACGAGCGGTAGTCGTAGCGGACGCTGACCTCGTTGAGGATGCTCGCCTTCGAGCCGTACAACCTCGGCTGCGCCTCCACACCAGGTGAGTCGAGGGCGATGGTGACGTTCTGGAAGTACAGGCTGTACTCGACTGCCGGCGCGGCGGCTGCGGCGGGGCTGGCGGAGGCTGCGACGAACGCGCCTGCTACGCCCAGTCCGGCGAGCCAGCGCCGGGTGGAGTGGGTGAGCATGAGGGGGTTCCTCCAGTTGGGAGTTCAGGTGGAGCCCGTGGATCTTAAGGAACAGTTAAGGACGCGTGCAGCCCCGGGACCCGCCTGTCCGCCAAGACGATCCAAAAGGCTGACCAGGCCCGCCGCGATGTGCCGACCGCCCGCTTCGCGCTCAGCGGTAGTCGTCCTCGTCGCCGGTCACCACCCGGGCCTGCTCCATCGCGTCCCAGTCGTCGACCTCCAGCCCGCGCTGCGGCGTCCCGTCGACGTCGACGGGGCCGGCCACTGTCGCCTGCTCGACGGCGTCCGCCGGCTCCGCCTCGGGGTCGCGCTCGTCCGGGGCGAGGTGGTCGCCGGGGGTGAAGTCCTCATCGGGCTGACCCATCGTCTCTCCCGGGGGTCTCGGGGCACGGTTCCCACCCACCGTACGGGCTGGACCGGCACCGCGCCCGGAAGCGGAGTGGCGGATTCAGCCCTGGCGGACGCGACCCAATGCCAGGATGGTGCCGTGGGCTTCCTCATCCGATTGGCGATCACCGCGATCGCGTTGTGGATAACCACGCTTGCCGTGCCCGGGGTCGACGTGCACGGCCGTTCCGGCGGCAACACCGTGCTCACCCTGATCGTGGTGGCGCTGATCTTCGGCGTGATCAACGCGGTGCTCAAACCGATCATCCGGGTGGTCGGCTGCGTGTTCTACCTGCTGACCCTGGGCCTGTTCGCGCTCGTGGTCAACGCGTTGTTGTTCCTGCTCACCGACCGGATCGCCCGGGGGCTCGACCTGCCGTTCCAGGTGGGCGGCTTCTGGGCGGCGTTCTGGGGAGCCATCGTGATGACAGTTGTCACCTGGCTGATCAGCGTCATCGTGCCGGACAACCTGGACCGCCGGTAAACGGCTGGCACCCGGGTCGGTTGTTCCGGCACACCCCACCTACGGGATACTGCCGGGCGGAGGACAGCGCGGTCCGGCGCACAAGTGAACAACAGCGGCCAGCACGGCCGAGAGTGGTAAGTAAGGAGCACATCACATGCCCATCGCTTCCCCCGAGGCCTACGCGGAGATGCTGGACCGCGCCAAGGCTGGCCGGTACGCGTACCCCGCGATCAACGTGACCTCCTCGCAGACGCTGAACGCGGCGCTCAAGGGCTTCGCCGACGCGGAGAGCGACGGCATCATCCAGGTCTCCACCGGTGGTGCCGAGTACCTGTCCGGCCCCTCGATCAAGGACATGGTCACCGGCGCCGTGGCGTTCGCCGCGTACGCGCACGAGGTCGCCAAGAAGTACTCGGTCAACATCGCCCTGCACACCGACCACTGCCCGAAGGACAAGCTGGACAAGTTCGTCCGTCCGCTGATGGCCATCTCGCAGGAGCGGGTGCAGCGCGGCGACGAGCCGCTGTACCAGTCGCACATGTGGGACGGCTCGGCCGTGCCGGTCGCGGAGAACCTCCAGATCGCCGCCCAGCTCCTCGACGAGGCCGCCAAGGCCAAGATCGTCCTTGAGATCGAGGTCGGTGTCGTCGGTGGCGAGGAGGACGGCGTCGAGAACGCCATCAACGACAAGCTCTACACCACCACCGATGACGGCCTGGCCATGGTCGAGGCGCTCGGCCTCGGCGAGAAGGGCCGCTACATGGCGGCGCTGACCTTCGGCAACGTGCACGGCGTCTACAAGCCGGGCAACGTCAAGCTCCGTCCGGAGATCCTCAACCAGATCCAGGAGGCTGTCGGCGCCAAGTACGGCAAGGACAAGCCGCTCAGCCTGGTCTTCCACGGCGGCTCCGGCTCCCTGCTGAGCGAGATCCGCGAGGCTCTGGACTACGGCGTGGTGAAGATGAACATCGACACCGACACCCAGTACGCCTTCACCCGGCCCGTCGCGGACCACATGCTCCGCAACTACGACGGCGTGCTGAAGATCGACGGCGAGGTCGGCAACAAGAAGCAGTACGACCCGCGCGCCTGGGGCAAGGCCGCCGAGGCCGGCCTCGCCGCCCGGGTCGTCGAGGCGTGCGAGCACCTGCGCTCCACCGGCACCACGATGACCAAGTAACGACGTCCCACCGACGGCCGGCTCTCCCGCGCGGGGAGCCGGCCGTCGTCGTTCACGCGGTCAGCAGGCGCACGGCCTCGCGGACGTCGTCGGTGAGATGGATCGTCGACGACAGGTCACCGAACGGGGACGCGGCCAGCAGCGGGCGCAACAGGGCCTCCACCGGCAGCTCCCGGGTCCAGTAGCCACGGTCCAGGAAGATGTACGCCCCGCTCGCGCCGTCGGTGCCGTAGTAGGTCTTCGTGGCCGCCTGGAACACCTCCTGCACGGTGCCCGCCCGCCCCGGCGCGAAGACGATGCCGCCCCGGGCGAGCCGCAGGATGGTGTCCTCCCGGATCGCGTTCGAGAAGTACTTCGCGATCCGCCCGGCGAACAGGTTCGCCGGCTCGTGCCCGTACAACCAGGTCGGAATGGCCAGCCCACCGGCTCGCGCCCAGGCGAGGTCGTCACCACGTTGCCGAGGCACGCCCGCGTACCGCTGCCGCACCGCCAACGCGGTGGCCGTGTACCGGTGGTGATCGGTGAAGTCCGGCGCGCTGGCCAACAGGTCGATCGCCTCGGTCAACTCGGCCGCCGGCCGGTCCGCCAGGTAGGCGCCGAGGTTCGCGGCCTCCATCACCCCCGGACCGCCGCCGGTCACCACCAGGCGGTCGGCCCGCGCCAGCTCCCACCCCAGCACGGCAGCCATCCGGTACGCGGGACTCCCGCGCCGCACCGCGTGCCCGCCCATGATGCCCACCACCGACTGCGGCCCGTGTCGGGCCAGCCAGACCCGGGTGGCGTCGGCCAGCGCATTGTCCACCCCGTGATCGTGCAGCCGCTGACCCAGCGCCTCCCGGACGTCCGGCAGCGCACCGCCGTGCGCCCGGAAGTGGTCGTACACCCGGGTGTCGTACATCCCGGCGAACCCGCCCTCGGCGAACCCGGCGGCCAGGTCCTCCGGGGTGTAGAGGTGGGCCGGCTGGGTCGGGTACGGCAGCCCCGAGAACGGTGGCACCACGTTCGCGCCACGCCGGACCAGGTCGGCCCCGACGTCCCGGGAGGCGAAGCGGCAGCCCACGAAGAGCGTGCCGGCGACCTCGATGCCGGTGAGGTCGGGCACCGGCGCCAGGTCGAGGCGCAGGCCCTGCACGGTCAGCCCGGTCAGTCGGCCGGTGGCCAACTGCCGATCGAACTCGTCGCGGGTCTGGATCTCGTCGGTGTGCAGGTGCGGCTCGATGACGTCCGCGGGAGGTGGGGTCGGCACCCGGCCATCCTGCCCCTGCTTCGGGGCCGGCCAAACCTCGGGCCCGGGGTACGACCGACAGGAGCCCGGTGACCGAGGTCACCGGGCTCCTGTGTTACCGGTTCCTGGGGAGGCTCCGGACCATTAGTTCTAGTGGAAAAGATCCGGCGGCGGCATAGGCCGCAGGCGTGACCAACTCCTCAGCCGTTCAGCGGAACGCGTCGGCCAACCCGCTCGCGTGTCGCCCTGTCCAGCGGGTTGAATGGGGCGATGCAGAACCTCTTGCCAGAGCCACCGGCCACCCGCCTGCCCGCCAACGACGAGGCCGACGCCGCCCTGGCTGCCGCCGAGCAGGCCGGCACCGACGAGGCGGTCGCCAGCGTGGCGGCCGGCTTCCCGACCTTCAGCGCGGGCTGGGCGGAGCTCGCCGCCCGGTCGTTCGCCCAGGGCCAGGTGGTGACCGCGTACGCCTACGCCCGCACCGGCTACCACCGTGGCCTCGACCAGCTGCGCCGCAGCGGCTGGAAGGGGCACGGCCCGGTGCCGTGGTCACACGAGCCCAACCGGGGCTTCCTCCGCTGCCTCTACGTGCTGTCCCGAGCGGCGGACGAGATCGGTGAGGCCGACGAGGCGGCCCGCTGCGCCCAGTTCCTGCGCGACTGCGACCCGGAAGCGGCGGACGCGCTGGCGAGCAACTGACCGCGCCGACGGCCGGCCCGAAGCCGGGCCGGCCCGTCGACGGTTACAACCCCTCGGCGACCGCGGCGGCGATCTTCAGCCAGGCATCCCGGGTGGCCGTGGAGAGCCCCCCGTACCGGATCGGCTCACCCGTGTCGATGAGCCGCTCGTACGGGGCCAGCAACACCGCCCGGGTACGGGCCGCGAAGTGCTCCTGGATGGCCGGCAGGTCGATCTCCTTGCGGGACGGCGGCATCGACACCACTGTCACGGCCTGCCGGACCAGCCGCTGCCGGCCACTCTGCTCCAGGTGGTCGAGCATCCGGGCGGCGGTCTCGGCGGAGTCGTTACGAGCCGACATGGTCACCACCAACTGGTCGGTGGCGTCCATCGACGCCTGCCAGTTCTGCGCCCGCACGTTGTTCCCGGTGTCCACGAAGATCAACTTGTAGAACCGGCTGACCACCTCGCGGATCTCGGCGAACGCGGCAGCCGTCAACATCTCGCCGCCGGTGGCCGACTCGTCCGAGGCCAGCACGTCGAACATGCCCTCGCCCTGCGAGCGGACGTACTGCGACAGGTCACCAACCCGCCCGTGCGCGCCCTGGAACTGCCCGAGATCCCGCAGCATGTCCCGCACCGTGCGGGAGTGGAAATCCTGCTGGGCACGCATCCCGAGGGTGCCCTGGGTCTCGTTGTTGTCCCAGGCCAGCACGTAGCCACCGCGCTTCTGGCCGAACGTCATCGCGAGCAGCAGGATGGCCACTGTCTTTCCGGCGCCACCCTTCGGGTTGACGACCGTCACCTGCCGCAGCCCGCCGAAGTTGCGGCGCACCATCTCGATGTCCCGCTTGAGCTCCTGCTCGTGCCGCCCCGGAGAGAGCCGGAGCAGCCCCGTCCGGTTGACCATCGCGCGTACGCCCATTGTCGCCACCGGGTCGACGGGCCGGACCTGCCGGCGCCGGCTGAAGTCCTCGGCGGTCGGTACCGCCGTCTCCTCCGGCGTCCAGCTCGCGTCCGGATACGCGGCGGCATCCGGGTACCCGGCGGTGGGCACCCGGGTCGCCCCCTCGGCCTCCTGGTAGGGCTGCCCAGCCTGGACGCCGGGCGTGCCCTGCTGCCAAGGCGGCGGGTACCAACCCGGAGACGGCGGGAACGGCCCCGGCGGTGGGGCCGCCGGCCCGGCCTGCTGGGGAGCCTGCTGCGGCAGGTTGCTGAACTGCGTCAGGTCGGGCGGCGGCGGGATGTGCCCGGGGCCGGCCTGACCGGGAATCACCGGGGTGGACGAGTGACCCGGGTGCGGCGGCTGCGGGTCGGCCGGTGGGGAAAGCGGGGGCGTCGCCGCCGCCGTGGCGGCCTGCTCGTGGGCCGGTGCGGGCGCTCCGGCGGGGCGTTGCGGCGGATACGCCCACGGCGACTCGGTGACCGGTCGCGCCGCCCCGGCAGGCCCGTCGTCCCCGGTCCCGTCGGCCTGCGGCGCGAGCCCTGCCGCTGCGGGCCCTGCCGTTGCGGGCCCGGCTGCCGGCGTGCCCGCGCCGGCGGTCGGGCCTGTGGCGGTCGGGCCTGTGGCGGCAGTGCGCGTGCCGGCTGGGCCTGCGCCGGCTGGGCCTGCGGCGGCTGGGCCTGTGGCGGCTGGGCCTGTGGCGGTCGGGCCCGCGCCGGCCCGGCCTGTGGCGGCAGGGCGCGTGCCGGTCGGGCCTGCGCCGTTCGGGCGGTCGGTGGGTGTGGGGGCTGCGGTGGGTTGGTCGGTGGGCGTCGCGGCCGCGGCGGGACGATCAAGGGTGAACGGCAGGTCCAGGTCGACACCACCCGGGGGGATCGGCGCGGCCACGACGCCGGTCGGACCCCGCTCGCCGGCCTGCGCCTGCTCCGCCCCGGCTGCGCTGCCGGTCGCCCCGGCGGTGGTGCTGCTCGCGTTGCGTGCGCCGTTGTTCGCCCCGGCGGTGCTCCCGGGGGCGCCGGCTGTCCCTGGTGCGACTGGCGTGCCGGTCGCCGGTGTGCCTGGTGTGCGTGGCGCGCTGGTCACTGGCGTGCCTGGTACCGAGGGCGTGCCCGGTGTGCGCGGCGTGCCGGCTGCCGGGGGAGCGGGCGGTGTCGACGCGGCGGTTGGCGCTGCCGGGTCGGCCGGCGGCCAACTCGGCTGTGCTGGTGCCCAGCCGGACGCGGCGGCGGACGGGCCACTGCCGTCCCAGCCGCCCGGCGCCGGGACGGCACCGGTGAGCGACGGATAGTCGGACGGCGAAGGCGGTGGCTGGGCCGGGGCCCCGGGTTGACCGGGAACCGGCGGCCGTCCGGTCGGCGGCACGGCCACCGGTGGAGTCACCGGCCCGGGCGCGACCGACGGCGCACCCCGCTGTTGGGCGACCGCCGCCCACGGCGGCACCGCGCCACCCGCACCGGGGTCGGCGGGATCCGGCGGCCAGAGTGGTTCGATGTCCCGCTCTGGCACCGGCTGCTGGCCGTGCACCTGCGCCCGGTCGGCGTTCTCGTCCATTACGGCCCCTCCCAGTCCTCCTGCGAGGATAGGCCCATCCGCCGAGAAGGGGCCGTTGGCGCAGCCCCGCCGGCCTGCCGCTCAGCCGGGCCGGCCCGTCGGCGCAGGCAGGGTCAGCTCGACCAGACAGCCCAGGCGCCCGGCTCGATCCACCAGGAACGCTTCCGGGTCAGCTCACCCTCGACACCATCGTCGAGGTAGGGGACCTTCCCCTCCCGGGGCAGCACCGAAACGGCCCGCCCACGGGCTCGCCGCACCTCAAGGCGTACCCGCTTGCGGCCCAGCGCCGACCGGACGACCACCGGCACGGCGACCGCGACCTCGATCTGGCCGTCGGTCGGGTCCGGTGCGGTCAGCAGCGTCACGTCGTCGAGCGTCGCGTACCCGCCGGCGTTGCCGACCACGCAGGCCAGCAGCGGTTCGTCACCGTTGGTGAGGACGGTGTCGTCCACCTCCACCCGGGCCCGCCAGTGCAGCGGTCGGCCGGCGTCGTCGGCGGCGCCGAGCAGCGCGCCGTCCAGCGTCACCGATCCACCGTCGTTGCGCAGCAGGTCGAGTCGGCGCGCCGTGCCATCCACCACAGCGGCGGCCACCGCCGCCGGGTCACGCGGCAGCCCGAGCTGCGCGGCCAGATCCCGGTGGGTGCCGCCACGGGCCGGATCGAGCGGGAGTACGGCCACCGGCGGCAGATCGGGCAGTGTCCGGTTGCCGGGCAGATCCGCCGGACGCTTGCTCGGCGCTGGCGCGTACCGCCGGACCAGCCGGCGCAGCACGGCGCGCAACTGCCCGTCGCTGGCCGTGGCGACGACCAGCCGGGTCTTGCCGTCAAGGTCGGGCCAGGTGAGGCCATCTGGGCGGGCCGGACCGTCGAGCCGCGCCAACACCGCGTCGATCTCCGCGTCGGAGCGGGCGGTGACCAGCTCCACCCGGGCGCCCCGGGCGATCAGCGCGTCGGAGCAGGCCAGCACCGGCACCCGTGGCCGCTCGGTGGCGCACCGCTCGGTGTCCCCGCCGGCCCGGGCTCCCTGGCCGGCGTCGGTCTGGCCGGCGTCGGTCTGGCTCGTCGGGTCGGTGGCGGCCTCGGTCGCACCGCCGCAGCAGGCCCCTCCGCTGCCACAGCCCCCGGGAGCGTCCCGCTCCGAACCGAGGGTGAGCAGCACCACGTCGTACACGGAAGGAGCCTCCTGCCTCTCGACGCGGCCCCTGCCGGCCACGCCGTCACTACTTGTTAACCTGACACCCCGGGCTCGCCAACCGGTCGCCACCTGGCACCCGAGCCTTCTGGAGGCGGAAAAGATGCCAGCGATCGTGCTCATCGGCGCTCAGTGGGGCGACGAGGGCAAGGGCAAGGTTACCGACCTGCTGGGTGAGCGGGTCGACTACGTCGTGCGCTACTCCGGTGGCAACAACGCGGGCCACACGGTGATCACCCCAGATGGCCAGAAGTACGCGCTGCACCTGATGCCGTCCGGCGCACTCTCGCCGAACGCGATGATCGTCATCGGCAACGGTGTGGTGGTCGACCCGAAGGTGCTGCTCGCCGAGATCGACGGTCTGGCCGAGCGCGGCGTCGACGTGTCCCGGCTGCGGATCTCCGGTGACGCGCACCTGATCATGCCGCACCACCGGGCACTGGACCGGGTGATCGAGCGTTACCTCGGCTCGTCCCGGATCGGCACGACCGGCCGGGGCATCGGCCCGGCGTACGGCGACAAGGTCGCCCGGATCGGCATCCGGCTCCAGGACCTGCTCGACCCGGGCATCCTGCGCAAGAAGCTGGAACTCGCACTGCGGGAGAAGAACCAGATCCTGTTCAAGGTCTACAACCGCAAGGCGATCGACCTTGAGGCGACCGTCGACGAGTACCTGGAGTACGCCGAGCGGCTCAAGCCGTACATCGCGGAGACCCGGGCCATGCTCTGGGACGCCCTGGACCGGGGCGACACGGTGCTGCTGGAGGGCGCGCAGGCCACCATGCTCGACATGGACCACGGCACGTACCCCTTCGTGACCTCGTCCAACCCGACCGCCGGTGGTGCCTGCGTGGGCGCCGGCATCCCGCCGACCGCGATCAACAAGGTGATCGCGGTGAGCAAGGCGTACACCACCCGGGTCGGCGCGGGACCGTTCCCGACCGAGCTGTTCGACGCCAGCGGCGAGCACCTGCGCAAGGTCGGTGCGGAGTACGGCACCACCACGGGCCGGGAGCGTCGGTGCGGGTGGTTCGACGCGGTCGTCGCCCGGTACGCGTGCCGCCTCAACGGCGTCACCGACCTGGTCATCACCAAGCTGGACGTGCTCACCGGTCTGCCCAAGGTGCCGCTCTGCGTCGGCTACGAGATCAACGGCGTCCGGGTCGACGACATGCCGATGAGCCAGACGGACTTCCACCACGCCACGCCCGTCTACGAGGAACTCGACGGCTGGTGGGAGGACATCACCAAGGCGAGAACCGTCGAGGACCTGCCGGAGAACGCCCGCCGCTACATCGCGAGGGTCGAAGAACTCTGCAACACCAAGGTGAGCGTCGTAGGCGTAGGCCCAGGCCGAGAGGAAAACGTAGTCCTCCACCCCCTCCTCCCCTAACAGCCCCACCCCGTCCTCCCCCCGCCCACCTGCGTTGATCATGAGGTTATTGCTGCGACACGCCGATGCGCGGAGCAATAACCTCATGATCAACTACAGCTTGAGCGGTGGGCAGTAGGATGCCGGGTCGTGCGGGTTCTTTTGGTGGGTGGTGGCGGGCGGGAGCATGCGCTTGCGCTCGGGCTGGTGCGCGATCCGGCCGTCAGTGCGCTGATAGCCGCGCCGGGTAATCCGGGGATCGCGAGCATCGCCGAGCTGCGGACCGTGACTCCGACAGATCCGGCCGCGGTGGCGGCGCTGGCCGTGGAGACATCCGCCGACCTGGTGGTGATCGGGCCGGAGGCGCCGCTGGTCGCCGGGGTCGCCGACGCCGTACGCGCCAAGGGGATCGCCGTGTTCGGCCCCTCCGGTGCGGCCGCCCAGCTGGAGGGTTCCAAGGCGTTCGCCAAGGACGTGATGACCGCCGCCGGCGTGCCGACCGCCCGGGCGTACGTCTGCACGGACGAGGAGAGCACCGCCCGTGCGCTTGACGACTTCGGTGCACCGTACGTGGTGAAGGACGACGGTCTCGCCGCCGGCAAGGGCGTGGTGGTGACCGACGACCGGTCCGCGGCGTTGGCGCACGCCGCCGAGTGTGGACGGGTCGTGGTCGAGGAGTTCCTCGACGGTCCGGAGGTCAGCCTCTTCGTGGTCACCGACGGGCAGGCGGCGCTGCCGCTCCTGCCGGCACAGGACTTCAAGCGGCTCGGCGACGGCGACACCGGGCCGAACACCGGCGGCATGGGGGCGTACGCGCCACTGGCCTGGACCCCGCCCAGCCTTGTCGACGACGTCATGCGCGACGTGGTCCACCCGACGCTCGCGGAGATGCGCCGCCGGGGCACTCCGTTCGCCGGCCTGCTCTACGTCGGGCTCGCGATCACCGCCGCCGGCCCTCGGGTGATCGAGTTCAACGCGCGCTTCGGTGACCCGGAGACGCAGGTGGTGCTCGCGCTGTTGGAGACCCCGCTGGGCGGGCTGCTGCACGCGGCGGCCACCGGCACGCTGGCCGAGCACCCGCCGCTGCGCTGGCGGGACGGCAGCGCGGTGACAGTGGTGCTGGCCTCACCGGGCTACCCGGCCGCGCCGCAGACCGGCGACGTGATCACCGGCGCGGACCGGTCGGGCATCATCCACGCGGGCACCGCCCGCCGGGCCAGCGACGGCGCGTTGCTCTCCGCCGGCGGCCGGGTTCTCTGCGGTACGGCCACCGGCCCCGACCTGGCCGCCGCGCGCGACGCCGCGTACGCGCTGGTGGACGGGGTGAAGCTGGCTGGCTCGCAGCACCGCACCGACATCGCCGCCGCCGCGATCGACGACCGGATCACGATTCCCAGCTGAATCCGGGCAACCCCGGCCCTCCTCGCCGCCGTTTGAGCGGTGAGGTGAGGGGGTGGTGGGAGATGCCGGTCGATGTCGAGGGCTACCGCGAGTACGTCGGTACGCGGCTGGAGCCATTTCGACGCACGGCGTACCTGTTGTGTGGCGACTGGCACACGGCCGACGACCTGGTGTCCATGGCGTTGGTCAAGCTGATCCGGCACTGGCCGCGGGTGTCAGGCGTGGACAGTCCCGACGCGTACGTCCGGCGGACCCTGTTGCGGGTCTGGCTGGACGAGCGGCGCCGGCCCTGGCGCCGCGAGGCCGCCTGGGCCGAGGTGCCGGACCAGCCGGTGGCCGTCGGGGGCGTCGGCGGCACCGCCGACCGGCTGACCATCCTCGCTCTACTGGCCGAACTGCCCCCGCGTCGTCGTGCGGTCCTCGTGCTGCGGTACTTCTGTGACCTGTCCGTCGAGGAGAGGGACGGCAGTCCCGTCGAGGTGGCTGCCCCCGAGGCGCTGCTGACCGCGCAGGAACTCGTCGAACTGGCGCGGGCACCGGGCCTGACCCTCTATCCCTGAGCGGTTGTCGCCCTCGATGGGCAACCCGGCGTTACTCCGGCCACGACTTAGCGGTGTCGGAGGCACAGCGACGGGAGGAGTGGGAGATGCGGGTTTGCGGACGATCACCGTGCTGTTGGTGGCCGGTGGGAGGACAGGTCCGACGATGCCGTTGAGCCCGAGATCGGTCGAGCGGTCCGCGGCCGACGCCGAGTACACCGAGTGCGTTCGCGTTGGTCTGCCGCAGTGGCGCCGGACGGCGTACCTGATGTGTGGTGACTGGCATCAGGGCGACGACATCGTGCAGCGGGTGCTCACCGAGTTGTACCGCAACTGGTCTCGGGCGCGGCGGGCCGGGAACCTGAATGCGCTGGTCCGGACGATGTTGATGCGGCGGTTGATCGACGAGCGGCGCCGCGGTTGGGCTCGGGTGCTGATCACCGACCTGCTTCCGGAGCGGCCCGCACCGACCGCCCCGGATGCCACGGAACGGCTCGATCTGGTGGCGGCGCTGCGCCAGGTCGCGCCGCGGCAGCGGGCCGTCCTGGTGCTGCGGTTCTTCCAGGACCTGAGTGTGGAGGAGACGGCACAGGCGCTCGGTTGCGCGCCGGGCACCGTCAAGAGCCAGACGGCCAAGGGGCTGGCGACGCTGCGAGGACTGCTCGCCCCCGCCCGAAACGGCGTGCCGACCACGCAGAACGGCACGACGAGCGGCGTGCCGACCAACGTGTTAGCCCACGGGAGTTGACAATGACCGATGAGATGGATGTGGCGCGGTTGATGCGCGCCGAGTTCGAGGTGGCCGAGCCGCCGTCCGCCGTGGTGAACATCGAACGGGCGATGACCGTAGGGCGACGGCAGCGGTGGTACGCGCGCAGTGCGGGCGCCGCACTGGCGGTGGTCGCGGTGGTTGTCGGCGCTGTCACGGTGCCGGGCCTGGTCGCGCCGAGGGACGGGTCGCCGGCACTGGGTCCGCTCGACACCCCGGCCCCGCTGGACCCGTCCACCGGGAAGGGACCGTCGCCCGACACGTCACGGATCCCGGCCGCGTTGGAGACGATCGATCCGACCATTCAGTACGTTCGGTTCGGTTGGTTGCCGTCGGGCCTGGCCAGTCTGAGTTACTCGGCGGGTCTGTCGCAGGGTGACACGCGTGTCATTCTGAGCGGAGATGACGGCGACAAGCAGAGCGCGGCGGGGGTTGCGGTCCACCTCTACCCGAAGGGGGTGACGCCGCAGGCGCCGCAGGTCATGGGCATCGACCAACGGGCACCCGTGGTGAGTACGGCGCCCGCACCCGATGTGCGGGGCGAGGCGGCGACCTTCACCCTGTACGACATCGACGGCGACACCGACCAGCTCTCGCTCCGCTGGCAGTACGCCCCGGAGGGCTGGGCCAAGGTCGATGTCACACCCTGGGCGGCGGGGCAGGACGCCCGCGAGATCGCCCTGCACGTGGCGCGGACGCTCAGGTTCAGTACGACCGAGCGGGTGCAGATGCCGGCCCAGGTCACGGGGTTGCCGCAGCGCCTGCGGCCGATCTATGCCAGCGTGAACGGGCCACTGACCCCGGACGGCTGGCGGTGGTACGCCGGCATCGAGTACAGCGCCGAAACCTCCACCGCGGCTCACAGTAGGGCGGGGGCGAAGACGCTGAAGGTCAGCTTCATTCCGTACGTCGAGATGACCGACAAGATTCGGGCCGAGTTGGAGGGGAAGGAACTCTACCGGACTCCGAACACCACCATCGACGGTCGTCAGGCGTCCTTCCAAAAAGCCGAGGATCCGGAGTGGTTGGAGAGTCTGGAGGTGTTCGACGTGCGGGGGATGGCGGTCCAGATTGACGCACGTCGCGGCGCGCTCGACGAGCCGGGCACGAAGGGCCTGTTCCAGCACCTCGACCTGGCCGGGGCCAAGCAGGACTGGCGGCCCTCGCTGATGGTCGACTGACGGGCGCTGTCACCGCCCCGGAACTCGCCGGTACTCGCCGACGGTTCCGGGGCGATCAGCCGTAGTAGCGGCGTAGTTCTCGACTGAGCACCTTGCCGGTGGCGTTGCGGGGCAGGTATTTCACGAAGACCACGTCCCGGGGGACGGAGAATCGGGCCAGGTAGTGCCGGACGTACTCGCGTACCGCCTCGGGGTCGAGCGTTTCGCCCGGGTGCAGGGCGAGGAACGCGGACAGTCGCTGACCGTACTCGGCGTCGGGTACGCCGATCACGGCCGCCTCGCGGACCTGGGGCAGTTGGGCCAGCAGGTCCTCCACCTCGGACGGGAAGACGTTCTCGCCACCGGAGACGATCATGTCGTCGGCCCGTCCGTCGACGAAGAGCAGACCGTCGGGGTTGAGCCGGCCGAGGTCACCGGTGTCGAGCAGGCCGTCGTGGGTCTCCCGGCTGGCACCGGAGGTGTACCCCTCGAAGAGCATCTCGTTGCCGACGAAGATCCGCCCGACCTGGCCGGCCGGCACCGGCTGCCCGTTGTCGTCGAGCAGCTCCAGCCGGGTGCCGTGGGGTGGCCGGCCGGCCGTGGTGGGTGCCTGACGCAGATCCTGGGGAGCCGCGAGGGAGGCCCAGGAGACCTCGGTGGAGCCGTACAGGTTGAACAGGACGTCGCCGTAGACGTCCATGAACCTCGGGGCGAGCCCGCCGGGCAGGGCGGAACCGCTGACCGCGACGACCTTGAGCGGGGGGCGCGGGTCCGGCGCGGGCACCTCCAGAAGCCGCTGCACCATCACCGGTACGGCGAACAGCGCGTCACACCGGTGCGCGGTCAGGGCGGTGAGCGTGGCGACCGGATCGAAGCGTCGGTGCAGCACGATGGTGGCCCGCAACGCCAGGCACACCTGGAGGGCGGCGAACCCCCAGGTGTGGAAGATCGGTGCCGCGATCATCACCCGGTCCCGGGCGTGCAGCGGGATGCGGTCGATGATGGACACCAGCGGGCCGAAGCCGCTCGGCGTGGGTCGGCGGGCACCCTTGGGGGTGCCTGTGGTGCCGGACGTGAGCACGATGATCCGGCCGTCCCGCTCGGGTGGGTGCAGGTCACCCGGCAGCGCCCCGGCGACCAACTCCTCGCGGGCCCGTTCGTCGAGGCGCGGCAGCTCGGCGGGGAGGCCGAGGACCCGCTCGGCGAACTCGTCGTCGTGCACCAGCAGCCGCAGCCGCTGCTCCTCGGCGACGGTGCCGAGCTGGGCGGCGGAGAGCCCGGTGTTGACAAGCACGGCGTCGACGCCGAGCAGGGTGGCCGCGACGATCGTCTCGATCAGCCCGTGGTGGTTGCGGCAGAGCACACCGATCCGGTCACCGGCCTGGACGCCGAGCCCCGCACGCATCGAGCGGGCCATCCGTTCGGCCCGGTCGAGCAGATCGTGGTACGTCAGCTCGACGCCGTTCTCGTCGATGACCGCCGGCCGGCCGGGGTCCCGGGCGGCTGCCTGGCGTAGCTCGCCGGCCAGGCTCCACCCCCACGTCCGCAACGCGTTGAGCTGCGCGGCGACCCGGACGGGACTGCCGGGGGTGAGCAGCCCGCGACGGGTCAGCGTGGCAACGATGAACGGCAGGTCCATGCCGCAGACCTCCTCGGGTGGTGCGCGGACGGGCAGCGGGTGCCCCCCGTCCAGCAGGGCGTCTTCCCTTGATCATGCACTGGGCGCGGTGAAGCGCCCAGTTCACGTCCGCGCGGGGTGACGAAGACGGCACAGATCGTGGAATCTGAGGGTGGCGGCGTCCGTGGCTACCGCGGCCTCGACGCCCGGGCTGCCCCGAGGCGGACCGGACCGGGCGTGCGACAGCGCGAGGCAGGCCAGACCGCACGTGCGACCGCACCAGGCCGGCCAGATCGGGGTACGACGTCATGGCCTACCTACCGCACCCAGCCACCCGGCTCGCGGCGCTGCGCACCAGCCACCTGTCCCAAGGTGTGCCGACCGCACTGGCCAGGCAAGCGGATCAGGGTATTATCTAGCGGTCAGGCCGAGAGGCGCTGCAACGGGCGAAGCCCGCCACGCTCGGCCTTCTTGTCATCGACAAGGGCGCCTCCGAGCTTCGGAGGCGGCTTTGAGCACCTTACTGACCCAGGGAAGCGCCGCATCGTCGTTGCGGCAGCTGATGTCGCAGCGTGTTCTGGTGCTGGACGGCGCCTGGGGCACGATGTTGCAGGGCGCGAAGCTCACCGCAGCGGACTATCGAGGCGACCTGATCGTCGACCATCCGCAGGACGTCAGTGGTGATCCCGACCTGCTCAATCTCACCCGGCCCGACGTCGTTCTGGACGTACACCGGCGGTATCTGGCCGCCGGCGCCGACATCACCACCACCAACACCTTCACGGCGACGAGCATCGGCCAGGCCGACTACGGGCTCCAGCCACTGGTTCGCGAGATGAACGTTCAGGGTGCGCGGCTGGCCCGGCAGGCGGCGGACGAGTTCGATGACCGATTCGTGGCCGGGTCGATCGGGCCGCTGAACGTGACGCTGTCGCTGTCGCCGCGGGTCGAGGACCCGGCGTATCGCGCCGTCGACTTCGACGAGGTGTGCGCGGCGTACGCGGAGCAGATCTCGGCTCTGGCCGAGGGCGGCGTCGACCTGCTCCTGATCGAGACGATCTTCGACACGTTGAACGCGAAAGCGGCAATCACCGCAGCTCGTGAGGTCGCACCGCAGCTGCCGCTGTGGATTTCCGTGACCATCGTCGACCTCAGCGGCCGGACTCTGTCGGGGCAGACCGTGGAGGCTTTCTGGCGCTCGATAGAGCGGGCCGATCCGCTGGTCGTCGGCGTGAACTGTGCGCTGGGCGCGGCCGAGATGCGCCCGCACGTCGAGGAGCTTTCCAAAATCGCCGGGACCTACGTGGCGTGTCACCCCAACGCCGGTCTGCCGAACGCCTTCGGTGGCTACGACCAGACGCCGGAGGAGACCGCCGGCCTGCTCGGCGAGTTCGCCGCGTCCGGCTTGCTCAACATCGCCGGTGGCTGCTGCGGCACCTCACCGGAGCACATCGCCCGGATCGCCGCCGCCGTGGCCGGCACACCGCCACGGACGGTTGCCGCCCTGCCTGAAGCCACCCGGTTCAGTGGGTTGGAGCCGTTCTCGATCGGACCGGACACCGGGTTTGTGATGATCGGTGAGCGCACCAACGTCACCGGCTCGGCCAAGTTCCGTCGGCTCATCGAGTCGGACAACTATCAGGGCGCTGTCGACGTGGCCCTGGAGCAGGTCCGCGGCGGCGCCAACCTGCTCGACGTGAACATGGACGCGGACCTGCTCGACAGCGAGCGCGCCATGACGACCTTCCTCAACCTTATCGCCACCGAGCCCGAGGTCGCCCGGATCCCGATGATGATTGACAGTTCGAAGTGGACGGTCCTCGAGGCGGGCCTCAAGTGCGTGCAGGGCAAGGGTGTGGTCAACTCGATCAGCCTCAAGGAGGGCGCGGAGCCGTTCCTGGCTCAGGCCCGCCGGATCCACGACTACGGCGCCGGCGTGGTGGTGATGGCCTTCGACGAGCACGGCCAGGCCGACACCACCGAGCGCAAGGTGTCCATCTGTGGCCGGGCCTACGACCTGCTCGTCGAGCAGGTCGGGTTCGCGCCGGAGGACATCATCTTCGACCCGAACGTCCTCGCGGTCGCCACCGGCATCGCCGAGCACAACGGGTACGCGAAGGCGTTCATCGACGCCCTCCCGCTGATCAAAGCGCGCTGCCCGGGTGCCCGCACCAGCGGCGGCATCTCCAACCTGTCGTTCTCCTTCCGAGGCAACGACGTGGTTCGCGAGGCCATGCATTCGGCGTTCCTGTTGCACGCTGTCCGCGCCGGGTTGGACATGGGCATCGTCAACGCCGGCCAGCTCGCCGTGTACGCCGATATCCCCGCCGACCTCGTCGAACTCGTCGAGGATGTGATCTTCGACCGGCGCCCGGACGCCACCGACCGCCTGGTCGCCTTCGCGTCGACAGTTACCGGTTCCGGCACGAAGCGTGCGGTCGACCTCTCCTGGCGCGAGGCGCCGGTGCACGAGCGGCTGTCGCACGCGCTGGTCCACGGCATCGTCGACTTCATCGAACAGGACACCGAGGAGGCCCGGCAGGGCCTGGCCCGACCCCTCGATGTCATCGAGGGTCCGCTGATGAACGGAATGAAGATCGTCGGCGACCTGTTCGGCGCCGGCAAGATGTTCCTGCCGCAGGTGGTCAAGAGCGCCCGGGTGATGAAGCGCTCGGTCGCCTACCTCGAACCGTTCATGGAAGCCGAGAAGGAGCAGGCCCGCCTGGAGGGGCGGATCGACCCGGGCCGCGGGCAGGGCAAGGTCGTGCTGGCGACAGTGAAGGGCGATGTGCACGACATCGGCAAGAACATCGTCGGCGTGGTCCTGGGCTGCAACAGCTACGAGGTCATCGACCTGGGCGTGATGGTTCCGGCCGGCCGGATTCTGGACACGGCTGTCGCCGAGGGCGCTGACGCCATCGGCCTGTCCGGCCTGATCACGCCATCGCTGGACGAGATGGTCGCAGTCGGCGCCGAGATGCAGCGCCGCGGCCTCAAGATGCCCCTGCTGATCGGCGGGGCCACGACATCGCGTCAACACACAGCCGTCCGCATCGCCCCCTCGTACGAGGGCACGACAGTGCACGTGCTCGACGCGTCCCGGGTCGTCGGCGTGGTGTCCGACCTGCTCGACGATGGTCGGGCCCGCGAGCTGGACCGCGCCAACCGCGTCGAGCAGGAGCAGTTGCGCGAGGCGCATGCCAACCGGCGCTCCCAGCCGATGCTCAGCCTGGCTGAGGCTCGCGCCAACCGCGAGGAGGTCGACTTCAGCGACCTGCCGACCCCGGCCTTCACCGGCCGGCGGACGGTGCAGCCCACCCTTCCGGAGCTGCGCGAGATGATCGACTGGCAGTTCCTGTTTCTGGCCTGGGAACTCAAGGGCAAGTTCCCGGCGATCCTGGATCAGCCGGTCGCCCGCGAGCTCTACGACGATGCCAACACCCTGTTGGACAAGATCACGAAGGACGATTCCTTCCAGGCCCGAGGCGTCTACGGCTTCTGGCCCGCGCACTCCGAGGGCGACGACATCGTCCTCGGCAACGGGGTGCGCCTGCCGATGCTGCGGCAGCAGACGGTCAAACCGGCCGGCCGCGACAACCGCTGCCTGGCCGACTACGTGTCCCCCGACGGTGACCACCTGGGTGGCTTCGCCGTGACCATCCACGGCGCCGATTCCCTGGCCGCGCACTACGAGGCCCAGCACGACGACTACCGCGCGATCATGGTCAAGGCGCTGGCCGACAGGCTTGCCGAAGCCTTCGCCGAGTACATCCACCTGAAGGCCCGCCGCGACTGGTTCGAACCAGACGCCACACCGGACCTCGCCGACCTGCACGCCGAACGCTTCCGGGGCATCCGACCGGCGCTCGGCTATCCCGCCAGCCCGGACCACAGCGAGAAGCGGGAACTGTTCGACCTGCTGAAGGCCGCCGAGCTCGGCATCGGCCTGACGGAGTCCTTCGCGATGACGCCGGCAGCCAGCGTCAGCGGGCTGATCTTCGCCAACCCGGCGGCGAAATACTTCACGGTAGGCCGTGTCGGCAAGGACCAGATCGAGGACTACGCCGCCCGCCGCGCCACCAGCGTCGCCGACGCCGAGCGGTGGCTGCGACCCAACCTCGCCTATGAACCGTCCTGACGGGTGTACCGGCCAGGCGGGAGACCCTGCGGACGAGAGGGCCGCTGGCGCAGAACGGAAACCGCTCCTCGCGCTGGTGGACCGCCACGTTCGGGACGATCTCACGCAGCTCCGCCTCGGCCACGTCAACGAGCCCCTTCGTCGTGTAGCGCGCATGGCCCAATAATGAGCGCGCCCATAAGGCGAATTCTGGGACCCGCCAACCGGCGGCTGGTTGTCACGCGTCCGTGACCTGACGGCCTCCACTTGTTCGCACCGGCAGTTCGCTGTCGGAATGATCACTGCCGCACCGGAATCGTCGCGAACCGTCGCGATCACATCGGACACCCCGCACGTCTCAGTGATCACTTCGAACGAGCCATTCGGCGGCTGGTGGCAGCCCGGGGCGCGATCCTCGGGAGGGCGAAAAACCAGGCTGCCGTGCATTCCGTATCCGGCGGGGTTCGGCGCTAATCCATGATCATCAACGCGTATCCACCGCTTTTGCGCCTTCGCAGAGGGCCGGACTCGTCCCTAAATAATGATCAAAGGCACGCCGATCGGCGTAGCCGATCGGCTACGCCATCGCGCTGCTACGGCACTTGCACCGTGCGTAATGCTCAGTTAGACTCACGTCTATAAGTGCCAGGGATTCTCGACGCACAACGTCGAGTTTCTTTCACTGGACTTAGCTGCCGAGATCCCGCAGAGGAGCCGAAGATGCTGAAAGCCCTGCTGAAGCGCACCCGTGTGATTGGCCTCATGCCTGGGTTTACGCCTGTTGCTCAAGGGGTGAATGCCGTCCTCGTTGAGCGCCTGTGTGCTCCCGAACTGTCCGAAGCCGAGTATCGGACCCTCGTCAACGACGCAGCCAAGCATGGATTCGAGCTCACCAGGAGCTGAGTTCCGGCCAGATGGCTGCTGCCCGAACTTCCGGGCAGTCGTTCACAAACATGTCAATGCTGAGCTTGTGGTTCGTGCCATGAGTTCAGCATTGATATTGTTTTTACGTCTACAGGATCTCGACTTGGAGTTTGTGCCATGAGCTGGGAAACGACTATAGAAACCTACGACGAGATCGAGGGTCTTCGGTGGGTTCGCAACGTTGACCTACAAACTGGGCCTCACTCGAGTGTCTTGTCTGGAGACAAGATCACGAATCTCGTAGTTCGTAAAAGTGGCCATGACACCGAATATCGGGTCTGGGGCATCCACCTGACCTCGGATGACCAGTTGACCTTCGTCGCGAAGAGTGACGACAAGCCCATCGTTCTGCCCTTTGTTGATTGTCGCAGAGGTTCACGCACTGCCGGGAACCACTTTGAAATTACTGCGCATCCAGACACGTCCAAGCGGCTTGTGATTCCGATGGGAGTGGCCCATCGTCCAATCAACACCAACGGCTTGATCACTCTGAACACGCCAGTGTTCTACTGGGACTATCGGAAGCTCAACGGCCACAAAGCCGACGAGGTCGGCATCGTCAACATTATGAGAGACGCTGAGGTCGAAGACTTCCCGCTCTACGACGTCTGTCGTTTCAAGGTGCCTAGCTGGGCGTACCCAATATCCTTGGCGCTCTTTAAAGAGCGCTATGATCCTACCTATAACACACCTTTCGTGTTCGACCGGGACGGCAAGCTGCATGTCCTGCGCAAGCGCGCGGAAATGGTCCCGTAACCAATCCACGCCCCGCGCTCGATGGATTCTGGCCCGGCAGCCGCCATCGGCCGTCCGGCCAGGGTGGACGGTGTGGGTGAGATGGGGCTAGCCGCCCTGCTGACCACGTCTTGAGACAGCAGAATCGAGGACTGCTGCGGCTGCCAGGTAGTCGCTCGGACGTGTGCAGTTGGTGCGGGCCGATCTGGTGGGGCGTCTGCGGTCGTGTTCGCACCGCCCGGCCAAGCCCACCACTGAACACAGTTGGCGTCGCCGCTACCCAGCCCACTCACGCTGGCTCCACCAAGACACCCGACTCGGCCGCGAATACGCCCTGGCCAGCCAGCCGATGGCGGCTGCCGCACTAGTCGCCGGCGCTGTGGCGACACATTTCCTCGAGGCCCCGCCGGTTGCGAGCGGGGGTAGGTTACCGGAATGCCGGACAGGTTTGAAGCGCTGAGGGATCGCTCATTTCGTCTGCTGTTCGCCTCTCGGACCGTCTCCGCACTTGGGAATGCGGTTGCTCCGGTCGCCCTCGCCTTTGCGGTGTTGTCCCTGCCCGGCGCAACGGCGACGACACTCGGGCTGGTGCTGCTCGGCCGGTCAGTGGCGCAGGTCGTGTTTCTGATCGTCGCAGGCGTGGTGGCCGACCGGCTGCCGCGCTACGCGGTGATGATGACGGCCGAGCTGCTGGCCGGAACAACGCAGGTGATTGTTGCCATCTTGTTCCTCACCGATTCCGTGCACCTCGGGGTCGTCGTAGGGCTGGAGGTGCTCAACGGCGCGTCGCTGGCCTTCCTCATGCCAGCCTCGGCCGGACTCGTCCCGCAACTCGTCAAGACGCCCCACCTGCAGTCGGCGAACGCTCTGCTTCGGATCTCGGTCAACTTTTCCAACATAGTCGGCGCAGCGATCGCTGGCGTCCTGGTCGCTACCGTAGGGCCTGGTTGGGCCCTGCTGGTTGATGCCGCCTCATTCTTCCTGTCTGCGGCACTGCTCGCCGGCGTTAGTGTCGCGCACACTTTACGGGCCGAACGTTCGACGATGCTCGAAGATCTCCGGCATGGTTGGCATGAGTTCAGCTCTCGACAGTGGGTCTGGGTGATCGTGGTCGCGGCCGCGGTCGTCAACGCCTGCTTCACCGGCGGTTTCAACGTGCTCGGCCCGATCGTCGCGAAGCAATATATTGGTGGCGCGGCGGCGTGGGCCGCGATCGCAGCAGCATTGTCGGCGGGCCTGCTGGTGGGCTCGTTCGTGGCGCTGCGGATGCGTCCCGTCTACCCGATGCGGACAGTCGTCGTCGCGGCATTCGGATTCTGCTTGCCGTTGTTCCTGCTTGCCGGGCCGGCGCAACTGTGGATCATCGTCGCCGCAGCCTTCTGCATGGGCATCTGCGCCGACATCTCCGGCGTGTTTTGGGACACAGGACTACAGACCCATATACCGCAAGAATCGCTGTCTCGGGTCAGCGCCTACGACATGCTCGGCTCACTGGCCCTCGGCCCTGTCGGGCTCGCGGTCGCGGGCCCGATCGCCGATGCCATCGGCGTTCGAGAAACCCTCATCGGCGCCGGCGGGCTGATTGTGCTGTCCTGCCTCGCGGCCTTGTTGTCCGCGCAGGTGCGCAACCTCCGACGCAGTCCACCCGCCCGGCAACAGTAGTTGTTGCCGGGCCGGCATGACGGGCCTACGCGAACTCCTCCGGAAATCCTGGGGGAGCACCCCCTGAGGCGGGAATTCGTTCCCCTGCAAAGGGTGTTCGGGGCAGGCTGGGTGAGCCAGCTCAGATGCGGTGTCCGGAGATCGCCCGGGAGATGACCAGCCGCTGGATCTCGGAGGTGCCCTCGAAGATGGTGTAGATCTTGGCGTCGCGGTACCAGCGCTCGACAGGGTGGTCACGCAGGAAACCCGCCCCGCCGAGCAGTTGCACCGCCTTCTCGGTGACCGACACCGCCACCTCGCCGGCCTTGAGCTTCGACATCGACCCCTCGCCAGCGGTGAACGGGCGGTTGTTGCGGCCCATCCACGACGCGCGCCAGACCAGCAGCCGCGCCGCGTCGATCTCCATCCGCATGTCGGCAAGCGCGAACGCGACAGCCTGGTTCTCGATGATCGGGCGTCCGAACTGGACCCGGTCCTTCGCGTAGTCCAGGGCGTACTCGTAGGCGGCCCGTGCCACGCCGAGCGCCTGCGCGCCGACAGTGGGTCGGGACAGTTCGAAGGTGCGCATCGCGGCCTGCCCGGTGGCCCGCTGGCCGCAGCGGGCCCGGTCGAGGCGTTCCAGCAGGGCGTCCCGGCCGCCGAGCAGGCAGCGGCCGGGCACGCGGACTCCGTCGAGGAAGACGTCGGCGGTGTGTGACGCGCGCAGGCCGAGTTTGCGCAGCTTGCGGGTGGCGGCCAGGCCGGGGGTGCCCGGGGGTACGACGAACGCCGCCTGGCCTCGGGAGCCGAGTGTGGCGTCGACCGAGGCGGTGACCACGTGGACTCCGGCGATCCCGCCGTTCGTGGCGTACGCCTTCTGCCCGGTCAGCACCCACTCGTCGGTGGCCTCGTCGTAGACGGCGCGGGTGCGCATCGCGCCGACGTCGGAGCCGGCTTCCGGCTCGCTGGTGCAGAACGCGGCGACGGCCGGCGAGTCGGCGTCGCCGAAGCACTGCGGCACCCATTCGACAAGCTGGTCCGGAGTGCCGGCACCGTAGATGGCGGCGATGGCGAGCGAGGTGCCGAAGAGGGAGAGGCCGATGCCGGCGTCACCCCAGAAGAGTTCCTCGCTGGCGATCGGGAGGGAGAGCCCGGTGGGGTCGGCCCAGCAGGTAGCGAGGAACTCGAAGCCGTAGAGGCCGACCTTGGCGGCCTCCTGGATCACCGGCCACGGGGTTTCCTCGCGTTCGTCCCACTCGGCGGCGGCCGGGCGCACGACCTCGGCGGCGAAGCCGTGCACCCAGTCGCGCAGATCCCGCTGTTCCTCGTTCAGGTCGAGCGAGAACTCGGCCATGTCAGGCCTTGGGGATGTCGAACAGGTTGGCGATGTTGGCGGCGAGACCGAGGTCACCCTTGGCCTTCAGCTTGCCGGTCATGAACATCATCACCGGGTTGGCGCCACCGGAGACGATCTTCAGGAACTCGACAGGGCCCATGGTCAGGCTCAGCTTCGGGTCGTGCTGCGGAGTCTCGTTCACCACGCACGTGCTGTCGGCGATGACCACCTCGTAGGTGTCGCTGCCACCGTCGGGGCGACCGGTGATGACCCAGTGGATGACCGCGTTGGTGGAGCCGGCCCGGTCCGCGCGGAACAGCGACGGCATCCGGCCGAACACCTCGCCCAGGATCTTGCCGCGCATGTCACCGGACATCACCTGGGCGATCTTGTCGTCCGGGGTGGACTTGACCAACTGGGCGAACTCCTTGGGGCCCACGTTGGCGAAGGTGGCCGGGTCGAAGTCAGTCATCAGGTGCGCCTTCCGGAAGAATTGGCTACTCGTGCGTAACCCTACGCACGAGTAGGTATGCTCGCAAGGTGTCCACCCCGCCTGCCTTCAAGCGCCTGCCACGTGCTGTCCGTGAGCAGCAGATGCTTGACGCGGCAGTCAAGGTCTTCTCTCGGCGGGGCTTCCATGCCGCCAGCATGGACGAGATCGCGGAGGATGCGGGCATCTCCAAGCCCATGGTGTACGCGTACCTCGGCACCAAGGAGGAGCTCTTCGTCGCCTGCCTGCATCGGGAGGGCACCCGGATGATGCAGGCCATCGCCGGGGCCGCCGCCCCCGACCTGCCGGCCGACGTTCGGCTCTGGCGAGGGCTGAGGGCGTTCTTCGGCTTCGTTGGCGCGCACCGCGACGGCTGGGCGGTGCTCTACCGGCAGGCTCGCGGTGAGCAGCCGTTCGCCGGCGAGTTGGCCACCATGCGGGCCCGGATGGTCGAGGTCGTCGCCGGGATGCTCGACCACGCCCTGCGCGCCGAGGGCCGTGAGATCACCGCCGTCGACCTGGAGGTCGTGGCGTACGCCCTGGTCGGCGCGACCGAGTCGTTGGCCGACTGGCTCGCGGACCACCCGGAGGCCGACCCGGAGAAGACCGCCACCCGGATGATGAACGTGGCCTGGCAGGGTGCCGGCCAACTCCTGCACGGCGTCGTCTGGCTCCCGGCCGCCGACTGACCGCCCCGAGGTCGGAGCACCGGCCCCGGCCGCCCGAGGTCAGCGCACCGGCACCCGGCTCACCGGCTCGGTCGTCGACGCCGACCGCGCGGCTCGGCGACGCCTGCCGAGCCATCGGACCACCTCGACGATCGTCGTCACCGACAGCGCGAGGCCCAGACCGAGGAGGAGGCCGCGCAACGGATCCTGCTCGAAGGCCAGCCCGCCGAGGTAGCCCACCAGCCCGGAGTAGAGCCCCCACGAGCCTGCGGCGAGCGCGTCGAAGGCGAGGAACCGCCGCCGGGGGTAGTGCACCGCGCCCATGGTGAGGGTGACCGCCGTCCGGCCGCCCGGCACGTAGCGGGCCACAGTGAGGATGAGTCCTCCCCGCGTGGCGATCCCCCGACGCGCCCACTCGATGGCGCGCCTGCGCCGACCCTCGGGTGGGAGCCGGTCGAGCAGTCGCGCGCCACCACCCCGCCCGATGGCGTACGAGATGTGGTCGCCGACCAGCGCTCCGGTGGCGGCCACCAGGATCACCGCGGGGAGGTACGGCACGCCGGAGGCCGCGAACACCCCAGCGGTGATCACCGCCGTCTCGCTCGGCACGACCGGGAAGAAGCCGTCGAGCACCGCGATCGCGAAGATCGCCAGATACACCCAGGGCGAGGACATCGTCTCGTGCAGCAGGTCGAGCAGATCCATGCCCCGATGCTGGTACGGGTGGCGGCTCCCGCCATCGGCCAGTGGTCAGCCGGGTGCCACTACTTAGGTCGCATTCGGCCCGGACGGCGGGTAGGGGTAATCCCCCAGCGCACCCGGGTTCGACGCGCGGGGCGACCCGAGCCGCCGCCGACGCCCTACGCTCGCAGCGTGGCCACCAGCGCCGTCGCCGTCCGGCGGGTCGTCAAGCGGTACGCCCCGCTGCTGCTCGCCGTCCTGGTCGCCATGGCTGTCTGGGCCAGTGCGACAGGTGACCTCGGGGTCCGCTCGCCGCTGCCGGGCGCTGTCGTGCTGGTGCTCGCGGTGGCCTCGGGCTGGGCCGTCAGCGTGATCCGGACCCGCCGCTGGCCGTTGTTCCTGGCCGCGGCGGCCGGCTGGTTGGTGCTCGTCGCCGCGGCGGCCGGGGTGGTCGCGTCGTACCAGGCGGGCCTGCGGCTGCGTGGCCGGCGGCTCGCCGGCTACCTCGTCGGTGCGGCAGTGGTGTTGGCCGGTGGGGTGCTCGTCGGGCTGGCGGTCGGCGGCGTACGCCGGATCACCACCGCCACCGCCGGCAACGTCCTCTTCCTCGCCACCGGTCTGGTCGGGTTGCCGTTGGTGTTCGGCCTCTGGGTGCGGGCACGCCGGGACACGCTCGTCGCACTGCGCGACCGGGCCGAGCGGCTGGAACGCGAGCAGGAGGCCCACACCGACCGGGTGCGCGCCGAGGAGCGGACCCGGATCGCCCGCGAGATGCACGATGTGGTGGCGCACCGGGTCTCGCTGATGGTGGTGCATGCCGGGGCGCTGGAGGTGACAGCGGACGACCCGGCGACCGTCGAGGCCGCCGCGCTGATCCGGACGACCGGTCGGGAGGCGCTCACCGACCTGCGTGAGGTGCTGGGTGTGCTGCGACAGGCCGATCCGGCCGTGCTGCCGCAGCGAGGTCTCGACGCGTTGGACGAGCTGATCGGGGAGTCCCGTGCCGCCGGGCTGCGGGTGCACCGGCGGGACGAGGGAGTGGTGTCGGCGCTGCCGGCGACTGTGGGGCGTACGGCGTACCGGGTGGTCCGGGAGGCGCTGACGAACGTGCGCAAGCACGCCACCGACGCCGAGACGACAGTGTGCCTGCGCTATCTGCCCGACGGGCTGGAGGTGCTGGTCCGTAACGGCCCGTCCGGGGGCGGCCAGCCCCTGCCCGGCGCCGGGCAGGGGCTGCTCGGGCTACGTGAGCGGGTGGAGTTGCTCGGCGGTCGGCTGGAGGCGACGCCCGTGGACGGCGGCTTCCTGGTTCGCGCCCTGATCCCGCTGGCGGGTGCGGCGTGATCCGGGTGGTGGTGGTCGACGACGAGCAACTGGTCCGCGCCGGGCTGCGGCTGATCCTGGAGGCGGCCGAGGACATCACGGTGGTGGGCGAGGCGGCGGACGGCGCTGGCGCGCTGGAGCAGGCCCAACGGTTACGTCCCGACGTGGTGCTGCTCGACGTGCGGATGCCGGGCGTCGACGGGCTGACCGTCGCGCCCGACGTGGTCGCCGCCGGGCCGAAGGTGATCATGCTGACCACCTTCGACCTCGATGAGTACGTGCACCGGGCGCTGCGGGCCGGGGCGGTCGGCTTCCTGCTCAAGGACACCCCGCCCCGGGAGCTGGCCGTCGCCGTCCGCACTGTGGCCGCCGGTAACGCGATGCTCGCACCGACTGTCACCCGGCGTCTGATCAGCTCGTTCGCCGAGCGTGGACCGGCCCGGCGGGAGGGGGCCCGCGAGCGGCTGGCCCCGCTCACCACGCGGGAGTTGGAGATCGTCCGGGAGGTGGCGCGCGGGCACGGCAACGCGGAGATCGCCAGGCGGTTGGCGATGAGCGAGGCCACAGTGAAGGCGCACGTCAGCCGGGCGCTGGCGAAACTCCACGTCGGCAACCGGGTCCAGCTCGCGATCCTGGTGTACGACGCCGACCTGCTCTGAGCTGGCCCGAGCCCGGTCAGTGCCGGGAGGAGGCGCGGCGGTGCACCCGGTGCCGTACCCAGCGGATGCCCTCGATACCCAGCGTGACGAGCACCGAGAGGCCGAGCCCGGCGAGGACGCCCTTGATGGGGTGGCGTTCGAAGGCCAGCCCACCGAAGTAGCCGAGCAGCCCGCAGTACAGGGCCCAGGTGATCGTCGCGATGCTGTCGTACAGCAGGAACGACCGTCGGGGATAGCGCACCGCGCCCATGGTGAGGGTGACCGCGGTCCGGCCGCCCGGCAGGTACCGGGAGGTGGTCAGGATCAGCCCGCCGCGCCGGTTCAGGGCGCGTCGGGCCCACTCGGAGCTGGCCCGCCGGCGACTGCCGTCGGGAAACCCGGCGAGCCGGTTCGCGCCGCCGCCACGCCCGATGGCGTAGGAGATGTGGTCGCCGGCGCAGGCGCCCACCGCGGCGGCGGCGATCACCGCCGCCAGGTGGGGATTGCCGCCGGTGGAGAGCACCGCGGCGGTGATGACGGCTGCCTCGCCGGGTACGGCCGGGAAGAACGCGTCGACCGCCGTGAGCCCGAAGATCAGCAGGTACACCCATGGTGAGGTGACGAGCTGTCGGAGCAGGTCGAGCGCGGAGTCCATGCCCCCATGCTCGCCGGCCACGACCCGTCCCGGTGCCGAAGCGGCGGTATGACCTCCACGGCGGGCAGGGCGGGCAGGGCGGGGCGGGGTGAGGACGGGGTGGGGTGGTTAGGGGGCGTGGACCAGGGCTGGTGGGGCTAGGAGCGGGCCGTGTGGGGTTTTGTTGTTGGCGGTGGGGCCCTGTGAGGTCAGCACCACGGGGGTGGCCAGCTCCGTACTTATCGCCTCGGCCCAGTTGGGCGGTGGGGCGTCGTAGATCGGGCGGGAGCGCAGCAGGCGGGCGGTGAGCGCGGCCTGTCGGTCCAGGTCGCCGGGCGGGCCGGGGTCGAGCCGGTCGGTGGTGTCGTAGCGGCGGCAGATCCGCAGCTCCGGGCCGGCGAGGTCGAGATGGGTCAGCGCCAGGCCGTCCACCCCGCCGGCCGCCGCGAGCGCGTACCGGTGGGCGACCGCGTCGAAGTGGCCGAACCGGAACCGGCCCTGCCACGGGTTCGTGGCGTTGTGGTGGTCGGTGAACGGCAGGCTGGGGTCCTCGGTCACCAGCGGGCCGTGCCCGTGCCGGGTGGTGACGATCCGGAGCACCCCGATCCGGGTCACGTCGCCGGGCCGGCCCGCCTCGGTGAGCAGGCCGTCGACGTTGGCGAACGTGGTGGTGCTCCACGTCGTGTACGGGTGGAAGCCGTGCCACTCGTCGAGCAGCACCCCCTGCGCGCCCTCGAAGACGCAGGTGCCGGCGCGCAGTGCCCCGGCGAGCCAGGTCTCGTCGACGATCGCGACCCGCCCGGCGAACCCGGTGAACGCGGGCAGGCAGTCCTCGACCGGTGGCGCGTCCAACGGGCCCAGCTCGGCGGTCAGCCGGTCCCGCAGGGCGGTCAGCCGGCGACGCAGCAGCGTCGGGCTGTGGCAGTCGGCGACTGCTCACGGTGGTCGACGCGACGAACACCCGCTGGGCGTACCGGGATCCGCTGATCAGCCGGGCGCGCCGGTTCGATGTGCCGGT